>NZ_RHGZ01000046.1:0-23102 GCF_003789045.1 Marinobacter sp. R17 | reverse complement strand
ACTTCGACCGGTTAGGCGTGCCGCGTCTCTCGTAAACCTCAACTTCTCGAACCGCCCGGTGCGGACCCGCTTGCCGGGTGGTGTGGGAGGGGCGGAGCCAGAAGGCTCCCCCCTATCCCGATGTGGGCAATCGGGCCTCATTCCAACCTACGTGTAGCGTGTAACTTAGGGGCAGCCTTTCAGGCGGCTCCGAAGCTGAAGCCCGGCTACACGGTTGCAGGCTGCCCCGAGCGTGTAGCAGATGCTTTAGCTTCTGAGGCGGCGTGGGCCGCCCGACCCCTTGCTCGTGGTGGGTTGCATTGGCAGCCCTTCGGTCTGCTCCGAAGCTGAAGCGTCGGCTACATTTGTCAGCAGACTCAAACGTTTAGTAGATGCTTTAGCTTCTGAGGCGCCGCCAGGTGCCCCTCATCCTGAAGCCATCAGGCAAGGGTTGGACTGAGATTGGATTCGGAGGGAAAGAAAAAGGGCAGGAGAGCTAACGGGAGTAAGCTCTCCTGCCAAGTCTACGTCGGTTGGAGCACCACGCAGTTCGTCGGAAAGAGTGGGGTGGGGGTTACTGGATCGTGTCTCCCACGCGCAGGATTTTCATCGTGTTGGTGCCGCCCTGGGCGTTGACGTAATCGCCCTTGGTGACCACGACCAGATCGCCTTTCTGCACCACGCCGCGCTGGATCAACTCTTCCACGGCACGAGCGTTGGTTTCCTCGTTCGGAATAATCTGAGAATCGAACGGGACGGTCTGTACGCCACGATAGAGCACCACACGATGCTGGGTGCTGTGATGACGGGAGAAGGCGAAGATCGGCAGGCTGGATTTTATACGGGACATCAACAGTGGGGTCGCGCCGGTTTCCGTCAGGCAGATGATCGCGGCCACACCCTCGAGGTGGTTGGCGGCGTACATCGCCGACAGGGCGATCGCCTCGTCAACTCGCTCCATGCTTTCGTGGATACGGTGTTTGGAGACGTGCATCGAGGGCTGCTTTTCCGCGCCCAGACAGATGCGCACCATGGCTTCCACCGCTTCTTTCGGGTAGTCGCCCACAGCCGTTTCGGCGGACAGCATGACGGCGTCGGTGTAGTCCATCACGGCGTTAGCCACATCCGAGACTTCCGCCCGGGTTGGCATCGGGTTGTCGATCATCGACTCCATCATCTGCGTGGCGGTGATCACCACGCGGTCCAGGCTGCGGGCCCGGTTGATGATGTGCTTTTGGACACCCACGAGTTCCGCATCGCCGATTTCAACGGCCAGATCGCCCCGGGCGACCATCACCGCGTCGGAGGCTTCGATCACGGCGTCCAGTTGGTCCGGATTGTGGGCCAGTTCGGCGCGTTCGATTTTGGCCACAAGCGCGGCTTCGGAGCCGGCTTCGCGCAACAGGGCGCGGGCCGTGTGCATGTCGTCCGCCGTACGCACAAACGAGACGGCGACGTAGTCGGCGTTCAGTTCCGCGGCCGTCTTGATGTCCTGCTTATCCTTCTCGGTCAGCGCGTCGGCTGATAGGCCGCCACCGCGCTTGTTCAGGCCCTTGTTGTTGGACAGGGGGCCACCGATCAGGACACGGGAAGTGATGCTGTGGCTGTCGACAGCTTCCACTTCCATCTCGATACGGCCGTCATCCAGAACCAGGATATCGCCCGGCTTGACGTCGTCGATGAGCTGTTCGTAGTCGATGCCAACGCGTTCGTTGTCACCGGCTTCCTTGTCCATGCTGGCATCCAGAGTGAACGTCTGGCCCGCCTGCAGGGTGATCTTGTTCTCCGCAAAACGTGCGATACGGAGCTTGGGGCCCTGCAAATCTGCGAGCAGTGCGACGAAGCGACCCTGCGCCTTGGCCGTTTCACGGACCAGGCGGGCGCGCTCAATGTGGTCATTGGCGCTGCCGTGGGAGAAGTTGAGACGGGTGACGTCGACTCCGGCTGCGATGATACCGGCCAGTGATTCCGGCGAGTCCGTGGCGGGGCCGAGCGTGGCGACAATCTTGGTGCGCCTGAGCATTGAAAGCGTGTCCTCTGATGCTAACCGGGAGATCGCTCGGTAAAAGCGATCTCCCAGGGTGAGTGAAACAGTGGTTCTGGTCGGCGGCGCTTACTTCTTGTGCGCAGCCATCAGGGCACGCGTATTGTCCAGCATCCGGTTGGAGAAGCCCCATTCATTGTCGTACCAGGCCATGACTTTTACGTGACGGCCATTGGCACGGGTATGATTGGCGTCGAAAATGCTGGAAAGTGAAGAATGGTTGTAATCGACGCTGACCAGTTTCTCTTCACTATAGCCGAGGATCGGGTTCTGTTCGGCAGCCTTGCGGACAAACTCGTTGATCTCTTCCACGGACGTGTCGCGTCCGGCGATAAAGCTCAGATCCACCAGCGATACATTGATGGTCGGTACGCGCACGGCGAGGCCATCCAGTTTGCCGTCCAGTTCCGGGAGTACCTTGCCGATCGCGGCAGCGGCGCCGGTCTTGGTCGGAATCATGGACTGGGTAGCCGACCGGGCACGATAGATGTCCTTGTGGTAGACATCGCTCAGCTTCTGGTCGTTGGTGTAGGAATGGATGGTGGTCATCAGGCCGCTTTCGATGCCCACGCCATCGTGAATCGCCTTCACGACCGGCGCCAGACAGTTGGTGGTGCAAGACGCGTTGGAGATGATCTGGTGCTCGGCGGTCAGGGTATCGTCATTGACGCCGTAGACAATGGTGGCGTCGGCGTCGCCGGACGGTGCAGAAATGATGACGCATTGGGCGCCGGCATCCAGGTGAGCGGCGGCGGCTTTGCGAGACGTGAAAATACCGGTGCACTCCAGCACCACGTCCACATCAAAGGCTTTCCAGGGCAGGTCGGCCGGATCGCGTTCGGCGCTGATGCCGATGCGGTCGCCGTTCACCGTCAGGGATTCGGAATCATGACTGACTTCGCCACCGAAACGGCCGTGTACACTGTCATACTTGAGCAGGTGGGCATTGGTTTCGGCGTCGCCAAGATCGTTGATGGCGACAACCTGCATGTCCTTGCGGTAGTCATTTTCATAAAGGGCGCGCAGAACGTTGCGACCGATGCGTCCGAAACCGTTGATAGCGATGCGAGTAGTCATGTCGGGCCTCCGCTGACTGTGATTGTTGTGCGGGTCGGCGGCCTGATGGACCTGTGGAGAGGTCTTTCAGGTCGGATTACCAATTCGATGTAGTAAACATAACAAAATTAATTCCGGGTATGTAGATTAATTCGTGAAAAAGACAAAATAATTACGTAGGATTACGGCCATAAGTGCCGTGTCATGTGATAATTTGATCAATGATTGGACAGTTGTGGCCGAGTGGTGTTCCCGTGATCACGGCCGGTCGCCGCAACTGTTGTCGCGACAAGAATCAGGAGAGAGACATGCATCCGATTGTGGAGAAAGTGACCCAGCGGATAATCGAGCGTAGCCGGGCAGGGCGCGAGGATTACCTGCGGAGAATGGCGGAACTCGGCGAGCAGTCACCGCAGCGAGGTGTGCTCTCCTGCGGCAACCTGGCGCACGGTTTTGCCGCCTGTTGCCAGCCCGACAAGGACACCCTCAAACTGATGAACAAGGCGAACGTCGCCATCGTGTCCGCCTACAACGACATGCTGTCGGCGCATCAGCCTTACCACCGTTTCCCGGATGTGATTCGCGAGGCGGCGCACGGCATGGGTTCAGTCGCCCAGTTCGCCGGCGGTACGCCGGCCATGTGCGACGGTGTCACCCAGGGGCAGCCGGGCATGGAGCTGAGTCTGTTCTCCCGCGATGTGATCGCCATGAGCACCGCGGTGGCGCTGAGTCACAACATGTTTGATGCCACCCTCCTGCTGGGTATCTGCGACAAGATCGTGCCGGGCCTGCTGATCGGCTCCCTGAGCTATGGCTACTTGCCGACCGTGCTGGTGCCGGCTGGCCCCATGCCGTCCGGCCTGCCCAATAAAGAGAAGCAGCGCATCCGTCAGCTGTACGCCGAAGGGAAAGTGGGCAAGGACGAATTGCTGGAAGCCGAAAGCGCGTCCTATCACAGTGCCGGGACCTGCACCTTCTATGGCACCGCCAACAGCAACCAGCTGCTGGTGGAAGTCATGGGGCTGCACATGCCGGGCTCGGCCTTCATTCATCCCGATACCGATTTGCGCGATGCCCTGACCACCGCCGCGACGGAACAGGTGGTGAAACTGTCCAAGCCAAACGGCGGCAAGCTGGGCCTGGCGGACATGGTGTCGGAGAAGAGCATTGTCAACGCCCTGGTGGCGCTGCTGGTTACCGGCGGTTCCACCAACCACACCATCCACTGGATCGCGATTGCCCGGGCGGCGGGGATCACCATCAACTGGGACGACTACGCCGAGCTGTCGTCGGTCGTACCGTCCATGACCCGCATCTACCCCAACGGTCAGGCCGATATCAACGCGTTCCACGACGCGGGCGGCACGCCGTTCCTGATTCGCGAACTGCTGGAGCATGGCTACCTGCACAACGACGTGGAAACCGTGGTGGGCCATGGTCTGGAGCGCTACACCCAGATGCCGTCGCTGGATAACGGCAAGCTGGTGTGGTCGCCGTCGAACACCGAAAGCGGCGACAAGGAAGTGCTCAGCTCCGCGGACGAGCCGTTTGCGCCGGAAGGGGGGCTGCGGGTTCTCGACGGCAACCTCGGCCGCGGCGTGATCAAGGTGTCTGCGGTTAAGCCGGATCACCACATCGTGCGCGCACCGGCCGTGGTCCTCAATGACCAGAACGAGCTGGCCAAGGCGTTCGACGCCGGGGATCTGGACAAGGACTGCGTCGTCGTCGTTCGCTTCCAGGGTCCAAAAGCGAACGGAATGCCGGAGCTGCACAAGCTGACGCCGTATCTGGGTGTCCTGCAGGATCGCGGCTATCACGTGGCGCTGGTCACTGACGGCCGTATGTCCGGTGCGTCTGGTAAGGTGCCGGCCGCCATTCACGTGTATCCGGAGGCGCTTGACGGAGGTCCGCTGTCCAAGGTGCGCGACGGCGACATCATCTGCGTTGACGCCACCAAGGGGCGGCTGGATATCGACGTCTCCGATGACGAATTCGCGGCCCGGGAGTCGGACCGCATTGATCTCCGCGCCGTGCATCAAGGCTACGGCCGCGAGCTGTTTGGCTGGATGCGTCGTTCTGCCGGTACGCCGGAGGAGGGTGCCAGCTTCTTCTGGAGTCACGACGCATGACCGATCAATCCATGGTAGAGCTGGTCGGCGACATTGGCGGGACCAACGCCCGTTTTGCGCTGGCCCAGGAAGGGGATGTCCGTCCGCACGCCATTGAGATCCTGCGCTGCGGCGACTACGACAACCTGGACGGGGCCATCCGGGCGTACATGGAAAAGGTTGGTATCGATCGCATCAAGGACGTCTGTCTGGCGGTTGCCGGTCCGGTGCCGTCGGCCGATGATCCTGACGCCCAGGTGCGGATGACCAACAACCACTGGCGGTTCGGCCTGCGGGACATTCGCGAGCAGTTCGGTCTGCGCTCATTCAAGGTGATCAACGATTTCACCGCCATGGCGCTGGGCGTCCCCCACGTGCCAGAGGATCAGCTGGTCCACGTCTGTGGCGGGCCTGGCAATGCCCGGCGGGCGCGGCTGGTCATCGGGCCGGGGACCGGACTCGGCGTGTCGGGGCTGGTTCCGCTGCGCGATGGCTGGATTCCGTTGATGACCGAAGGCGGTCACGTGGATTTCGCGCCCACCGACGAGACCGAGATTGCCATCCTGCGGATTCTCAAGGAACGCTTTGGACGGGTTTCTGTGGAGCGGATCCTCTGCGGCCAGGGGCTGCTGAATCTCTACCAGGCCCACGCTGAAATCCAGGGCGTTGCAGCGCCGATGGATGCGCCGGAGAAAATCTCCAACGCCGCTGTGAACGACGGTGACCCGCTGGCTCGTCACGCGCTCCGCCATTTCTGCGAGATCCTCGGCCGGACCGCGGGCAATGCCGCGCTCACGGTGGGCAGCCTGGGTGGCGTCTACCTGTGCGGCGGCATCCTGCCGCGCTTCCTCGACTTTTTCCTGGAAAGCCCTTTCCAGGCAGCGTTCGAGGACAAGGGTCGCATGCGGCCGTTGATGGAATCGACGCCGGTCCATGTGGTGATGGAGCCCTACACCGGGCTGCTGGGGGCCGCCGAAGCCCTGCGTAACCCCGAAGTCTGAGCCGTATCTCCTGAGCCGGTCAGGACCATGTTGTCTCGACCGGCTCAATCTGCTTTCATTGTTCCTCGTTTTGCCTGCCGGACTTGTCGGCAGTCTGTTCCTGTCGCTTTATCGCTTCCAGAAAGGGTGTCTCTATGCGGGTGGCCGTCTTTTGTGGCTCCAGCCACGGTAACGATCCAGTCTATGAACAGAGCGCCCGCGCCATGGGCCGCGCCCTCGCCGAAGGCGGGCATACGCTGGTCTACGGTGGTGGCAAGGTGGGTCTCATGGGTGTGGTGGCGGACACGGTGCTGGAGCATGGCGGCGAGGTCATCGGTGTCATCCCGCGGATGCTGAAGGAGCGTGAGGTGGCCCACGAGGGCGTAACCGAACTCTTCGTCGTGGAAGACATGCACGAGCGCAAGGGGCGCATGAACTCACTGGCAAAGGCGTTTATCGCCATGCCCGGCGGGCCCGGCACGCTGGAAGAAATCTTCGAAGCCTGGACCTGGGCCCAACTGGGATATCACGAAAAGCCGTGCGCGTTCTACAACGTGGCCGGTTACTACGATCCGCTGCTGGCGTTCATGGACACCATGCGGGATCGGGAATTCCTCAAGCCGCATTACCGGGACATGCTGATCGTGAGCGATGACCCCTCGACGATTCTTTCCCGCTTCGAAACCTACTCGTCGCCCCAGGCCAAGTGGCGCTGAGGCAACGACTTCCGGATCAGAGCGTCAACGGTTTATCCGCCGCGCGGCGCTCCTCCTGCCACTCTTCCAGCGTCTTGGCAGCGGTGTCGCCATCGAGGCTGTCGACGATGTCGAAGAAGTCCGATCCGAGCGGATCCGACAGGATCTCATCCCGCGCCTTGCTCTTGACCACGTAGACGGTCTGTACATTCTGATGATCGAACGCGCGCCATTGTTGCTCGTCTTTCAGGAGGCTGTAGCGATAGTCCTCCAGGGCTCGGATAACGGCAGCCGTATTGAGCGTGCCGGCTCGCTCCACCGCATCCCGATATTGATAGAGAATGCTGTAGGCGGACGCGGCGGCTGAAGAGGGGCGCATGTTGTAGCGTTCGACAAAGTCTTCAACGAACTGCTTGCCTCGCGGGTAGTCGTACTTGTAGGGCACTTCCCAGACCCAGGGCGCTGAGCCGATAACGCCTTCCATGATCGTAGGGCCAACGTCCAGCGCCATACCCAGGGTGATGTTTGGCACCACCACCTGCATCTGATCCTTGATGCCCATCTCGTAGGCAATGTTGAGCGCCCGCACCATATCGTCCCCGAACAGCACCATCACCAGCACATCGGCACCGCTGGCCTGGGCCTGTTCCAACGCAGCCTTGAAATCCCGGATGTAGGCCCGGGGGAAGGGGGTTTTGACACCGGGGTGCGCCTCGGTATCCGTGGTATCGGTGAAGCGGCGCATGGAGCTTTCGGTCGACCAGCCCCAGGTGTAGTCGGCGGTGATGTAGAAAAATTTCTGTCCCGCATAGCGCGACTGCAGATGATGGCTGATCGCCTTGGCGGCCATCCAGGCGTTGAACGGCTCGCGGAACATGTGACTGTGGCCGGCGCTGCCGGTGGTGGCGTTGGAATATGTCAGGGTGCCGAAGTAGAGGCGGTCACGTTTCCGCGCCTCCTCGCCGGAGGCGATCGCCACGGCACTTGAGACACCGCCAAACACCATGCGGGCGTTCTCCCGGTCGATCAGTTCCGCGGTATTGGCTGCCCCCTGCTTGGGATCACTGCTGTTATTGCGGATGACCAGTTCAATCGGCTGACCGAGAACACCGCCATTCTGGTTGATTTCCTCGACGGCCATGAAAGCGCCCAGGCGTTCCTGCAGTCCCTGGTCTTTATAACGGCCATTTTGCGGGTAGTTGAAGCCGATCTTGAGCGTTTCGGCGGACAGGGTGGTGGCCGCAAACGCCAGGACGATACCGACACACAGCAGTCGCGTGATTGACATGATCCGTTGTCTCCCGGGCCCGTCCGGTTGGTGGCGTCGCGAGCCCCTTGTTGTTTTTAAATTGGGTGTTTTTTGAACGCTTCTTGAGTGTGAACAGGGTTGGTGGTGGCATCAATGGGACTAACGTACGACATTCAGAGAAGAATTGTGTCCCGGGGTAACCCGATGTAAAGATGGGCAGAACAACCATGCAGCCAGCCGGGGTGCGATCCCGGAACCGGAGGTGACGGATGGATTTCAGGGCCTACGAAGCACGGTTACGGGACGTCCTGGGTGGCCGGGAGTCGGCGTTTTCGGATGCGGAATACCAGCGTCGCTGTCAGGCGCTCGATCGCCGTCTTGCGGCGGAAGGGCTCGACGCTCTGCTGGTCACAAATCCTGCTGAAATCTATTACCTGACCGGGTACAACACTTTTGAGGTGTCGGTGCATACCGCGCTGGCCTACAGTCCGACGCAGTCCGTGCTTCAGGTGCCGTCGATCGAGACCGGTCCGGCGGTGGCCTGCGCCCGGGTGGACCGGATTCTCGGCTATCGCTGGGAAGATCCGCAGGAGGTCATCGAGCCGCTGGCGGACTGCCTTGCCGGTCAGGGCAAACGCATCGGTATCGATTGTTGGGGCGGTGGTTTGCGGACCGGGTTGCTGGCGGGCCTGGAAAAGCGATTGCCGGATCATGCGTGGGTGGATGCGTCCGGGCTGCTCAACCCCATCCGCAGGATCAAATCCAGTGAGGAGCTGGTTTGTCTGGAGCAGGCGGCACGCTTGACCGAAGCCGGCATTGAGGCCGCGCGGCAAACCGTTTCGGCAGGCCGCACCGACAGCGAAGTGGCGGCCGCCGCCGCTGAAGCCATGCATCGCCATGGCAGCGAATTCATGAGCATGCAGCCGATTGTCGTGGCCGGTCGACGCAGCAGCGTGATCCATACCAATCACCGGCGCTTTCCCATCCAGGCGGGTGAGCCGGTCTTCATCGAGCTGGGCGCCGCCTACCAGCGCTATACCTCACCGATGATGCACACCATCGTCGCCGGGGCAGAATCGCCCGATTCCCACATGCAGGCGATGGCCGGGATGTGTCGACGGGTCTACGAGGCGCTGGTCACCGCTATGAAGCCGGGCGCGACGTTTGACAGCGCGGCACTCGCCGCGGAGGACGCCTGGCGGAAAGAAGTGCAGGAGGCGTTCTTTTCCGGGGTGTACGGTTACACGGTTGGTGGCCAGTTTCCGCCATCCTGGGTGGAAGGCTCGGGTTTTATCGCTCGCGGGCAGCCGGCCGAATTCGAGGAGAATATGGTGTTCCACCTGCCCCTCTGTTTCCGGATTCCCGGGCTATGGGGCATGGGCTTCAGTGAGACGGTTCGGGTGGGGGCGCAGGGCGCGGTTCCGTTGACACGAAACCGCTGGTCCCTGGAGTCAGGCGGTTGATACGGCAGACGTTCTGGCCGGTCGGTTGGCCAGGTGGTCCCGGATGCCGCTGAGTTCCGCCGCCGTCAGGCGCAAGCCAAGCTTGGTGCGACGCCAGACGATATCCTCCGCGTCCACCGCCCACTCGTGCCCGGTCAGGTAATCGATCTCGCGGGCGTACAGGTTGGCGCCGAAGTGATGCCCCATGTCTTCCATGGATTCACAGCCGTCCAGCAACGTCCGGGTTCGCGTGCCGTAGGTGCGCACGTAACGCTGGGCCAGGCCCGTGGGCAGCCAGGGATAGGCGATCTTGAATTCGTTGAGCAGATCGTCCTGACTGGTAAAGTCGCCGCCGGGCAGGGGAGCGCTGCGGGTCCAGTTGGGGCCGGCATTCGGGAAGAATTCGCAGATGCGATCCGTTGCGGCTTCGGCCAGCTTGCGATAGGTCGTGATCTTGCCGCCAAAAATGGAAATCAGCGGGGCTTTGTCATCGCCGCCGTCCACTTCGAAAGTGTAGTCCCGTGAGGCCTTCTGAGCGTCGCCGCCTTCATCGTCCATCAATGGACGCACGCCGGAGTAGGACCAGACGACGTCGTCCGGTGTCAGTTTGTTGCGGAAATAATCGTTGACGATACCGATCAGGTAGTCGACTTCCTCATCGGAAATGACCGCTTTCTTGGGATCGCCTTCGTAATCCACGTCGGTTGTCCCCACCAGAGAGAAATCGTCTTCGTAGGGGATGACGAAAATGATGCGCTCATCCGCGTTCTGCAGAATATAGGCTTCCGGTTCGTCGTGGATCTTGGGCACCACAATGTGACTGCCCTTGACCATGCGGATCTGCTTGGGCGCTGGAATGTTCAGGCTTTCCCGGAACAGGGCGCTGACCCAGGGGCCGGTGGCGTTGACCATGGCCTTGCAGGTGACGGTCTCACTTTTCCCGGTCAGTCGGTCGTTCAGGGTCACACTCCAGTGATCTCCTGAACGCTCTGCCCGTTCGCAGCGGGTCCGGGTCATCACGCGGGCGCCTTTTTCCTCGGCGGCCTTGGCGGTCAGTACCACCAGGCGGGCGTCGTCCACCCAGCCGTCGGAATACTCAAACCCGCGGGTAATCTCGGGCACCAAAGGGCTGTTGCCGTTGAAACGGATGCTGTTGGAACCTTTGAGCAATTCGCGCTTGGCCAGGTGGTCGTACAGGAACAGGCCGGTACGGATCATCCAGGCCGGGCGCAGATGCGATTGGTAGGGCAGTCGGAAGCGCATTGGCCACATGATGTGGGGGGCATTGCGCAGAAGCGATTCGCGCTCGGCCAGGGCCTGGCGAACCAGTTTGAACTCGTAGTGCTCCAGGTAGCGCAGGCCGCCGTGGATCAGCTTGCTGCTGCTGGACGATGTGGCCGAGGCCAGATCGTTCATCTCGCACAGCAGGGTTTTCAATCCCCGCCCGGCGGCATCCATGGCGATGCCGGTTCCATTGACACCTCCGCCGACGACGACCAGGTCGTAGTCTGTTTCTGCCGCGCTCATACTATTCCGTCTCCAGCCTGTTCGTTTTGGCGATTTTATGGCCAACGCAATCATTATGCGAAAACATCCGGTATTCGTAAAGGAAAATAAAGAATAAAAACGAACACTGTGACGCGTATCGAACGAGCGCCGGATTACCGGCTGAAACAGCAGGAAGGAGGCGTCAGACCACGTGTAATTTGACGTCGTTGTCGGTCAGCAGTTGCTGGATGTCGTGCGGTGGTTTCTGGTCGGTAAAGAAATGATCGGCCTGTGTGATGCTGCCGAGGCGGACCATGGCGTTGCGCCCGAACTTGGTGTGGTCGGCGGCCAGCAGGACCTGTTGGGAGTTGGTGATGATCGTCTGCGCCACGCGTACTTCCCGGTAGTCAAAGTCCAGCAGGGAGCCGTCCATGTGGATGCCACTGATGCCGATCACGCCGAAATCCATCTTGAACTGATTGATGAAATCGCGAGTCGCCTCGCCAACGATACCGCCGTCCCGGTTACGCACTTCGCCGCCGGCGATGATGATGTGGAAATCCTCGCGGCTTGCCAGGATAGAGGCCACGTGTAAATTGTTGGTCACGATGCGCAGGTTGTTGTGGTTGAGCAGGGCCCGGGCAATGGTTTCGGTGGTGGTCCCGATATTGATGAACAGGGAAGAGCCATCGGGAATCATGCTGACCAGGCTGTGGGCGATGCGCTCCTTGGCCTCCAGGTCCATGATCTTGCGGGTCTGGTAGGCGGTGTTGACGGTGCTGGAATCAATACCCGCGCCGCCATGATGTCGTCGCACCCGGCTCTGGCGAGCCAGCTGGTTGAGGTCCCGGCGGATGGTTTGCGGTGTCACCTGGAAGTGGTCCACAAGTTGCTCGGTCGTCACGAAGCCGTTCTGGTGGATCAGCTCCATGATCAGATCCTGCCGGTGTTTCTGTGCCATGCTCGATACCCGCACTCTTGTTGTTTGTGGGACGTCAGGTCGCATTGCGAAAATCCGGGCATCTGCGACCCAGTGCACGTCGTTTGACGATTTATTAAATCAATATAACACGTTATCCGGGATGGGCCGGATCGCGGCGCTTGCCGCTCTTCCAATAAGGTGCCTTGTCGCTTGGCCGAATCACCGAAAACGAAAAAATATTTGGATTCGTTTTCGAAAAGGGTAAGAATGCCGCAAAGGCCCTGATCGAAGAACCGCCGGATTGACCGGTGAATGTTCAGGGGCAAAGCCGAACAAGAAGCGAATAAACGGTAAAGGGTGCAATCATGACGCGTTATCTCATGGCAATTGACCAGGGCACGACCAGCTCACGAGCCATGATTTTCGACGATCGGGGTGAGTTCGTCGAGGTGAGCCAGCAGGAGTTCCCGCAACACTTCCCGGAGAGCGGTTGGGTCGAGCACGATCCGGAGGATATCTGGCGCACGGTCATCGAAACCTGTCGGGAGGTCCTGGAAAAGGCCGACCTGAAGGCGGAAGACCTTGCCGGCATCGGCATCACCAATCAGCGTGAGACCACGGTCGTCTGGGACCGGGAGACGGGCAAGCCCATCTATAACGCCATTGTCTGGCAGGACCGACGCGCGGCCACCCTGTGTCGGCAGCTTAAGGACGACGGCAGTGAGGCCATGATCCATGAGAAAACGGGGCTGCTGGCGGACCCGTATTTCTCCGCCACCAAGTTGCGCTGGATACTCGATAACGTCGATGGTGCCCAGGAAAAAGCCGAGCAGGGCCGGCTGGCGTTTGGCACGATCGATACTTTCCTGCTGTGGCGCCTGACCGGCGGGCGCTCCCATTTTACCGACGCCACCAACGCCTCTCGTACGCTGCTGTTCAATATCCACGAACAGCAATGGGATGCGGACCTGCTGAAGCTGTTCAATGTTCCCGAAGTCCTGTTGCCCGAGGTGCTCGATTCTGCCGATGAGTTCGGCTCCCTCGATCCCGAACTGCTGGGCGCCCCGGTGCCGGTTTATGGCATGGCCGGCGATCAACAGGCGGCGCTGTTCGGGCAGACCTGTTTTCGGGAAGGGATGGCGAAGAGCACATACGGTACCGGCTGTTTCCTGATGTTGAACACGGGCGACAAGCCGCTGCATTCCTCCTCGCGCTTGCTGACCACGGTCGGCTATCGACTGAACGGCAAGGTGACCTATGCGCTTGAAGGCAGCATCTTTATTGCCGGTGCGGCGATCCAGTGGCTGCGGGATGGCGTCAAGCTGATCCGCATGGCCCGGGAGACCGAGTCGCTGGCGGAGCAGACGCCGGCCAACCACGGGGTCTATCTCGTGCCGGCCTTTACCGGTCTGGGCGCGCCATACTGGGATCCCAAGGCACGCGGGGCGATCTTCGGACTGACCCGGGATACGGGCATCAAGGAGATCGTCACCGCCGGGCTGCAGTCCGTCTGTTACCAGACCAAGGATCTGCAGAAAGCCATGGAAAAGGATGGTGTCCGACCGGTCGCCCTGCGGGTGGACGGCGGCATGGTGGAAAACAACTGGGTACTGCAGTTCCTGGCCGATGTGCTGGGAGCGACGGTCGACCGCCCCAAGCTGATCGAAACCACCGCGTTGGGGGCGGCTTACCTGGCGGGCCTCAAGGCGGGCGTCTTCGATTCCCTCGAAACCCTCGAAGGCCTGTGGCAGTGCGACCGCAGCTTCACGCCGGAAATGACCAAGGAAACCCGGGATCGCCTCTACGAGGGCTGGGTCGAGGCGGTCAACCGGTTGCAGGATTGACCCGCTTCGCGAATTACCTTACCCCCAATTCCCGCAGGCGCTTGTAAACGGTATTCCGGCTGAAGCCGAAATGCCGCGCCGTGCGGGAAACGTTCCCCTGGTGCTGGTTGTAGACCTCCAGTAGCGAGTCCAGTGTCGAGCGAATCCGTTGCTCGGGCGGCGCCGTCTTTATCTCGGCGGTCGGCGCTACAGGATGGGCCGTAGCGGCGTTCAGGTCCCGGATGAAATCGTCTGGCAGGTGCCAGGTTTCAATCACTTCCCGGTCGGCCATGGCCAGGGCCACCTGCATGACATTGATCAGTTGACGGATGTTGCCGGGCCAGGGGTGCCGCTCCAGGATATCCAGCAGGGCGTCGGGCAGTTCGGGCGGTTGGTCCGGGTCCCGGTAATAGGCATGAAGCTGGCGAAACAGGGCGCGCTTGTCACTGCGGTCGCGCAGGCGCGGCAGTTCGATGGCCAGACCATTGATCCGGTAATACAGGTCCGGCCGGAACGTCCCCGCATCCACCTGTTCACGCAATGTCTGGTTGGTCGCCGAAACCAGGCGGATATCCACCGCATAGGCTTCGGTGGATCCGACCGGCGTAACCTCTCTTTCCTGAAGCACCCGCAGCAAGCGGGCCTGGGCCCGGGCCGGCATCTCTCCAATTTCGTCCAGAAACAGGATGCCCCCATGAGCCTTGCGGATTAAACCGGTTGCACCTTCCGTGCTGGCGCCGGTGAACGCCCCCCGTTCGTAACCGAACAGCTCGGACTCCACCAACTCTGATGGGATCGCAGCGCAGTTGACGGCCACCAGCGGCTGATCGCGGCGGTCGCTGGCCTGATGCAGTGCCTTCACAAACACTTCCTTACCCACGCCGGTTTCACCGTGAATCAGGATCGGGATGTCGCGATCGGCAACCCGGGTGGCCTGGCGGATGCAGCGGCGCACCTGTTCGTCACCGAATTCGATGTCCGCGAACGTGAGTGTGCCGTTTGCAGGTGCGATTGGGGGCGCGGTCGGGCGGGACAGGTTCTGCCCGTTGGAGGCTGCCGAAGGCGCCCGCAACAGGCCGAAGAGCCGGCGGTGGTTGCGGGTGCGGAGCTGGAATGGCCCCTGGTCACCGTGCCCAAGTAGCTCATCCAGACCGAGGTTCAGCAGTTCACTGATCGGCTGGTGGAGCTGCTCGGTCGCCAGGAGTTGGCCGGCCCGCTGGTTGACGGCGACGATAGCGCCGCCTTCGTCGAACGCGAGCAGGCCTGACCACTGGCTATCCAGGTTGTCGGGGTTGGTGTTGAGAGTCAGCAGGTAGCAGTCCCGGCTATAGGTTCGCGCCATCAGACGGTTTTCCACCGAGATGGCCATCAGCTTCACCATGCCCAGGGTGTGGGCCTGGGGCAGATAGGCATCACTGGAGACGTTCAGCACCCCGATGAGATGGCGATTGACGTCCCGGATCGGGGCGGCGCATCCCACCATGAATCGATTCGCGGTGAGGAAATGTTCGTTGCGTTGGACCTGGATGGCCTGGCCGCAGGCGATCGCCGTTCCAATGGCGTTGGTGCCGTTATGGCGCTCCTGCCAGCTGCAGCCTTCCCGGAACAGGTCCGGACGGCCGGTCTCGGTAAAGCGTCGGTCCCCCCAGTGGCGCAGCAAGCGTCCCTGGCTGTCGGACAGCATGATCAGAGAGCGGCTGTTGGCCAGGATGTTGTCGTAGTAAGGCAGCACTTCGCATTCGGTGGTATCCAGCAGGATGCCATTTGCTTCATGCAGCTGGCGGCACGCCGGCTGATCCAGTTCCCGGGCCGTCGGTGGCGCGTCGTGTGTGAGGCCGAAGTCGTGGCAGCGCGCCCATGAGGCTGCGATCAGCTCACCGAAATCGTCAGTTGTCGTCATCCTGGTCACGGTGGTTTCCCTGTGTCGTTGTTGTCTTTATCCGCGTTCGGGAACCGCAAAGATTGTTCAATATTGTGTTCACAGTGTTCGCTTGTCAATGTTCAGTGTGAACAGTTTTATTCGAAACCGAACATCGGTTTGCGTGAGGGAAAGTGCGCGGTGATTTGGTAAGTCTCTTTAAAACAAGTACATATGAAAATAGAGAGGAGAGAAAAGGATCATTGGTATGTTCGTTGCCTTATTATCTTCGAAAGCGAACGTCGCACTTCCGGTGCGGTGTTCGCGCAGTCAGAACAAAAACAAGGACACGAACGCATGTCGCTGACTCTTGAGAATGTGTCCCGCGTGGTGGACGGCGTGCCCCATGTGGCGGATGCCGATCTCACCTTCGAAGCCGGATCCTTTAACGTGCTGCTGGGGCGAACCCTGGCGGGCAAGACATCCCTGATGCGCCTGATGGCCGGGCTGGATCGTCCGGATGAAGGGCGCGTGCTGGTCGATGGTGTGGATGTGACCGGCCAGAGCGTGCAGAAACGCAACATCTCCATGATCTACCAGCAGTTCATCAACTACCCGAACCTGACGGTGTGGGACAACATCGCCTCGCCCCTGAAACTGGCCAGGATGGCGCCCTCGGAGATAGAGCGCCGGGTGCGCGAGACCGCGGAAATGCTGCGCATCGAGAACCTGCTCAAGCGCTACCCGCTGGAGCTGTCCGGCGGCCAGCAGCAGCGCACGGCGATGGCCCGGGCCCTGGTCAAGGATGCCACGCTGATCCTGTTCGACGAGCCGCTGGTCAACCTGGATTACAAGCTGCGCGAGGAATTGCGCGCCGAGTTGCGGGAGCTGTTCCGCGCCCGCAATTGCGTGGCGGTTTACGCCACCACCGAGCCCAACGAAGCCCTGGCCCTGGGTGGCGTCACGACACTGCTCCACGAGGGCCGGATTATCCAGAGTGGCCCGGTGATGGACGTTTATCGCCGGCCCGTGAACACCACGGCGGCGGAGCTTTTCAGCGAGCCGCCCATCAACTTCATGCCGGGTCGGGTCACCGAGAACGACGTGACTTTCGACGAGTACGCCCACCATCCGCTCACCCGGGAGCTGTCTTCTCTGTCGCCGGGCCATTACCAGTTCGGCATTCGGCCCAGTCATATCAGTCTGGTTCCGCAGAATGAGGACGACCTGGAGCTCGCGATGACGGTGGAGTTGGCGGAGATCAGTGGTTCGGAAACCTTCATGCACGTGAAGAACGAACATTTCGAGCTGGTGCTGCAACTGATGGGCGTCCACGAATACCACACCGAGACCGCCATCCGGATCTATCTGCCCATCAGCAAGCTGTTCGTGTTCGATGAGGCCGGGGATCTGGTGCACGCGCCGGCTTCGGTGAATGACAATCCAGCGGATACGGAGTAAGCGACGATGGCCGAAATCCAGTTGAATTCGCTTGCCCACAGCTACAGCCGCCATCCCGAAGGCCCCGGCGATTACGCCATCCGCCAGATGAGCCACACCTGGCACAAGGGCGGGGCCTACGCCTTGCTGGGCCCGTCCGGCTGCGGCAAGACCACCATGCTCAACATCATCTCGGGCCTGCTGGCGCCGTCGGAAGGGGATGTGATGTTCGACAACGTGCGGGTCAACGAACTCTCGCCCAAGGATCGCAACATCGCCCAGGTGTTCCAGTTCCCGGTGGTTTACGACTCCATGACGGTGTTCGACAACCTGGCGTTTCCGCTGAAGAACGCCGGCTTTCCCAAAGCCAAGATCCAGGCCAAGGTGGAAGAGATCGCCGCCATCCTGGAGCTCGAGCCGGTGCTGCGCAAGAAAGCGAAGGGTCTGACGGCAGACGAGAAGCAGAAAGTCTCCATGGGGCGGGGTCTGGTGCGGGACGACGTCTCCGCCATCCTGTTCGACGAGCCGCTGACCGTCATTGATCCGCAACTCAAGTGGAAGCTGAGGCGCAAGCTCAAGCAGATCCACGAGCAGTTCAACATCACCATGGTCTACGTGACCCACGATCAGTTGGAAGCGTCCACCTTCGCGGACAAGATCGCGGTGATGTACGACGGCCAGATCGTTCAGTTCGGCACGCCACGTGAGCTGTTCGAGCGGCCCAACCACACCTTTGTGGGCTTCTTTATAGGCAGTCCCGGGATGAACCTGATCGATGTGTCGGTGACGGAGCAGGGCGTTCGTTTCGACGACATCGACGTCCCGCTCGACGACGGGCACAAACAACGCATCGCGGCGACCGGTTCGAGCAACATCAAGCTGGGCATTCGTCCGGAGTTTGTGCAGCTTACCGCCGCGCCCGCCGACGACACCTGGCCTTGCAACATCCTCGATGTTGAGGACCTGGGCACCTACAAGATCGTCACCCTGCAACTGGGTGAGCAACGGCTGAAGGCCCGGATTGATGAGGACCAGGCGATCTCCGGCGACACCGTCCATGTGGGCTTCCCGCGCCAATGGCTGAAGGTGTACGTCGATGAATTCCTGGTGGACGAACAGACCGAGGAGGCGCAGTCATGAGAAAGGTCCCCAACAACCGCGCCTGGTGGCTGGTGCTGCCGGTCTTCATCCTGGTGGCGTTCTCCGCCCTGATCCCGCTGATGACGGTCGTGAACTACTCCGTGCAGGACATTTTCGGGCCCAACGCGGCCTACTTTGTCGGCACCGACTGGTTCCGCGAGGTATTGCGTAACGAAAGCCTGCAGGCGTCGCTGGGGCGGCAGGTGGTGTTCTCGACGGCGGTGTTGCTGATCGAAATCCCGCTGGGCATCGGGATCGCGTTGCTGATGCCCACGGGCGGCAAGCGGGCATCCCTGTGCCTGATCCTGCTGGCGATTCCGCTGCTGATTCCCTGGAACGTGGTGGGCACCATCTGGCAGATCTTCGGCCGGGGTGACATCGGCCTGTTCGGGCGATTCCTGAATGAGATCGGTATCAACTACAACTACACCGCGGACCCGGTGGACGCCTGGTTCACCGTGTTGCTGATGGACGTCTGGCACTGGACGCCACTGGTCGCCCTGCTGTGCTACTCCGGGTTGCGCGCGATTCCCCAGGCGTTCTACCAGGCGGCGGAAATCGACCGCGCCTCCCGTTGGGCCGTCTTCCGCTACATCCAGTTGCCGCGATTGAAAAGCGTGCTGGTCATCGCGGTGCTGCTGCGTTTTATGGACAGCTTCATGATCTACACCGAGCCGTTCGTGCTCACCGGCGGTGGACCGGGCAGTTCCACCACGTTCCTCAGTCAGACGCTCACCACCATGGCGGTAGGGCAGTTCGACATCGGGCGGGCCGCGGCGTTCTCGCTGGTCTATTTCCTGATCGTGCTGCTGGTGTCCTGGCTGTTCTTCACCGCCATCACCTATCCGGACCGGGACAAGTAGGAGGCCGTCATGACTCATAGCAAACGCCGTGGATTCGGCATCACCTTCTACATCCTGTTGTTGCTGCTGCCGATCTACTGGTTGCTGAACATGTCGTTCAAGACCAACCAGGAGATTCTCAGCTCGCTGACGCTCTGGCCGCAGAACTTCACGTTCCACAACTACGCGGTGATCTTCACGGACCCGAGCTGGTACGACGGCTACATCAACTCGATGATCTACGTGTCCATCAACGTGGTGATCACGCTGCTGGTGTCGCTGCCGGCCGCCTACGCCTTCAGTCGCTACAAGTTCGTCGGGGACAAGCACCTGTTCTTCTGGCTGCTCAGTAACCGCATGGCGCCGCCGGCGGTGTTCCTGCTGCCGTTCTTCCAGCTGTATTCGTCGATCGGCCTGTTCGACACCCACATCGCGGTAGCCCTGGCGCACTGCCTGTTTAACGTGCCGCTGGCGGTGTGGATCCTGGAAGGGTTCATTTCCGGGGTGCCGCGGGAATACGACGAGATGGCGTACATCGACGGTTACAGCTTCCCGCGCTTCTTCATCAAGATCTTCATTCCGATGATCCGCTCGGGGATCGGCGTGTCCGCGTTCTTTGCGTTCATGTTCTCCTGGGTGGAACTGCTGCTGGCCCGGACCCTGACGTCGGTCGATGCCCAACCCATTGGCGCCATCATGACCCGAACGGTCGGGGCCAGCGGGATCGACTGGGGCGTGCTGGCGGCGGCCGGTGTGCTCACCATCATTCCGGGCCTGTTGGTGGTCTGGTTCGTTCGCAACCACGTGGCCACGGGCTTTGCCCTGGGCCGGGTCTGAGGAGGTTGAGCATGATTGCCTGGATGCAGTGGACCCTTCCCACCGCGATTTTCTTCGCCACCATCGCCGCCATCCTGCTGGTGATGACGGTGTTCGAAGTGGCCAAGCCCTGTGCGGAGCGCAAGGGCTTCCTGCCGATCGCCACCACCCGCGGCGACCGGCTGTTTATCGGCCTGCTCAGTAGCGCCTACATTCATCTGCTGTTCCTCGGCCTGACCGAAGCCAGCCTCTGGATTGCCCTGGCGATTTCAGTGGTCTGGCTCGGGGTCCTGTTGCGGTGGGGGTGATGGACAGACATCGGTAGCGTGTTCGGCTTACAACATTGTGAGGGGTTCGAATACGAACTAATGTATAAAAAATGATCGCAAACGATCGTTAAGGATTTTCGATCTATAGCCCGGGAGGAAGTCCGGCGGGCTTTATGGACGGAAAGAAGGGTGCGGGAAAACGCTCCGTAAGGCAGTGGGGCATCCTGTGACCTGTAGTCGATAACACTAACAACAGACGAGGTTTGGCTATGTTGAAGAACAAGAACACTCCACAAACCCTCATGCTGAGCGCCGCGGTCGGCCTGCTCAGTCTGGGTTTGAGCCTTCAGGCCAGCGCCGACCAGTATTCCGACGCAGCCAAGAAATGGGTGGATAACGAGTTCCAGCCGTCGACCCTGACCAAGGAACAGCAGCTCAAGGAAATGGCCTGGTACACCGAAGCAGCCAAGCCCTTCCGCGGGATGGAAATCAACGTTGTTTCGGAAACCCTCGCCACCCATGAGTACGAGTCCAATACACTGGCAAAGGCGTTCACCGAAATCACCGGGATCAAGGTGACCCATAACCTGATCCAGGAAGGGGACGTCATCGAGAAGCTGCAGACCCAGATGCAGTCGGGCCGCAACATCTACGATGCCTACGTCAACGACTCGGACCTGATCGGGACGCACTTCCGCTACGGCAAGGTGGTCCCGATTACTGACATGATCAAGGGCGATGCCAAGGACGTCACGTCGCCGACGCTGGATCTGGACGACTTCATCGGCCTGGAGTTCACCACCGCGCCGGACGGCAAGGTCTACCAGTTGCCGGATCAGCAGTTCGCCAACCTGTACTGGTTCCGCGCGGACTGGTTCGAGCGTGACGATCTGAAGAAGAAGTTCAAGGACATCTACGGCTATGAACTGGGCGTGCCGGTGAACTGGTCGGCCTACGAGGACATCGCCGAGTTCTTCTCCGACAAGGTCAAGACCATCGATGGCAAGCGCGTCTATGGCCATATGGACTACGGCAAGAAAGACCCGTCCCTGGGCTGGCGCTTTACCGATGCCTGGTTCTCCATGGCGGGTGAGGGCGACAAGGGCCTGCCTAATGGTCTGCCGGTGGACGAGTGGGGCATCCGTGTCGAGGATTGCCATCCGGTCGGTTCCAGCGTGACCCGGGGCGGCGCCGTGAACGGCCCGGCAGCGGTCTATGCCACCCGCAAGTACAAGGAGTGGCTGGAGAAGTACGCGCCGCCGGAAGCTCAGGGTATGACCTTCTCCGAGGCCGGTCCGGTACCGGCGCAGGGTAACGTGGCCCAGCAGATTTTCTGGTACACCGCGTTCACGTCCAGCATGACCAAGGACGGCCTGCCCGTGGTCAACGAGGACGGCACGCCCAAGTGGCGGATGGCGCCGTCTCCCCATGGTCCGTACTGGGAAAAAGGCATGAAGCTGGGGTATCAGGACGTGGGTTCCTGGACCTTTATGAAGTCCACGCCTGAGAAGCGTCGTCTGGCTGCGTGGCTGTATGCGCAGTTCACCACGGCCAAGACGGTCTCCCTGAAGAAGACCCTGGTCGGCCTGACGCCGATCCGCGAGTCGGACATCAACTCCGAAGCCATGACCGAAGCGGCACCGAAGCTGGGTGGCCTGGTCGAGTTCTACCGCAGCCCGGCCCGCGTCCAGTGGAGCCCGACCGGTACCAACGTGCCGGATTATCCGAAGCTGGCACAGCTCTGGTGGCAGTATATTTCCCAGGTCACCAGTGGCGAGAAGACCCCGCAGCAGGCGCTGGATGGTCTGGCGGAAGCCCAGGACAACATCATGATGCGCCTGGAGCGCGCCAAGGTGATGGCGACCTGCGGGCCGAAGCTGAACGAGCCGCGTGACGCCAGCTACTGGCTGAACCAGCCGGGCGCTCCCAAGCCCAAGCTGGAGAACGAGAAGCCGAAGGGCGAAACCGTTCCCTACCAGGAACTGCTGAAGAGCTGGGAAGAAGCTGAGAAGAGCTGATTTTCAGTCTGATTGGGAAAGCCGCCGGGTGGTACATCCGGCGGCTTTTTTGTGGGCTACGGAAAGATGAAGCCGCGTGCGGAGTGCTGGTGAACAATGGGAGCCGCATCAACGGAGCTTGGCTTCTGTTGTTGGCTACAGAGCTCGTGCCGGGAAGCGAATGGACACCCTTGCCTTCGTTGTATTAGACGGCCGTCCCTGGCCGGCTAATACAACCGGGACGTCCCTGTCCCTCCTTCGGCAAGGGTATCCATTCGCTTCCAATCAATCTCGGGGTGACCTCGAAGCGCTGTTTTGATGTAGCCGAAGGACGACCACACAAAGTACTAAATTCGTCTTCCGGGATTAGGTGACCGATACAATTCAAATCCTTTCTTGGATAAACAGATAGAAGGTCTGGCGTAAGCAGAACCTCAGATGAGATGTCAGTCAGGTCTCGCGAGAAGAGAACTTTTGTGAAATCTGCAAGGGCTGGGAGCTTTGCAGCCAGGCAGGAACATTTCTATAGCCGCACAATGGAAAGCTGTGGGTGTTTCAAGGAGCTCCGATAACCGGGCGAATCTGGAGTCGTTTGTGATAAGGGTCACGTTTTTCAGGGCAGAATAGAAAAAGATACGGAACTCATTCTCTTTACAAATATGCTGTGCTAGCCCGGATTTCTCATAGCGACCCAGCAAGTCTCGCAGGCTGGGTAGATTAGCGCCATGACCGCTCAGTTGCGGGCGTGATTGCCTAATAATTGGTCAATTTCTGTTATCCGGACACACTGCCCCTTACCCCCATTGCGTCGGGCCGGGGGAGCCCGGACATCTACCCCGGAACCAGGCGACGCGCCAGATCCGCCAGTTCGTCTTTGTAGGGATAGCTGTCACTCATCAGCACCCGGACCCGGCGGGTATTGCGGATGATGACGGCCCCGACCTTGATCAGTTT
>NZ_RHGZ01000045.1:0-23617 GCF_003789045.1 Marinobacter sp. R17 | reverse complement strand
GCTCCACGCTTCCTCCCCACGGTCGGTCGCCCTTCCGCAGTTGCGCTTCACTTCGCTCGCTGTGGCCAGCTCACGGGAGGACTTGCACCTCCAGGAGTGCGCCCGTGCCGGGCGCACAAAAAAGCCGGCCCTGAGGCCGGCAATCACCCGCTTATGCAGATCTACCTGAGTATTCCCGGCCGGCGCCTGGGCGACGACTGATGTATTCGAGGGGCCTGAATCCGATCAGGACAGGCTGTTGAATCCGGTTTCTCCGGCGTCTTTTGCCGCCTGTTCCCAATCGACACCTTCCTGGCGCAGGGCATCGATCAGTGTGGGGTCCAGCTGCTCCAGAAACGCCCGAAAATGGCGTTGGATAACACGGTCTGGAGAATGGGCCGTCACCCTGAGCAGTTCGAGGCATTCATCGGTGTCGGCCAGGTGGTAATGACGTCCGCCACGATGCCTGAAGTGGGATTCAAGCTGGTACAGGTGGTAAATACCGCCGGAGTTGAAGATGAGCCGATCCATTGGACACCTCCGCGCAGGCCAAGCGTCTCACACTCCGTTGCATCCCGACTGCTAACCGGTTCCCTTTATTTTCAATGTAGACCACAGGAAAGGAATTGGTAGGAGAAATCGGGGAAAGACTGCGGCCGGAACCGCAGTCTTGGTAAGAGGATCAGGACTGCTGCATCATCCCGGCCATCGCCATGATGCTGTCCCGATTTTCGACCAGCTCATCGAACTGCCCGGCCACCTTATCCGGATCCAGCCCCAGGCGCTCGAACAGAGCCGGATCCAGCGGTGCCGGCGCGCCCAGGTCGATGCCGCGCTCAATCAGCAGCGTGCGCCCCAGGTACAACAGCTGCGCGTACACGGCCAGCTCACCATCGAAGTCCGGATTCTTCTGGTTGCGCAGGGCCACAACCACCTCATCCGGCATGCCCCAGTTCTCCATCAACTGAGCGCCAATCTGCTCACGGGTGATGCCCAGGATATGCTGTTCGATCACGCTGGAGTCCAGGCAGGCATTGGCCTCCAGCGTGCGGCAGACCACCCGGAAATGCGGCGGGAAGACCTGGTTGAGTAACAGGTAGCCGAAATTGTGGAGCAGCCCTCCGAGGTAGGCCAGCCCGAAAGACGGCCGTTCGCCGCGGCGCATCATCGCCGACAGGACACCGGCCGCCTGGGCCTGCCAGATGGCCTGCTGCCAGTAGCCAATGTAGCCGTCGGGCTCGTCTTCGGGCGCTTTCAGCGCGCGGCCCAGCGACAGGCCCATGGCCAGGTTCATCACCAGCTCGAAACCGAGCACCCGCGACACCGCATCGTGCACCGAGCGAACCTGGCCGGCCGCGGCGTAGAAGGAAGAGGACGCCCAACTGACCACCTGGGCCGCCAGACTGGGGTCACTCTCGACAATATCCACCAGATCGTTCATCACCGCGTTGGGATTGACCCGCAGGTGAATGATCCGCTGTGCCGTTTCAGGCAATGGGGGCAGTTCCAGGGTGTCTTCGAGACGCTGGCGGATGCGCAGGTTGGTGAAGCGCTCCAGCGCGGAATGCAGCTGTTCGCGATCCCGCTGGGGCTCGGACAGGTTAACCTGAATCGAGGCCACCGGCGCGGTGACCGACAACCGCCGGGCCTCGGACGTCAGCCGACGGAATGCGTCGATTGGCATTTCCACCTGGGGGCCGCCCGGGGCATACGCCAGCGCGACAGATTCCAACTGCTCGACCGCCTCGTCCACCACAGTGGGCCAGCCGGTCAGGGATGGCAGTGCGGGAATCAACTGCACATCCAACCGTTCCCGGATACGCCGCAGCTCACGCCGGCTGATCACCCGCAGGTCCCGACCCAGCCGTTTGTTGAGGCGATTGATATCCAGCATATCCCCTTGCCGGCAGATCACCTGCAACTTGCCTTCGTAATCCTCCAGCGGCACCATCCGCAGCGTATTGGCGGCGTCCGGCGTCTCTACGATCTCGAAAAGTGGCGTACCCTGATTGCGCGATGCAGCCTGCAGGGCATCCCGAACTGCGATGGGCAGTTCCATGCTTACCCCCTGATAATGCTTATTTCTGGTCTTTGACGACATAGGGTCTCAGCCACTGAACGGTTCGAGGCGAGCCTGCGTTGCAGGAACACTGCCCCTCTAGACGTCCCCGTAACGAATACGTTCCCCCAGCCAGCGCCGGATCAGCGCATCCACACGCTGAGACTCATTCATCAGCGCCGGCGCCGCTTCCCGGATAATCGGTATCCAGCCCTTGTCGCGTTCAAAATCCGCCAGACGGAACTGCATCATACCAGTCTGACGGGTACCCAATACTTCGCCTGGCCCACGAATTTCGAGATCCTTCTCGGCAATCACAAAGCCGTCCTGGCTGTCCCGCAGAACCTGGAGGCGGGCCTTGCCGTTGCGGGACAGCGGGGGATGATACATCAGGACGCAGAAACTGGCCGCATGGCCACGCCCTACTCGCCCCCGCAACTGGTGCAGTTGGGCCAGACCCAGCCGTTCCGGATTCTCGATGATAATCAGCGAGGCATTGGGCACATCCACCCCCACCTCAATGACCGTCGTGGCCACCAGCAAATCCAGGACCCCCTCCTTGAACTGCTGCATGATCTCCGCTTTCTCGGCCGCCTTGAGCCGGCCATGGACCAAACCGACTTTCAGGTCCGGCAACCGGGACTTCAGATCGTCCGCCGTCACTTCCGCCGCCTGGCACTGCAACGCCTCGGATTCCTCGATCAGGGTGCACACCCAATACGCCTGGCGCCCGGCCCGGCAGGCCTCTTCCACACGACCGATGACCTCGTCACGGCGAGCATCGGCGATGGCGATGGTCTCGATCGGTTTGCGACCCGGCGGCAGTTCATCAATCAAAGATGTGTCCAGATCGGCGTAGGCGCTCATGGCCAGCGTACGCGGAATCGGCGTCGCCGTCATGATGAGCTGGTGTGGGGCCAGCCGGCCCTCGGCGCCTTTCTCTCGCAGGGCCAGACGCTGGTGGACCCCGAAGCGGTGCTGTTCATCCACGATCACCAATGCCAGGCGCTCGAACGCGACGTCGGCCTGGAACAGCGCGTGGGTACCGATCACAATCTGTGCCTCGCCGCCCGCCACGAGGTCCAAAGCCGCCTGCCTCGCCTTTCCCTTCACCTTGCCCGACAGCCAGACAGGCGACAGTCCCAGCGGCTCCAGCCAGGCGCTGAAATTGAGGTAGTGCTGTTCAGCCAGGATCTCGGTCGGCGCCATCAATGCCACCTGAGCCCCCGCTGCGATCGCCTGCAACGCGGCCAGAGCCGCCACCACCGTCTTGCCGGATCCGACGTCGCCCTGCACCAACCTCAGCATCGGCAGGGGTTGGCTCAGATCCTGTCGGATGTCCGACAGCACCCGTTCCTGGGCCGGGGTCAGCTTGAATGGCAGCTGGTCTCGGAAGCGGTCGTCGAGATCCCCTTGGGGCAAGAGCGCCAGGGCCTCCCGGGCCTGGATCTGTTGGCGCACCTGCAACAGGCTCATCTGGTGGGCCAGCAACTCTTCCATCACCAGACGCTGCTGCGCCGGATGCCGCCCTTCAACCAGCGCCGGTACCGGTGCGCCTGCCGGCGGCGCGTGCACCAGGTGCAATGCCTGGTTGAGTTCGGGCAGCTGGAAATCCGCCAGCAGGGATTCCGGCAGCCACTCCCGGACCGGATAGCGATCGAGGTATTTCAGTGCCTGCTGGCACAGGCTGCGCAGGCGCGGCTGCTGGATGCCGTCGGTCAGTGGGTAGACCGGGGTCAGTGTGGCCTGGTCCGGGGCCGGCATGGGTGGCGGGTTGATCTGGTATTCGGGGTGGTAGAATTCGAATCCGGCACGGCCGGGACGCACTTCACCAAAGCATCGGACCCGTGCCCCTTCGCTCAGCTGGTTCTTCTGGGAGGCGTTGAAATGGAAAAAGCGCAGGACCAGGAAACCGGAATCGTCGCGCATCGTCACCTGCAGGCTGCGTCGTCGGCCCATGACCAGGTCGGTCTTGACCACCTCGCCTTCCACCACGCCAACGTCCCCGACGTGGAGACTGCCGATGGGAATGACGCGGGTGCGATCCTCATACCGGTGCGGCAGGTGGAACAGCAGATCCTGCAGGTTGTGGATGCCCAGTTTCGCCAGAGTCCCTGCCAGCGCGGCGCCGACACCCTTGAGGGTGGTGACGCCAATCTCTTCCAGTGACGTCATGGGATCAGGCAGAGGCTGCGGTGACCGACAGGGCCCGATCCGTTTTTTCCATCACCCGGCACTGGCTCGCCGCCAGTGACAGCACATCGATCGCCTTGGGCCGAGGGAAGGTGACCCGCCAGGCCAGCGCCACGGTGCGGAAGGGGACGGGCGGCTTGAACGGCCGCACGGTCAGGATATCCTCCCGGTATTCCATGGCGGTCGCCGCCGACATGGGCAGAACCGTGATGCCGAGCCCCGAGGCCACCATATGACGAATGGTCTCCAGCGAGCTGCCCTCGGTCACCAGGGACGGGCGCGCCGCCGCACCGGAGGCGCGGGCCGCCATGGCATCTTCCAGCGGCGGGCAGGATTCCAGGACCTGGTCCCGGAAACAGTGGCCCGGACCGAGCAGCAACAGTTGTTCCTTGGCCAGCTGCTCGGCGGTCAGGAACTCTTCCCGGGTCAACGGGTGATCCGCCGGCAGCAGAACCACGAAAGGTTCATCATAGAGTGGTAGCGTCACCACTTCCGGTTCTTCGAAAGGCAGCGCAATGATGATGGCGTCCAGCTCCGACTGTCGCAGTTTCTTGCGCAGGTCCGAAGTGTAGCCTTCCTCGATAAACAGGGGCATGTCCGGCGCGGCACGCCGTAACTCCGGCAACAGGTGTGGGAACAGGTAGGGACCGATGGTGTAGATGGCACCGACCTTGAGCGGAGAATTCAGCTGGTTCTTGCCGTTCTGGGCGATATCCCGGATCACCCCGACCTGGTCCAGGACACGCTGGGCCTGCTCAATGATCTGAGAGCCCGTCTCCGTCACCCGAATGCTGCTCTTGCTGCGCTCGAACAGCGGAATACCCAGCTCATCCTCGAGTTTCTTCACCGCCACACTCAGGGTAGGCTGGCTGACATGGCAGCGTTCCGCGGCCCGGCCAAAGTGCTTCTCGCGGGCCAGGGTGACAATGTAGCGCAATTCGGTCAGGGTCATGGAATTACTCCGGGCAATCTGGACGCTCTCGATCGGGCGAATCAGGAAACACTTTAATGGCTTACAGCATAAGGATTGAGATTGACTATGGCAATCAGTGAACCACGCATTCTTGTGGCCGGCTGTGGCGCTCTGGGGAGCCGCATCGCCATAAACCTGGCCAGTGACGCCGTGGTGTTCGGCCTCAAGCGCCATACCGAAACGCTAACCCGGGACATCCTTCCGGTCAAAGCGGACCTGCAGGATCCGGCGACCCTTCGAGGCCAGCTGCCGCCTGAGCTGGACGCCGTCGTCTATTGCCTGACGCCCAACAGCTACGACGATGCCGGTTATGAAGCCGCCTTCGTACTGGGCCTGCAGAACCTCATCGAGGCGCTGAGAGCAGACGGACAGTCCCTCAATCGCCTGCTGTTCGTTTCCAGCTCCGGTGTGTATCACCAGAATGACGACAGCTGGGTGGACGAAACCAGCCCCACCGAACCGGAGCGTTTCAACGGCCGGCGCGTTCTGGAAGGCGAGCGGATGGCATTGGACGCTCCCTGGCCGGCGACCGTAATTCGCTACAGCGGCATTTATGGACCAACCCGTCAGCGCTTCCTGCAGTCGGTACTCACAGGGCGCCTTAACCCGACGTCACCGGGGCCCTACACCAACCGTATTCACGAAGAGGACGCCTCGGCGGCGGCCGCTCACCTGATTCGCCGCTCGCTGGCGGGCGACACGCTGGAAAACTGCTATCTGGGAACGGATTCCGAGCCGGTACGGATTGACGAGATTGCGGACTGGATTCGCACGCAGGCGAAATGCCCGGCGCCGGAAGGGGAAACGCAGGAAAGTCGTCGGGGCGGCAGCAAGCGTTTGAGCAACCGCCGCCTGCGGGACAGCGGCTTTACCTTCCGCTATCCCGACTTCAGGGCGGGCTATGGGGAAATGATTCGCCCGTCCTGAGCGATCAGCTCAGGACCATGACCGCGTCCATCTCCACCGGCACACCCTTGGGCAGGGCCGCCACACCGATGGCCGCGCGAGCCGGATACGGCTCCTGGAAATAGGTCGCCATGATTTCGTTGACGGTCGCGAAGTTACCCAGGTCCGTCAGGTAGATGTTGAGCTTGACGATATCCTGCAACTTGCCGCCGGACGCTTCGCAGACCGCCGCCAGGTTGTCGAATACGCGGCGGATGCTGACGCTGATGTCACCACTGACCACTTCCATGGTGGCCGGGTCCAACGGGATCTGGCCGGACAGGTAGACGGTGTCGCCTGCCTTGACCGCCTGGGAATAGGTACCGATGGCTTCCGGTGCGTTTTCTGTCTGAATTACGGATTTGTTGGTCATCGCTTTCTTGCCTCAATCGCCCCGGGCGAACGGGGCTTGCCAAAGGAAAAGGAGTGATCCTCACCGGGATCCGCGGTCCCTGTCAACCGGTAACGGGTCTTCGGTGAACGCGGCGAAGCCGTCAGGATAAGGGGCCGGAGAATCAGTGGCGAACCCGGCCGATGTGGGTCACCGCGCGAATGTTGCGCACCCGGCGCATGATCCGGGCCAGGTGCCGGCGGCCGTTGACGTGAACCACCAGACTGACGACGCTCAGCCGCGCATTCTGCTCTTCCACGTTGATGCGCTCGATATTGCCATCCGCCATGGACACCGCGCTGGCCAACTCGGCAATCACGCCCCGCTGGCGCTCCAGCTCCACGCGCAGCTCCACCGAGAACTCGTCGGTGATGTCCTTGGCCCATTTCAGATGGGTCAACGGAGAACGGTCGGCGCCCTTCTCGGGCAGCTTGCGGCAGGTATCGCTGTGGATCACCATGCCGGTGCCGGACTCCATCACACCCACCACGGGGTCGCCCGGAATCGGTTTGCAGCAGCTGGCAAAGCGAATGACCATGCCTTCGGTGCCGCGGATGGTGATCGTGCCTCGCCCATGATCGTCGGGCTGCAGGCTGACGACGCCCTGATCGGAAGCCGAAACGCTGTCCTGCGCCCCTTCGCCGGTACCGGACACCAGTTGGCGGGCGACGATGTAGGCCATGCGATTGCCCAGGCCGATGTCGCTGAGCAGGTCGTCAAAGCTGGACGCCTGGTTGTGGTCGCAGACCCGCTGGCGCTGATCGTCGCCGATATCGCCGAGTTTGTGACCAAAGCCGGCCAGGGATTTCTTGAGCAGGGTCTTGCCCAGTTCCAGCGACTCGGCCTTCTTCTGGTACTTGAGGAAATGGCGAATGCTGCTGCGTGCTTTGCCGGTCACCACAAAGCCGAGCCACGCCGGATTGGGCCGCGCGCCCGGGGCGGTGATGACCTCCACCGTCTGACCGCTCTGTAACGGCTGACTCAGGGAGCCCAGATTGCGATTGATACGGCAGGCCACGCAGGCGTTACCGATATCGGTGTGGATGGCGTAAGCAAAATCAATCGGCGTGGCGCCGGCCGGCAGCTCAAGGATCTTGCCCTTGGGCGTGAACACGTAGATTTCGTCCGGAAACAGGTCGACCTTGACGTTCTCGATGAATTCGAGCGAATCGTCGGTGCGCTCGCGCATCTCCATCAGCCCCTTGACCCAGCGATCCACCCGCCGCTGGCTGACTTCCAGCACCGACGAGTTGTCGTTCTTGTAGAGCCAGTGGGCGGCGATCCCGTTATTGGCGATGTGCTCCATTTCCTCGGTGCGGATCTGGATCTCGATGTTCACGTGCATCCCGAACAGCGTGGTGTGCAGGGACTGGTAGCCATTGGCCTTGGGCATGGCAATGTAGTCCTTGAAGCGTCCGGGAAGTGGTTTGTAGAGGCTGTGAACGGCGCCAAGGATGCGGTAACAGTCGTCGGTGGTGTCGGTGATGATGCGGAAGGCGTAGACATCCATGATTTCATGGAAGGATTTATGCTTGAACTTCATCTTGTTGTAGATGCTGTTCAGGTGCTTCTCACGCCCCATGATGCGGCCCGGCAGACCGCGCTCGTTCAGCTTTTCCTCCAGTCGCCCGCGAATCTCGTCGATGATTTCCCGGTGACTGCCGCGCAGCGTTTCCACCGCCTTGGAAATGTAGCGCGAACGCATCGGATACAGGAACGAGAACCCCAGATCTTCAAGCTCGGTACACAGACTGTGCATGCCCAGACGGTTGGCGATCGGCGCGTAGATGTCCAGGGTTTCGGTGGCAATGCGCCGGCGCTTCTCGAACGACATGTGGCCGAGGGTGCGCATGTTATGCAGCCGGTCGGCCAGCTTCACCAGGATCACCCGGATGTCCCGGGCCATGGCGAGGGTCATCTTCTGGAAGTTTTCGGCCTGGGCTTCAGCGCGGGAACGGAATTCGATCTGGGTCAGCTTGGAAACGCCGTCCACCAGGTCCGCGACGGCTTCGCCGAATTGCTCGGACAGCGCGTCCTTGGGAATTCCGGTGTCTTCGATGACGTCGTGCAGCATGGCGGCCATCAGGCTCTGGTGATCGAGCTTCATGTCCGCGAGGATATTGGCAACGGCGAGCGGATGGGTGATGTAGGGCTCACCCGAACGACGCATCTGGCCCTCGTGGGCTTGTTCGGCGTAATAGTAGGCCCTTCGCACCTGATTGATGCGAGGTGTATCGAGGTAGGTACTCAGCTGATCCGCCAGCGTATCGACGGATGTCATCGCCGCAGCCCCTGCTGACACTGCGCCTCCAGAGACGTTAGGGGAATGCCCGTTGTTCGAACCGGCCGATTCCGCATGAAACTCCGACAAAAAAACCCGAATGCATTACACCCGGGTCTTCCGTTGCCCTGCCAGGACCGTTCGCTTATAACGACCCTGTAGTCTCTACTATAAGAGCAGCAGCGCAGATTTCAATGCGACTGAGGACCTATTCCTCGTCATCCTGCTCGACGAGCGCCTTGTCCACTTTGCCTTCCGCGATTTCGCGCAGGGCGAGAACCGTCGGCTTGTCGTTTTCTTCCGGCACCATCGGCTCATGACCCTTGGTGGCGATCTGACGAGCCCGTTTGCTTGCCAGCATAACCAGTTCAAAGCGGTTATCGACGTGATCCAGACAGTCTTCAACAGTGACTCGTGCCATAAATTCCCCGAAAACGAAAATAATGTGATTGGATAACAGTTGCCCCGGCCCGGTTATCACGGGTCGCGCCGTCCGGAGCCGCCCTCAGGCAGACCGCGCAGTATAAACGGAAATGCTCAATTTGTATACGCCGAACCACCGGCCACCAGGTCGGCCAGCAGGTCCGCGTGGCGCTGTTCCTGAGCTTCAACGCGCAGCCGCTGGGTACGGACGATCGACAGCAGTTCCTCAAGTGCCACCTCGAAGTCATCGTTGACCACGAGATAGTCGAACTCCAAAGCGTGGCTGCACTCGTCAGCCGCTTCCTGCAGGCGACGCTCGATCACCTCCGGTGCATCCTGGCCGCGGCCGGTCAGGCGCTGGCGCAGGGTTTCCGGCGACGGCGGAACAATAAAGATGCTGACGCAATCCGGCAGCAGCCGGCGAACCTGTACGGCGCCCTGCCAGTCGATCTCCAGGATAACGTCCTCCCCTTTCAACAGGGTTTCCTCGACCCAGACCTGGGACGTGCCGTAGTAATTACCGAACACGTTGGCATGCTCAAGAAACTCGTCGCGGCCGATCATCGACTCGAACTCGTCCCGGCCGACGAAATGGTAGTTCACGCCATCCTGCTCGCCCTCCCGCATGGGGCGAGTGGTGTGGGACACAGAGACACGCAGACGTGCGTCTCGGGTCAGCATCTCCGCCACCAGGCTGGTCTTGCCAGCACCGGACGGTGCCGAAATCACATAAAGGGTGCCTTTTTCCGCAGCCTGGCTCATGGCATACAACTCCGGCAATCAAGATAACTGAATAAGAATAACGAGAGGCGCCGCATTATACGGAGATTGACGATCTTCGACACCTTTGACGGACCACGCGCCCTATTCGACGTTCTGAACCTGCTCCCGCATCTGCTCGATCAAGACCTTCAGGTTGACGGCGATACGGGTGACATCGGCATCGATGGACTTGCTGCTCAACGTGTTGGCTTCCCGGTTGAGCTCCTGCATCAGGAAGTCGAGCCGACGACCGATGGGCTTGCTTGACTTGAGGGTGTCGCGTACTTCGCTGACGTGGGCATCGAGGCGATCCAACTCCTCCGCCACGTCGGACTTCTGCGCCAGCATCACCATTTCCTGGGACAGGCGATCGGGATCGAGCTCCACCTGCGCCGCCGCAAAGCGATCCTTCAGATTCTGAGCCTGCTGCTCCAGCAGCTCCGGCATCCGTTGACGCACGACCGCCACCGACTCCGACATCTCGGTGAGGCGGTTGTCGAACAGCGGCTGCAGGCGCTCGCCCTCGCGTTCGCGGACCGAGACCAGCTCGTTGACGGCCTCCTCAAACAGGGTCTTGGCCGCCGTCTTCACGGGCGCCATATCCTGCTGCGCCGACTCCAGCACGCCCGGCCAGCGCAGGATATCGAGCGCGTTGATGTGGGCCGGGTTATCCAGGATCCGGTTGATCTGGTTGGCCGCTTCATTGACTTCCTCGGCCAGCGGCAGGTTCACTTCGAGCCCGCCGGCGACGTTCTCGGCCAGCTGCAGGCGCATGCCAATCTCGACCTTGCCGCGGCCGAGGCGCTGACGTAAGGATTCGCGGAAACCGTTCTCCAGTTCCCGCAGGATTTCCGGCAGCCGAAACGAGGGCTCCAGGTAGCGATGATTCACGGCCCGCATTTCGCAGGTCAGCGAGCCCCACTCCCCCTCAGTGTCTTTGCGCGCGAAGGCGGTCATGCTTCGGATCATGAAAACTCCGGACTGTCGTTGACGTTGATGTATTCTAGCAGCCTGTTCGCGGCAACCGCGAACGCTCTGCGTCGACGCCCCCGCCATGGTACACTGAGCGGCTTCTCAACTGCCCGACAACCGGCCCATGCGGCCTGTCCGGGCCAGATCCTTTCATTCAACCAATACAGGAATCGGTATGCGACCCAGTGGACGATCCCCTGAACAGACGCGCGACATCCGAATCACCCGTCACTACACCAAGCACGCGGAAGGTTCGGTCCTGATCGAGTTCGGTGACACCAAACTGATCTGCACGGCCTCGGTCGAGAACAACGTGCCCCGCTTCCTCAAAGGCGCCGGCAAAGGCTGGATTACGGCCGAATACGGCATGCTGCCCCGCTCCACCGGCAGCCGCATGGGGCGGGAAGCGGCCCGTGGCAAACAGGGTGGACGCACGGTCGAGATCCAGCGTCTGATCGGCCGCTCCCTGCGCGCCGCCGTCGACCTGAGCAAGCTGGGCGAGCACACCATTACCATCGACTGTGATGTGATCCAGGCCGATGGCGGCACTCGTACCGCGGCGATCACCGGCGGCTGCGTGGCCCTGGTCGACGCACTGAATCACCTGGTGGAAAAAGGCCGCCTGAAAGCCTCGCCGCTGGTACAGATGGTGGGCGCCATTTCCGTGGGCGTCTTTGACGGCACGCCGGTGGCGGACCTCGACTACGCCGAGGACTCCACGGCTGAAACCGACATGAACGTCATCATGACCGATCGCGGCGGTTTCATTGAAATTCAGGGCACTGCCGAAGGCGCGCCGTTCGATCGGGACGAGCTGGACAACATGCTGGCCCTGGCCAAGCAGAGCATCGAGCACCTGTTCGAACTGCAGAAGGCAGCGCTGGAGGGGTAACCAAAGCCCTCAACGCAAAAAGGCCAGCGATTGCTGGCCTTTTTTGTATCCGATCCCGATGGGAGTGAATCCCTCAGAACCCGATATCAATGTCGTAATCGATAATGACCGGGGCGTGGTCGGAAAAACGGGTCTCGTCGTCGATCCAGCCCGTAGTGATGGTCTTGCGGATGCCCGGCGTCGCCAGTTGGTAGTCCGTCCGCCAGCCGGCATGCTGGCGCCAGCCTTCGGCCCATTCCGGCCACCAGGTGAACTGATCCCCTTCCTTGTTGACTTCGCGGAAGGCGTCGACACAGCCCATTTCGTCAAACAGACGGTCCAGCCACGCACGTTCATGGGGCAGGAAACCGGACACATCCAGTTTGTGGTAACGCGGGCTGGTATCGGTAACATGATGCGCCGTCTGCAGGTTGGCGCAGAAGATAAACTGACGACGCTTGCGCAGGGTTTTCTGCATGTGCTGGCCGAACGCTTCCATGAAGTCGTCCTTGTGATCGAGCACCGTCAGATCGTTCTCGTCGCTGATCAGTTCTTCTTCCCGACCCAGTGCACTGGGTGCCAGGACGCAGGCCACGCTGACCTTGTCGAAATCCGCCTGGATAAAGCGGCCTTCCCGATCCGCCATTTCGTTGGCGAACCCATAAATAATGGCCTTGGGAAAATGACGGGTGTAGATGCCGACGCCGCCGTATTCCGTTTCCTCACCATCAATAAAATAGGCTTCATAGCCTTCGGGTACGTAGTGGGGATCATCAAATTCATAGACCCGCATGCGGTGATCCTGAACGCAGACCACGTCTGCATCCTGACCCGCCAGCCAGTCGAAAAAACCCCGGTCAATAGCCTGCGCAAGGCCGTTGACGCTGATTGATACTACCCGCATAGATGTTCCCTGAAACGTTTGTGTGTATGATACCGTTTTTACGCCGTTTTGAAAGAATCCAGCCCTTGCCATGCACGACTATCAACGCGATTTCATCGAATTTGCCATACGCCGTGACGTCCTCCGTTTCGGGGAGTTCACACTCAAGTCCGGACGCAGGAGTCCCTACTTCTTCAACGCTGGCCTGTTCAATACGGGGTCGGATTTGCTTCAGCTCGGGCGTGCCTATGCGTCTGCCCTGCAAAATAGCGGCCTGAATTATGACATTATCTTCGGGCCTGCCTATAAGGGCATTCCGTTGGCCGCCGCTACAGCCATGTCGCTGGCGGAAACCGGCGACGACCGGCCCTATGCGTTCAACCGCAAAGAGAAAAAAGATCACGGAGAGGGCGGCAACATTGTTGGCGCACCATTAAAGGGCAAAGTCCTGATTATCGACGACGTGATCACCGCCGGCACCGCCATTCGCGAGTCCATCGACATCATTCGTGACGCCGGTGCCGAACCGGCCGGCGTTCTGATCGCCCTCGACCGGCAGGAACGCGGCCAGGGTGAGCTCTCGGCCATCCAGGAAGTCGAGGCCGAATTCAACCTGCCGGTGGTCAGCATCATTCAACTGGATCAGGTCATCCGCTATCTCGCCGACCGGCCTGACTTCCAGGAAAACGCGCGCAAGGTGGCCGAGTACCGGGACCAGTACGGCATCTGATGATGGCGGCCGGGTGTCGTCCGGAAGCGGTGCAAACCGGTCAGCTACCATTTTTTACAATGCTTGCCGACAGGTCTGTTATGCTGCGGACATCCCGTGGAATACTGGCGCTGTAAACTGGTGAATCAAGCCTTTATGAAACACCTTCCGCAACTCGCGATTGCCGCCCTGCTTTGTACCGCCCTGGGGACTGCCCAGGCGGGTACCATGTATCGTTACAAAGACGATAACGGGCGGACCGTGATCAGCAATACCGTTCCTTCCGACGCTTCCAGGCGCGGCTATCAGATCCTCAACTCCCAGGGCCGCGTGGAAAAGACCGTTGATCCGGCGCCGACCGACGAGGAGATCGCCAAGCGCGCCAAACAACAGCAACAGGAACAACGCGCCGAGAGCCAGCGTGAAGCGGACGCCCAGCTACTGCGCACCTACAGCCACCCGGATGACGCCGTCCGCGCCCTGCGCCGCAAGCTGCAGGAGCTGCAGAGCCTGGTTCAACTCAAGCGCGGTAACATCGCTGTCCTGGACAGCCAGTTGCAGGAACAACAGAGCAAGGCCGCCGATCTGGAGCGCGCCGGTCGGGACGTCCCGGACAACCTGACCACCCGCATCGAACGACTGCAATCCCAGAAACGGGACATCGAGCAGGAAATCCGGCAACAGAACATGGAAACCGACCGGATCCGCCGCACCTTCGAGAACAAGATAGAGCGGCTGGAGACCCTGACCGGGGAGAAGCGCTCGCTGGAACTCACACCAAGCGACACCGCGGCCAACACCGACGCCCAGTAGCCGGACGGCTAATCTCCAGATACAAAAAAGGGTCGCTTGAGCGACCCTTTTTTGCAGAGCGATCCGTCAACCTCAGGCAGAGGCTGTCGCGGATTTCTTGGCCGTGCTGGTCTTGCGGGTCGTGGTCTTCTTGGCCGTGCTGGTGGTGGACTTCTTCACCGCCTTGGCCTGGTTGGAGACCTCGTCCGCCGCTTCGGATACGGACTCAGCGCCTTCGGCTGTTTCCTTCTCGATCTTCGCGACCAGATCCGCAGCAAAGCTGCCGACACGACTGTTCAGACTGCGCAGCTGAGTGAACAGGCTGCCGCTGTAATCGTCGTAGCGCTTACGCAGTGACTTCACGCTGTATTCGCGCGCTTCCGCTTCCAGCTTCTCGGCATACTCGAACGGCTTGGAAGCCAGCTTCTTCTGGCGCTCTTCAGCCGCGTTGATGCCCTTTTCCACAATCTCCTGGATCTGTTCCTGGTAACTTTTCAGTTTACCCATTTTGGTGCCTCTCCATTGCTTGTACGACTTGGTTGCGACTGGCGGCGGGTTGTTATCCCGCCAGGCCAATTTCATTAACAACACGGACAGTACGCACAAAAATTAGAATAATCATACTAAGCCGAAGATTGAGAGGACCGCCGCTAACCAACTGGCGTAAATACAACTTCCGGCGAAAAGTGAACGCCTGTTCAAAAAACCTACAAAATGTTCACTTGAGACGACGGGGACCATCCGCATAATGACCGCGATCGGATGTACGAGGATGGAGTCTTCTCCGCAGTGCCTCTTGAGGGGATTTTCATTAAGCGACGAAGGACGTCGTCGCAGAACAGTGAGTCGTCCCTAGAAAGAGAGCTCGCCCAAGCGGGCCATGTTCAATCAGCTAAGGAGCGCAATTTAGGCTCCAGAAACGTCAGGTATATCAATGAACTACACAACGCCAAGCCGGCCTCGGCACGTCCTTCTTTTGTCTTTCATTTTTGCGACCCTGTTTCTCACCGGCTGTAAGGGTGGCGGTTCTTCCTCGGATTCAGCTTACAAATCATCCTCGAACACCTCCGACAACGCGGTCGCGCTGAGCGAACCCCGTGAAGCCGCGACGTCCAATCTGCAATGGGCTGCCCCAGCCACACGCGCGGACGGGTCAAAGCTTTACGTGGGCGAGATCAGCGGCTATCGGATCTACTACAAGCTGAAGTACCAGGATGCGTATCAATCCATCAAAGTCAGCGGCTCAGACGAAACCAGCTTCCCGCTGAAAGACTTTGAACCGGGAGCCTATGAATTTGCCGTGTCCACAGTCGACACCGATGGCCTGGAAAGCCAGCCGTCACAGGTCATTGCGGTCAATATCATCTAACGGCCCCATCCCGACCGGTTAATCGACCGGTCGGGATGGCCAGCCCCCGAGAGTCTTCCGCTTTTTCACCACTGGAAGAGAATCCACTTGGGAACCACCAGCTGCGAACCATCCTGGCGTATAAATCCGCCCCCATCGGCCGGTACCAGGTAATAGACCGGTCCGACCTTCGGCTTCACTCGAATTTCCTTGAGCTCTCCGTTAACGCGGTACTCGTAGTACGTTGCCTCTTTCCCCGGCCGGATCACCACTTCCGGGGCATCCGCCGATGGCTGGTATTCCGAGGCCCGAACCGGAGCCTGTTGCTGCGGCTGTTCTTCCTCGGCCTGGACCTGGGCACTTAATACAGCGGCCATGGCGGCCACCAGCAGGGCGATTGGTTTTTTCATGTTAACCTTATGTTCCTTAACGGCTTGACGCTTGGGGCGCCCTGAAATCAAGGCTCCCCCAGCAGATTTGCACAACACAGCGATCTTCACAACCAGATTCCGGAATCCCGCACCTATGAGCCAGAAGCAGACGCCCCCAGTCGTTCTCGTCGACGGATCCTCCTACCTGTTCCGCGCCTTTCACGCCCTGCCGCCCTTGACCACGAGCAAGGGCCAGCCCACCGGAGCGATCAAGGGGGTCATCAGCATGCTGCGCCGGCTCGACCAGGATTTCCCCGGCTCCAAGGTCGTTGTGGTCTTCGACGCCAAGGGCAAGACGTTCCGCCATGATCTCTACGAAGACTACAAGGCGAATCGCCCGCCCATGCCGGAAGACCTGGCCACCCAGATCGCGCCGATCCACGAGATCATCCGCGCCATGGGGCTGCCGCTACTGATCGTGCCCGATGTGGAGGCGGACGACGTGATCGGCACCCTGGCGTACGAGGCCACGGACAAGGGTGTGGACGTGGTGATTTCCACCGGCGACAAGGACATGGCCCAACTGGTCAGCGATCACGTCACTCTGATCAACACCATGACCGAAACCGCCATGGACCGGGATGGCGTGGCCGACAAGTTCGGCATCGCCCCGGAGCAGATTATCGACTACCTGGCCCTGGTGGGCGACAAGGTGGACAACATTCCCGGTGTCGACAAATGCGGCCCCAAGACCGCCGTCAAATGGCTCCAGCAGTATGACACCCTGGACAACCTGATCGAGCACGCCGACGAGATCAAGGGCAAGATCGGCGAGAACCTGCGCAACGCCCTTGAGCAGCTGCCCCTGAGCAAGGAGCTGGCCACGATCAAGACCGATGTGGATCTGGAATTCGGCATCCAGGACGTCAAGCCGGACGACACCGACCGCGAAAAGCTGCTGGCGCTGTTCAAGGAGTACGAATTCAAGACCTGGATCGCCGAGCTCAGTGACAATGGCGACGAATCAGCGGACGACGACACGACGCCGGACGCGCCGGAAAAACGCTACAGCGTCATCACCGACCAGGGCGAGTTCGACGATTGGGTCAAACGCCTGAAGAAAGCCGACCTGTTTGCCTTCGACACCGAGACCACCAGCCTGAACTACAGCAGCGCCGAAGTGGTCGGTGTTTCCTTTGCCATCGAACCGGGCGAAGCCGCCTACGTGCCGTTTGGCCACGACTACATGGGCGCCCCCGATCAGCTGCCCCGCGACACGGTGCTGGGCGCGCTCAAGCCGCTACTGGAAGACCCCAAACAGAAGAAGGTCGGGCAGAACCTCAAGTACGACAAGAACGTGCTCGCCAACCACGACATCACGCTGGAGGGCATCGCCGAGGACACCATGCTGGAGTCCTACGTCCTCAATTCCACCGCGTCGCGCCACGACATGGACAGCCTGGCCCTGAAGTATCTGGGCGAGGCGACGATCTCGTTCGAGTCGATTGCCGGCAAAGGCGCGAAACAGCTGACTTTCAACCAGATTGATCTGGAACAGGCCGGGCCGTATGCCGCCGAGGATGCCGACATCACCCTGCGGCTGCACCAGACCTTGCGACCGCGTCTGGCGAAGGAAGGCCGCCTGGAAGCCGTCTACGCCGAGATCGATATGCCGCTGGTGCCGGTCCTGTCGCGCATGGAACAACGGGGCGTAATGATCGACACCGCCACTCTCAAGCGCCACAGCCAGCAGTTGGCCGAACGCATGGCCGAGCTGGAAAAGGCCGCCCACGAGGAAGCCGGAGAAACCTTCAACCTCGGCTCGCCCAAGCAATTGCAGGCGATTTTCTACGAGAAGCTGGGACTGCCGGTGGTCAAGAAAACGCCCAAGGGCGCGCCGTCCACCGCGGAGCCGGTCCTGCAGGAGCTGGCTCACGACTACAAGCTGCCGCACCTGATCCTGGAGCACCGCAGCCTGAGCAAGCTCAAGTCCACTTACACCGACCGGCTCCCGGAAATGGTCAGCCCGCGGACGGGTCGCGTGCATACGTCCTATCACCAGGCCGTCGCGGCCACCGGTCGCCTGTCATCGTCCGAGCCCAACCTGCAGAACATCCCGATCCGCACCGAGGAAGGCCGACGCATCCGCCAGGCGTTCGTGGCGCCGGACGGCTACAAGCTGGTCGCGGCCGACTACTCACAGATCGAACTGCGCATCATGGCCCACCTGTCCGGTGACGAAGGCCTGCTCAAAGCCTTTGCGGACGGCAAGGACATCCACAAGGCCACGGCCGCCGAGGTGTTCGGCACCACGACCGACAACGTCACCTCGGACCAGCGGCGCAGCGCCAAGGCGATCAACTTCGGCCTGATCTACGGCATGTCCGCCTTTGGCCTGTCCCGACAGCTCGGCGTCGAACGCAAGCTGGCCCAGGAATACATCGACCTGTATTTCCACCGCTACCCGGGCGTGCGCCAGTACATGGACGATATCCGCAAGCAGGCTCACGACCAGGGCTACGTCGAGACCCTGTATGGCCGGCGCCTCTATCTGCCGGAGATCAATGCCAAGAACAAGCAGATGCAGCAGGCCGCCGAACGCACCGCCATCAACGCGCCCATGCAGGGCACGGCTGCCGATATCATCAAGAGAGCGATGGTAGCCGTTGAAGACTGGCTGCTGGACGCGCACGCCAAGGACGCCCGCATGGTCATGCAGGTCCACGACGAACTGATCCTGGAAGTGAAGGAGTCGGCCCTGGACAAGGTCACCCAGGGCCTGACCGAGCGCATGTCCAATGCGGCTGAACTGAGTGTGCCGCTGCTGGTGGAAGCCGGCGTGGGGGACAACTGGGATGAGGCTCACTAGGCCTCACCCCTGTTCAAACCGGGGTTAGTAGGTGTAACGCAGGCTCGCCAGTACCTGGCGGGTCTGCCCGGCGTAGCCGTAGGCCGTGACCGCTTCCTGATCCAGCAGGTTGCTGACTTTCAGGCCCAGGTTCAGTGCCTCGGTCGCGGCATAGCCCAGGCTGAGGTTGGCCACCACATAACCGGGCACGTGTGCGTCCCCCGCCGCCGTATCGATGGAATCGGTACGACCCAACAATTCCAGGTTGACTTCGGTCGGGCCAAACGTACGGCTGCCCGCCAGGCGGCCATTCCACTTGGGACGACGCCCTAACGGATCCCCGGTCTCGTCATCGGTTGCCCGGGTGTAGCCGGCGCCGGCTTCCAGCGACCAGCCAATACCGGTGTAGGCCAGGCTAAGCTCGCTCCCCTTCGCCGTGGCCTTCCCCACGTTGTAAGGCACATACAGGGAATCCAACACCACCAGATCGTCGAAATTGGTGCGATAGAACGACAGCTCGTAGCTCAGACGCCCGGCACTGCCCTTCATACCCACTTCATAGGTTTCCGAGGTCTCGGCTTTGAGATCCGGGTTTGCCCCGAACGGGGAATACAGATCGTTGAAATTCGGCGCCTTGAAGCCCGTTCCGTAGCTCACATAAGGCATGACCACTTCGCTGAGCATATAGCCCACTGACAGTGCCCCGGTGGTTTCCTCGCCATACGCTTCGTTATCGTCGTAACGGGCGGAGGCTTCCACATGCAGCGGCTGGTTCAGGGTCTGCCACTGGGCGAAGGCGGCGTTGTTATAACGGGAATCCTCAGTGTAGTCGGTGGAGGCATCCACCGACTCATCGATGCGCTCGACGCCCAGCGTCAGCAACTGGTAGTCCGTCAGCTCGATATCGCTTTGCAGCAGGTACTGCTGACGTTTGGTTTCGTAGTCGTAGTAAGGCGACAGATTGATGTGATTCTCGTTGGTCTCACGACCGAATCCCACCTGGCCGTGCAGGCTGACCCGGTCAGAGACCGAATAATCCGCAAACACACGGCCGGACTGCTGGATAAACTCGTTCCAGTAGCGCTGATCACTGGTACTGTAACGGCTTCCATCGTCGTAATCGTTCTCGCCCTGGGCATGCATCAGGTTGAGGCCCAGCGAGAGGTCGTCGGTCACCTGCTGATCGAGGCTGGCACTGACGGACTTGCTGGTAAAACCATCGTCGTCGCGCTGGTTACTCGCCGGCTGCGAGTCGACGCCATCGGTATCGTAAAGTGACGCTGACAGGCTGTAGCGCGTGTCGCCGGCCGTACCCGAGAAGTGTTGCGTCAGCCGTGCCGTACCATTGTTGCCGGCACTGACTTCCGAGATCGCTTCGGGATCCAGCGTGCCGCGGCGGGTGAAGATCTGGATCACGCCACCAATGGCTTCCGAACCATACAGGCTGGAGCGCGGTCCGCGAACCACTTCGATGTGGTCCACCAGGGCCAGCGGAATATTTTCCAGCTGCGCCGTCCCGGCCGTTGCGCCACCCACCTTCATACCATCAACCAGCACGAGAACGTGATCCGAGTTGGAGCCGCGGATAAAGACGCTGGACTGTTTGCCGGCGCCCCCCGTATCCGTAACGGACACACCCGGAACCGAACGCAGAACATCCTGCACCGATGTGGCCGTGCTGCGTTCAATATCCTCGCGACTGATCACGGTCACCGAAGCGTTGGTCTCGTCCACGGTCTGCGCTGTCCGCGTCGGCGTGACGACGATGGGATTCAGGGTTTCGGCCGACAAACCGGGGGCCAAACAGCCTACGATCAGGCCCAGGGTCAGGTTCGAAGTCATTCTCACGGGTGTGCGCCCTCAACAGAAAACAGGAGTACCCGGTGAGAAGAGGGCGGGAGCGGTTCCGACAGACAGGGAGCTGGAGGGACCACCGGTGAAGCCCTCCGCTACACCGCATGCGACGTGCCGCGCTTCACAGGAAGCGCCACACTGGGCAGACGGCCGGTCTCCGGGCTCATGGCATTCCAGTCTGGCTGGAGATCAGATACGCCTTCCCGGATCTCGGGATCCAGTGGCCATGTACCTGTCATTACCATTTACCGTTGCGGGGGCAGCCCTGGGATTGCACCAGGTTCCCGTTTCACTCGCCGTGCGAGCACCGCCTGCTGATCGTTCTTGATGACAACGCTGTCATCTTTCTGGCGGGCACTCTATGCCCAGAACCCCCTCAGGTCAATGTCGGGCACGAGGCCTTTCGCTATTGGCGTGCACCTTAAACGAACACCGCGTTATATCAGTGCATTTTGCATCTTCACGGATTGATCACGACCCTTTTAAATCAAGCATTTAGTTTCCGGCACAATTTTAGCTTGCGTCCTATCGTCGAAAACGGGATGTCGTGACACATCCGAACCTGATCACGATGTAGTGGCCACGGTGCCGATAAACCGGGCACCCACTGAATGAGGTAACGACCATGATGACGCTAGCACCAGAACGCAATTGGTTGCTGGATCGCGGGCTGCTCAAGCTCGTCCATCAGTGCCGCAAGCTGATCCTGGCGGAATTCGGCGTTAAGCTTCACCTGACCGACGACCACCTGGAAGACCGCCTGGCGGACTACGCCGAAAAGTCACGTTCCAATCACCTGGCCCGAACCTGGAACGAACTTCGCCAACACCTGCCTGACGCCGGTGACAGCGACACCCAACGCCGGATGTACCGGGGACAGGAACTGGCCGAACCGGCCCCTCCGGCTGAAAAAGAGGCAACCGAGGACAGCGGGCGGACGCGGACGATCACCTACCGCGGCCGCAAGGTGGAAGTGCCGGCCTGATCCGACCGGCTGCATCAACAGCACCGCCCCACGTCACTTACGATGCCGAGCGTGGTACCCAGAGGGCACGGGCGCCCTCACCCACCCGTTCCACTGGATGGTTGAAGACCCGGGCCAGGCACTCTTCGGTCAACATGGCCGATGCCGGGCCGGCGTCGTGACCGCCATCGGGGTAGAGCAACAGGATGCGATCGGCGTGGCGTGCAGCCAGATTGATGTCGTGCACGGACATGAACACCAGCCGGCCTGAGTCATGGGCCAGCGTCTGGACCTGCGCCATAAGACGCGCCTGGTGACGCAGATCCAGGTGGTTGGCCGGCTCGTCCAGCAGCAGCACCCCGGGATCCTGGGCCAGCAACGTCGCCAGGGCCACCCGCCGCTGCTCGCCGCCTGACAGCTGGTCCACTCGTGCACTGGCCAGCGCCTCCAGACCACACGCCTGGATCGCCGCCTCGATGAACGGCGTATCCGAAGCCCCGAGTGCCTGCCAACCCTGCCGATGGGCATAGCGTCCGGCACTGACCGCTTCGGTGACCGTGAATGGAAAGTCCAGCCGGGCCTGCTGTAGCAACAAGCCGATACGGCGGGCCAGCAACTTGCGCGGGCAACGCCGGATATCCACACCGTCAACACAGACCCGGCCGGCAACCACCGGCAACAGGCCCGCCAGGGTCAGCAGCAGTGACGACTTGCCAACACCGTTCTCGCCGAGAACCGCCCAGACCTCGCCGGCTTCCGCTCGCAGATCCAACGGCTGGGCCAGGGCTTTGCCGGCCCGCCCAAAGGCCAGAGCATCCAGTTGCAAAGAAGCCATCTAGCTGTCCCCCCGGCGTCGCAAGAGATACAAGAACAACGGCACCCCAACCGCCGCCGTCAGCACGCCCACGGGCAACTGCCGCGGCGCGATCAGGGTCCGCGCGAAGGTATCCGCCAGCATCAGCAGTGCGCCGCCGGCCAACAGGCTGGCAGGCACCAGCCGCCGATGCCCGGCTCCCAGCCACTGGCGCATGAGATGAGGCACGACCAGACCGACAAAACCGATGGGCCCGGCCAGGGTCACGGCACAGGCGGTGAGGAACGACGCGGTGATGTAACAGACCGCCCGCAGACGATGAATTTCCACCCCCAGCACCGCCGCCTGGTCATCGCCACGGGCCAGCAGATCCAGCGCCGGCGCCATCATCCAGGCCGCCAATAGCGCCAGCGCCAGGACCGGCAGCCCCCACCAGGGCGCCACCGGCCTGGAGAGATCCCCCATCAGCCAGAACAGCATCCCCCGCAGAGACTGGTCCGGTCCGAGCACCAGCAGCAGACTGATGCAGGCTCCCCAGCCGGCGGCAATCACCACGCCGGTAAGCAGGAGCCGATCGCCGCGACCATAGCCGCGACCGCCGCCCAGCAGGAAAACCAGCAGCATGCTGGCCAGACTGCCCACAAAGGCACTCCCGGACACCCACCAGGCTTGCAACCCCAGCGTAATGGCACCAAGTGCCGCGACCGCGGCCCCGCCGGAAATGCCCAGCACGTAGGGCTCCGCCAATGGATTGCGCAACAGCACCTGCATCAGCACACCGGCCAGTGCCAACATGCCGCCCACCACGAAGGCCGCAACGGCTCGCGGGAGGCGAAGGTCATAGAGAATGGCGGTCTGCCATTGGGGAGCATCGCCCGCGATTACGCCCAACGGATTGAAACTGGCCGATCCCCAGCCGAGTGCGAGGCCGAACAGCACCACATTGAGAGCCAGCAGGATTGGTAGCCAGAGACTTGAAAGCCGCACGATTCACCCGGACAACGAAAGGACCCCGAGTATAGCGGTCAGGCGCAAAGGGGTTAAGCGGGAAGACGGGAATCGGGATAGGGGGGAGCCTTCTGGCTCCGCCCCTCCCACACCACCCGGCAAGCGGGTCCGCACCGGGCGGTTCGAGAAGTTGAGGTTTACGAGAGACGCGGCACGCCTAACCGGTCGAAGTGGGCC
>NZ_RHGZ01000044.1:0-25725 GCF_003789045.1 Marinobacter sp. R17 | reverse complement strand
CGCTCCACGCTTCCTCCCCACGGTCGGTCGCCCTTCCGCAGTTGCGCTTCACTTCGCTCGCTGTGGCCAGCTCACGGGAGGACTTGCACCTCCAGGAGTGCGCCCGTGCCGGGCGCACAAAAAAGCCAGGCTGAGCCTGGCTGAAGAATATGGAGTCTCATCCAACGTAGGTTTCCCCAATGCACGTTTTCAGAGTAGTGCCGGCAAAAGTCAGTTTGATGACAGCAGCCCCGCCATCGCGCCCTGAATGGAAACGGGTTAAAAGGGAATCGCGCCGGGCCAATTTGCGCCCGGCTATGCGACGATCCGCGGCATGGCGCGGAGGGGTTCCGAGGAGACTATCCGGTCTCGGCGGGACCGTTGAACGTCCAGGGGATGCAACAGCATGTTGAGGTATTGTACGGCGGTGTGCTGGCTGTCGAAGCTGTACAGCGTGCCCTCACCTTCGACTTCGATGCGGTAAACCGTGTGTTGCGGGGTAATCTCTTCTCTGACCAGCCTGACAAAATCGTGATCTTGCAGTACGTCCTGCATGGGGCACCTTGTTGTTGATGACTGAAAAACCGCACCCTCCGTGGTCTTTCAGTTCGGTGCTGTCCAGCACCAGACCACAGCTTACGGATGGATCAGCGGCAAAACCAGAGGATGAATATTCAGGCCGCTTTTGGCGACACGTCCGAGAGAAAATCGGGAAGCCATGGACGCTCCGCCATAACGCGCACGCGTCCCGACCGACCTCATACCTGCCCCAAGTCCCGGTACGTCGACACCCGGTTTAACCAGCCGGCCAGCCATTTCTTGCGCTCGTCCGCATTGGGCGCGTTGTTGGCCCGCTGCTTGAGCACGTCGGCGGCAGCCACGCGGAAACGTTCCAGCGCAGTGCCCTGATCGATGTCGTCCATCCGCAGGAGCACCTGCCGCAAGCCCCAGCCCTGGCCATGATAGGCCTCCCGATCGGACAGCCCTTCGCCCTTGAAGTTGACGTAGTCGATCAGCGCGTAGATGCCACCCAGGGTGCTGCGCAGCTCATCCATGCGCTCGCGCATGGCCGGCCGGTCCTCTTTGGGCGTGGCGTCGAGGATTTCGTCCAGGGAATCCTGGGTGCGCTCGTACATGAAGCGGGCCTGGATGTGCCGGGTTTCGTCCAGGAACCAGCGCAGGAATTCCACCTGGGGGCCGTGCTGGTGCAGCAGGAAGGTCTCCCGGTCCGGCCAGGGCGCATCAATCGGGTTCATATCGGCGAGCCACTCGGGCATGCCGACGGACTCTGACGCCATGTACTGCACCAGTTCCGGAAAGCTCTCGGCGTAGGGCGCTTCGACGCCCTTCGGATACCATTTGAAATGGCCAATACCGAGGGTCGGGAAAGCCTCCCCCTCACTCCAGTGCACCAGGCAATCCACCTTGCCGGCGCATTCGTTCTGGTAGATCTTGCCGGCAATCCAGGACAGCTGCTGGTCAGACAGCTTCAGTTCCACGTCGGGTTTGGTCAGGGCGGCGCCACACACGGTCAGGGCAACCGTTAGCAATAGCAGTGCGATTAGAGAACGGAAACGTCTCACGATAAGGGTCCACAAGCGCTGATTGAATGGCGCCCAGAATACCCGAGAGACGGTCCGGATTCGGCTTATCGATTTGTCATTATGGGCCGCCGCCGTAGGTCATTGTGTGATCAGAGAAAGCCTTTACCACGACCTGTCCCTGAACGCCGGAAGCCCTTGATTCCGCCGAGCCCGGCGGCTTTGGAGACGTGTTTTATTGCGTATGGTTAACAATGGCAGGTAATCGGCGTCGCGGGGATCACTACAGCGATTCGCGCTCCCGCTCGTACTCGTCATAGCTTTTCTCGTAGCGTGCCATGCAACGCTCATAGGCTTCCGGCGGCAGCGTGCCGCACTCCCGCTCACCGCTGCTCTGGATGGACTCGTACATACCTCGGCTGGAGCAGCCGGATAATGCCAGTACCAGTATCGCGGCCAGTGCCGCAGCGCGTGTCATGTCATCGCACCTCATGCAGGTCCGCACCTTCCAGATGCCAGTGCAATTGGGCCTGGGAGGCGCCGGGCACGTCGTTGACCCGGCGCACCACATAGTGCCCGTCAAACTGCCGGGTTCGGCCGTCCGTGCCCTGGGCGTGGATGCTGACCGGCACCGTGGCGTAGACGGAGCCGGCCGCGCCCTCGGGACGCACCGTGCCCGCAATGTCCACCGTCACCCGGGCCGTCTGCGCAAAGCCGCTCACGAAATCGTCGTAGGTCTGACCCGGTGGGCCGGATTCGCCCCATTGGGCATAGGCGGTGTCGTAATCGCCAGCGTTTATCGCGGCGTAGTACCGCCGGACGACGTTGATGGCGCCGTTCACACTGCGATCGATCGGCGCCGCGGACATCGCGCCGGATGGCGGTTCGCCCGTCGTGCCGTTGCCCGGTGCAGCGGGTTCGGTCGGTTGGCCGCTGCAGGCCGTCAATGCCATCACGGCCAGTATGCAACATCCCCTTTTCAGCATGACGCTTCTCCGATGATTCCGGTGGAACGGCGATGCCTCAGGCGGACTCGCCCAGTTTCTCATCGATGGCCGTGGCCGTTTTTAACGCCGTCCGGTCGGCCAGACGCGCGCCGTAGGCCTCGAATTCCGGCCGCTTCGGCAACGACCCGAACTGCATGCCCCACATCACTTGGGCGCCCACATATACATCGGCCGCCGTGAACCGCTCGCCGGCGATGTACGATGACCCGGCCAGCGCCTTCGCCAGGGTGTCGACGGCCAGGTTATAGTCGCCGTAGCCGACCATGCGGCGTTGCTCATCGCTGATGGACACACCCAGAACCCGGTTGATCACCGCCGATTCCAGCGGCCCGGCGGCGAAAAACAGCCAGCGATAATAGGCCGCCCGCTCCGACGGCTGCGGCGCCAGTCCGGCCTCCGGAAACGCCTCGGCCAGGTAGGCGCAGATCGCCGCACACTCGGTCACGATCTGCCCCTGATGAACGATGGCCGGCACCTTCCCCATCGGGTTGATGGCCAGGTACTCGGGCGATTTCATGGTCGTGCCGTATTCAAGCAGTTCCTGCCGGTAAGGCACGCCGGTTTCTTCAAGCATCCAGCGGACAATCCGGGCCCGGGACATGGGGTTGGTGTAGAAGACCAGATCGCAGTCGGGGGATTCGGTGATGGCCATAACAACGCTCCTTGTTGCGGTGTGACAGTGTCGTGGAATGGAAGGTGCACCACGGCTCCTCGTGCGCGCGAGCCGCAAACCTGTATCAAAGCATACAAACCCGGGACCGACCAGTGACGAAGCCTTCGCCCAAGGCGCCCCTGACAATCGAGCTAGCAATCGATTTCCTGAACGCGCCCCATCGGCACCGCCGTGCCTGACACCACAATGCCGCCCATCTCGGGAATACGCACGGTCAGCCGGCTGGGGCGGCCCATCGCCTCGCCCTGGCGGATATGGAGGGTGTAGGGCACCGGCACGATGCCCGCGTTACGAAGGTAGCCACCGAGGGCGGCGGCCGCGGCGCCGGTGGCCGGGTCTTCCACCACACCGCCGACGGGGAACGGGTTTCGTGAGACGAACACATCGGCCGCCTCCCGCCAGATCAGTTGCAGCGTGGTCAGGCCGTCCTGCAGCATCAGTACTTTGAGCCGGTCGAAATTATAATCCAGCGTGGCCAGCCGCTGTTCATCACGCGCGGCCAACACCAGGTGCCAGGCTCCGGCGTAGGCCCGGACGGGCGGCAACGACGCATCCAGCTCGCCCAGTTGCCAACCGAGCGCGTCCAGGGCGTCACTGATAAGTCCGCTGGGCGCCGGCTCGTATTTGGGCTCGACCGAGGTCAGGGCGGCTTCAAGCAGGCCGTCCTGCCTACGCACCTCGACCGGCACCTTGCCGACCACGGTCACCAGTTGATAAGTGCCCTCACCTTCCAGCTCGCCCAGCACGACACCGGCGGCGATTGTCGCGTGGCCGCAGAAAGACACTTCCGCCTCCGGGCTGTAATACCGCACGATCCGATCCGTTCCTGTTGCTGGTGCGATGAAGGCAGTCTCCGAAAAACCGACGTCGGCGGCGATCCGCTGCATGGTTTCAGGGGTTGGCAAGTCCTCGCCGATCCAGACGCCGGCAGGATTGCCGCCTTCGGGGTTATGAGAGAACGCGGTGTAGCGGTAAAGCGAGCCGTCACTCATAAACGGATGCCTCACAGAAGGGAGTCAGGGAGCCCATTTAACCAGTATGGCCTGCCACGTCGTGCCTGTGTATCCGATATCAGGGGAATTTCGCGCGGAGCTCATCCACGATACCGCCCCGAACTGACCACCAGAGGTCAGTTCGGGGCCTCGCTGCGGGGAATTGAAGGAGGTCCGGGTTTGGCAGGTATCAGATGGACGTTTCCGGCACGGGTTTCCAGCGTCCGCTTTGCGCTTTTACAGCCGTGTAGGACGTGATCCGGTGGTTGTCCGCATCCCACAGGTTGTTCCGCAGCGCAGCGGGGATGTCGCGCAGGGAGATCCGTTTGACGTCGGCGAAATGGTGCGCGTAAGTGCGGTGGCATTCCGCCAGCCGGTAGTTGGGGATGGACGCCGAGAGGTGATGGATGTGGTGGTAGGCGATGTCGGCGGTGAACCAGTTCAGCCAGCCGGGGAGCTCCAGGAAACTGGTGCCTTCGACGGCGGCGCGGTTGTAATCCCAATGGTCCTCGTCCGCGGCCCAGGCGTCTTCAAAATTGTGCTGAACGGTAAACAGGATAATCCCACCGGCCCCTGCCAGGGACAGGCTGATCAGGTAGATCGCGAAGAAGGCCAGCGGGCCGACGGCCAGGCTCATGCCGACCCAGAGGCTGAGCAAAACCAGGTTGTTGCCGGTGATGTGCCGGTACTCTTTCCCGTTCTTCCAGTAACGCGGCTGGAAGTCCGCCGCGAGGCTGTGCAGGGAGCGACGCGGCTCGCGCCACTTGCCTTTCAGCAGGTGGCTGGCCAGCGCCAGACTGCCCTTGATCCAGGTGAAGCGCGGGTTGAAGATCAGGTACATGAAGCCGCCCACCGGCGCCATCGCAATATGACGGGTGACCCGATAAAGCGTCTGCTGTCGGGGAGACAACGCATTGAACTCTTCGAGCGAGAGCGTGGCCAGCGGACCGCGGTAGAGGTCCCAGTTGCCGTTGGTGGCGTGATGATAGGCATGATTGCGGGACCACACATACTGGGGCATGCCGCAGATGACACCCAGCACAAAGCCGGCCACCTTGTTATAACGGGGCGTGGCGAACAACGAGTTGTGCCCGCATTCATGCATCAGGACAAACACCCGCAGCAACAACAGGCAGATCACGGCGGTGCAAGCAGCCGTCAGCCACAGGGACACCGTCAGGCTCGCAATGGCCAGATACCAGGCGACCAGGTAAGGAATAAGGGTGGACGCCAGTTGGAAGGCGGCGATGGCATTACTTTTGGTGGAAAAACGCGCAACAATCTCTTTCTTTTCGGCGGCCAACGCCGTTGGTTTTGTCATGATGGTCTACAACTTGAAATACCCCTGAAATTTCCCTTCGAAGGCACGCCGCGCAGACGCGTGCCGGCCACCACCTCCTCCGGCAGCCCGTGATGAAAGCGGTTATGAGCGTTCCGTGTGATTGATTTTTTTGCAGGAACGCAACGGCCTTACCACGTCCACGACACACCGGAACCCTGCCTCTAACTATTCATTTTTCAGGCATTTATGACGGGCGCCAGTGTCGCGCGGAAAGGCCAAACTAACACTTCAATTGTGAAATAGATATAAAACTCAAAGAGTTTTAGGCAACAAATTGTTTCAAAAAGGCGGGGGAGAAGCAGTCGGACTCAGCCGACTGCTTTGTATATCGTGCGGTTTCAGAACGGTATTCCAGATTTTCTCAACCGATTCGCCGACATTATGGTGATTGCGTCATTCGTGTGGGCAGCGCTTTCCGGCCCACCCGGACACGAAATATTCATACAACGTACACGTGAGACGGAGACAGCAGCCTCCCCTGTCAGAAACCGTGCCCCAGCAGACCGAGAATACCCAGCGCGATGAGATAGAAGGCCACGATGTAGTTGAGCAGTCGCGGGAAGAACAGAATCGCCAGGCCCGCGCCCAGCGTAATCAGCGGGGCCACTTCAAGATGAATCGTCATACCGGACTCCTTCTGGCAGGTGGTGGGAAACCGCCGCGCGACCAGCTCTGTCGCGTCAGGCGATAAGTCGTCTACTTCGATGATCCTAGCAAACGCCGGCGGTTCCCCGGATTAAGATCACCTTGCCATTTGTTCAGCCTGCGCCCGGAAGGAACGGCCTCAGAACGTTTTGGGGTCCAGCCGCCCCCCGTACACCGGCAGCTCGATCACCGGATCGTCGTCCCGGAATTGTGACCACATCCGGTTCAGTCCCGCCGTGCCGAACTGTCTGACCCGCTCGACTTCGCCGAGATTGAGGACGTCCGTGAGGATACCGGGGGTGGCGCCCGGCATGGCCGTGCGCGTGCGCCCTTCCGGATCCACGATGAGACTCTGCCCCATTCCGGCAGGCTCGGCCATGTTGGCGCTGACCACAAACACCTGGTTGAAGATCGCATTGGCCTGCACCAGGATCTGCTCCTGCGCCCGGTCGCAGGTGGTCGTCGCAGCCTGGTTGATGATCACCTCGGCCCCCATCCAGGCCAGCTGGCGCGAGACCTCCGGGAACCAGATGTCATAGCAGACCGCCAGCCCGACCCGGGCCACGCCGGGCACGTCGAACACCACGAATTCCTTGCCCGGCTGGTACGGCTCGAACGGTCGCCACGGAAAGCATTTGCGGTAGGCGGCCACCAGCTCACCGTCCGGCGAGAAGACCGGCGCGGTGTTGTACAGGTGGCCGTCTTCGCCGCGTTCACAGACGGTGCCCGGCAGCAGCCAGACGCCGAGCTTGCGGGCGATCTCACCCAGCCGTTGGATGCGCGGGCCGGACATCGGTTCGGCTGCTGCCTCCAGCTGCGCCGTTCGCTCGTCCGGCGTGCCCTCGGCACTGCATAAATGCAGCTCCGGGTAGACCACCATGCGGGCCTGCTCGAAGTCCGGGCCGAAATCGCTCAGGTAGGTGGCGATTTCATGCTCGAAACCCTCCAGCCCGGGGTCGTCACCCGGGCGGCGGGCCGGCGCCTGGACCAGCAAAAGGGGCAGATATCGGGACATGGTTTTCCTCACTCGTCGTTAGACCGGTTCGGCGGCTTGGGTATGGGTCTCGGCGTCGTCCTCACTGAAATCCACTTCCGGCGGCTGACGCGAGAAGAAGCGGGTCAGGTAGGCCAGATGGACCAGGCCAATCGCCAGCCACACCAGACCCAGCACCACGGCGTGGATATCCAGCTTGGTCATCAGCCACAGGTTCACGGCCGCGCCGATCGCCGGCACCAGGACACCTTTCAGGGCGCTGTATTCACCACGCATCCGCGCATCCCGGAAGTACATGACGATTACCGAGACGTTGACCATGGTGAAGGCGATAAAGGCCCCGAAGTTGATGAAGGACGCCGCCGACAGCACATCCAGGAACAGCGCCACCACGCCGATCAACCCTGTCAGCACGATGCTGAACACCGGCGTGTGGAACCGCGGATGCAGCACACCGAAGAGCTTGCGCGGCAGCACCGAATCCCGCCCCATCGCGAACAGCAAACGCGAGGCGCTGGCCTGGGCCGCGATGCCGGAAGTGAACTGCGCCAGCACCATGCCGGCCAGGAAGATCGCGCCGAACAGGTCCGCGCCGATGGTCTTGGCAATCTCGAAGGCGGCGGAGTCCGCATCGTTGAACACCGCACCCGGGTGCACGAGCTGTGTGGTGTAGCCCACCAGGACGTAGATGCCACCACCGATCAGCGCCGTCAGGATGATCGCCCGCGGGATGTTGCGACGGGGATTGATGGTCTCCTCGGTGAGCGTCGTCACCGCATCGAAACCCAGGAAGGAATAGGCCGCAACCGCCGCACCGGCAGCAATGGTGGTAAAGCTGGAATCCGCATTAATAAACGGCGCCAGGCTGAACAGGGCATCCGTGCCGCCCTCGGCGAACACATGGCGCAGGGACAGCACCACGAAAAAGACGATCACCAGCACCTGGAACGCCATCAGCAGTGAATTGACCTTCGCCGCCAGCTTGATGCCGTAGACGTTCAGCACCGTGGTGATGCCGATGAAGCCCAGCAGGAACACCCAGCTCGGCACGTCCGGGAAGCGCGCGTGCAGGTAGGCGGCACCGATCAGCCAGATGACCATGGGCAGGAAGAAGTAATCCAGCAGCACGCCCCAGCCGACCATGAAGCCGACGCGCGAGTCGATGGTCTTGCGCACGTAGGTGTAGGCCGAGCCCGACACCGGGAAAGCGCGGGACATGATGCCGTAACTGTAAGCCGTGAACAGCATGGCGATGGTGGTGATGATGTAAGCGGTCGGCACCGAGCCGTTGGTGGTACTGGCCACCACGCCAAACGTCCCCAGGACGATCAGCGGCGTCATGTAGGCCAGGCCGAACAAAACGACGGCCCGTAGCGATAAGGTTCTCTCCAGTTTAATGCTGTCTTCTGACATAACCCGTCTCCACAATCGGTCTGGACGCTCCACCGGACCGAGAGCCGTTCTGGTCCATGCGCCCTTTTTATAGATGACGCACCGGCTGAATGGGAGCTTCACTGGCACGTCTTTTCTCGTTATGAATCCACCGCAAGTCCGCGCATTGCGGCTTGAGCAGCGACACCGCTAGACTGCAATACGTAGTCATCACAGTGTCTTTAAACGGTAACGAGACGACGCGGGGGCGCATATAACCCCAGTGTGGTATGTATTGAAAGGCGGGAGCCAGTGAAAAACAGAGAGACGGATCGTACTCTGGCGCACGCCATCCAGGCGCTGGGAACCCCGGATTTTGCAGGCGCCTACGCGGCCTTGCTGCGCTGTTATTGCACCTTCGACAACCTGATCATCATCGCCTACAACGGCGAAAAACGCCCTACGGTGCTGTACCGGGAATACACGGATCCGATCGTGTACCAGCCCATGGACAGCGAATACCTGGGCAGCGCGTACCTGCTGGATCCGTTCTATCACCAGCATCGCAAAGGCGACACCCACGGCATCATCCGGTTACGGGATATCGCCCCGGACCACTTCCGCCGCACCCAGTACTACAAGACCTACTACCAGCAAACCACCCTGCTCGACGAGATGGCCGTGTTCGCCACCGTCTCCGAGACGGTCACGCTCACCGCCTGCCTGGGCCGGGACCGTTCCAGCGGCGCGCCGTTCAGCAAGCGGGAAATCCAGGCGCTGCACGATCATGAAGACACCCTGAGCGCCCTGGCCGAAAAGCATTGGCAGGATTTCGAACCCGGGGACAACCGCCCACACACGCCGGCCCCGCTGGGCGACCGGCTGCGGGAGGCGCTGAAGCGACAGCACGACATCAAGCTGAGCCCCCGTCAGGCGGAGGTGGCGCTGTTCATCCTGCGGGGGCATTCGTCCCTGTCGATCGGCCTGCATCTGGACGTCAGCCCGCAAACCGTGAAGGTGTTCCGCCGCCAGCTCTACGCCAAGTGCGGGATCTCCTCGCAGGCGGAACTGTTCGCCCTGCTTATGCCCCTGTTCGCAAGACTGACCGACGAAACCTGATCAGGGATCGGTCTGGGGATTGCCCCAGGCCAATCGCGCATGGACATCGAGGGTGCGATAAAGGAATTGGATGGCATCGTTTTCCACCGCCTGATCCGTCAGGAAGGTGGCGATGTGCCCACGCCAGCGCAAGAGCATCATCTCGGTAGGAACACCCGCCGCGGCCAGGTCCGCCTGGAAGTCGGTAGCGTGATCGACGGGCACGAGACTGTCCCAGGTGCCGTGGTACAGAAAGAACGGCGGCGCGTCGGACGTGATGTGGGTCACCGGCGAGGCCGCGGCGTAGCGATCCGGCACCTCGTTCACGGTGCCGCCGAGAAACTGCTCCACCAGTTTTCCCGATCCGAACTTGCGCAGGTCGCTGGGCGTGCCGCCGGACACGACAGCCGCCATTTTCGTGGCCGGGCCACCGTAGGGCGTGTCCAGCTCACCGCCCTGGCTGGCCACCAAGGCCAGCAGACTCACCAGATGCGCACCGGACGAATACCCCCAGCCGGCAATCCTGTCGGTATCCACGGACAGCCGGTCGGCGTTGTCATGGAGCCAATGCATGGCCTGCTGCAGATCGTGAAGCTGGGCGGGAAACTCATAGTCCGGGGCGAAGCGGTATGCCACGTTCATGACCACGAATCCGGCTTCGGCCAGCTTCTCGGCGGTGCTCGTCATATCGTCCCGGGAACGCCCCTGCCAGCCACCACCGTGGACGATCAGGACCGCCGGGTGCCGCCCGTCCGACCGCGGCTGATACACATCGGCCGCCAGCGGCTCGGGCCAGTCGGCGGGGGTAAACACCACGCCCTCCTCCACCGTCCAGTCCAGATCCGCCACCGGCACCGTCTGGTCCGGCGCGTGCAGGTGCGTCGCGCAACCACCCAGCAAAACACCCAACAGGGACATCATGAATCCTCGCATTCATCCTCCGCGTCCGTGATCGTCTACCGGCAACCGTGCCCGGTAAGCTTGTAGTTACGGGCGTTGGCGGGTGATGGATGCGTGAGATCACCGCAACAAAGTGCCGCCGCTGACATCAACTGGCGAACGGGCTACATTGTTTTCATTCGTCACACAGGAGTCTCAAGGATGAGAAACCACCTCAGCAGCATCACCCCGATTGCATTAGCCGCGGCCCTGGCCGGCTGCCAGACGCCCGGTGCAGACACCATCCGCCAGTCACTGACGCTTCAAAGCCCGACGGGCGAATCCATGGAGGCCGTGCAGGTCCTCGAGCCGAATCCGGATGGCAGCTACACGCTGGTGGCGCTGGAGCCTGAAGCGCAGGTCAACGCGTTCTATGACCGGGCGTGTCAGGCGGACCTCGGGCCGACGGCGCACTATGTGAGGCTGGAGAAAGGGACGACGGTGTTGTCGAAGGGGGCGATCACCGCTTACAGCTGTGAAACCAGCGAACCGCTGGCTCCGGATCAGTAACGTCAGGAAACAGGCCCGGGCCTCGTCGGCGGATCTATCCGGCGGACGCCCGCTTCACCACATACATGCTGGCGTCCGCGCCGCGCAGCAGCTGGACGGCGTCGTCGCCGTCATCGGGGAATACAGCACTGCCGATGCTGGTGGAGATGGCCAGTATGTCATCCCCCAGACGCATCGGCGCCGCCATGGCCGCGCAAATCTTGTCGACCTGTGCCTCGACGGCATTGGCATCGTGGACGCCGGTGAGCAGCACAGTGAACTCGTCACCGCCCATGCGTGCCACCGTGTCCGACTCGCGGGTACAGGCCATCAGGCGACCGGCCACCTCGCACAACACCTGATCGCCCGCGTCGTGCCCCATTTTGTCATTGATCTGCTTGAACCCGTTCAGGTCCAGGTACAGCAACGCCAGCTTTTCGCCGGAGCGACGGGCCATCCGCAACGCCGTTTCCAGCCGGTCGTAGAACAGTGTGCGATTGGTCAACCCGGTCAGCGGATCGTGATGGGCCAGGAAACGCAGGTTGTCTTCGGCCTGCTTGCGCTCCATGACCGCCGCCATCTGCGTGGCGATGAACTGCAGCAGGTCCAAGTCGTCTGTCGAATAGTGCGCCGCGGGCGATTGGCTCTCGATAATCACGATCCCGAACACCTGATCCCGGGAAACCACCGGCACACCCAGCCAGACGCAGTCACCCGACCGTGCAATGCGATTCAGCCCGACGCCGGGGCGAGACCGATCCCGCGTGGCCAACAGGGCCTGACCGCTGGCGAGCGCATCAGTGACCGCCGAATCCTCCACTAGCGGCATATCTACCCAGTCGCTGCCATCACGGCTTGCGCGGGGATAGGACAAGGTGCCCTGATCATCGTCGTACAGGGCGACGTAAAGACGGTCCGTGGCGAGGAATTCACTGAGGATGTGGTCAATCGCTTCACACAGGCTTCGGGCATCCTCGGCCGAATGCGCCGCCTGCGACACCCGGTACAGGATGTCCCGCTTCTGGTCGGCCTCGCGCAACGAGGTCACATCCCGGGCAACGGCGATTCGAACCCGCTCAGCCTCGTACCAGCGCGCTGACCACAGGATGTGCACCGCACGCCCATCCTTGTGCAGGTAGCGGTTCTCGAAATCGATGTGGGGCTGCCCCTCCATCACGCGCCCGGCGGCGTTCAGCGTTCGCTCCCGGTCCTCCGGATGAACGTAGCCGGCGATCGGCGTGCCAACCATCTCCTTCGGCGAGTACCCCAGCAACGGCTCGCAGGCGTCACTGACAAAGACAATCAGGCCGTCCTCATCAACCACGAAAACCGGGTCCAGCAGCAGGTGGACCAACTTGGGCGACAGCGATGCGAGATCAACGGACATGCGGCGTTTCAACAACCTGACAGCGATACTTCAGTGTTCAGCATAATCTGTCTTTGCCGGAAACGGCAGTCACGCAAGGCAAAATGGTGAAAAAGGTCGTGTGGGCGGGCGCCAACACCAAGGTCCAGGCAGAACCGGGCAGGTCTTGGGGAACCTCATTGGTGGAGTGATCCGGCCGATCCGGAATCGCCCCCCAACGTGGTTCCATTCCCCGGCAAAATTCCGACGGGGATGCGGAATGTTACTCGTGGACGTCCATGAATCGACGCGCCCACTCGACGTTCTCGTCGACGGTGGAGTAACGCGTGGACAACTCGCTGGCGGTCAGGGTGCCCTCGGCAATGCCGCGCTGCTCGCGCAGGCAGTCGTACGTGGCCTTGATCGCCGCAAAGTAAGCGGCGTGGCCGTTGACGACGATGCGCACGCCATTGTCCACCAGGCGCTCACGATCGTTCAGCTCGGGGTTGTCGTAGGTGACCAGCATCAGCGGTACATCGACGTGCTGGCTGATCGCTTCCAGATGTGCGAAATCGCGAATGCCCACCATGCAAATGCCGTCGGCGCCTGCCGCCTCGTACGCTTTGACCCGCTCGATGGTCTCTTCGACGCTGAGCTGGGCCGCGTTGGTGCGCGCAAAGATCGCCATGGCCGGATCGATACGGGCTTCCAGTGCCGCTTCGATCTTGCCGACCGCTTCCTCGACCGGCACCAGATCCGTGGACTTGCGGCCGTACTTGGGCGGCAGCAGCGTGTCCTCAATGGTCAGCGCGGCGACACCGGCCCGCTCCAGTTCGGTAATGGTGCGAATCACGTTCAGCGCATTGCCGTAGCCGTGGTCCGCGTCCGCGATAATCGGCAATCGTGCCACCCTCCCGATCCGCGTCGCCTGCTCGGTAAATTCACTTAAGGTGATGAGCGCAAAATCCGGTGCGGCCAATACCTGAAGTGACGCCACAGAGCCACCGAGAATCCCGACTTCAAAGCCCAGATCCTCGGCAATGCGGGCCGACATGGGATCGAAGGTCGACGCGGTGTAATAGCACTGGTTGCTTTCCAGCAGCGCACGGAAATCCTTGCGGAGATCGTGTTGGGAGGGTGTTGCCATTCATGTACTCCTTGGTCAGGGTCAACAGCGAATGAGAGGCGATAGGCGTTTGCAGCGTCTGTGAAAGACGCCTTGGGCACGGCGACAGCGAGAAACGGACAGCAAGAAACGTTCCCTGCGGTGCCCGGAAGTGCGTCGAAAAACCCTGCATATCGGATCGGTCAGGATAACGCTACGCCAGCGCCAGAGCAGCACGACAATGGTTTGAGAGCAGCACAAGCCACATGGGGAGATGTACGTATCCCGGCGACATTCGACACCCATCGCAGCGCAGCGGCCGCGGCTCAAATGCATCACCGATGGGCGAAGCCCGGGCAGAAAGCACTACGACCAGGCGCGGTTCTGCAGAACGACGCGATAGCCATCAATGTCCTCAAACGTCCGGCCGGCCACATCCCAGTACGGGTTGTAGGCATCGACCGACACGAAACCGGCTTCCAGCATTCGCTGGCAATTCGACTCCCAAACCGAAGGCTCCGGCACATAGAACACCAGCAGGTTGTCCCGCGTAGGCGCCCGGCCCACGGTCGTGCCCCGGTGATGGGTAAATTCCAGGTGATAGGCGTGCTCGGGATGACCGAGGATCGCGCCGTCGAAGCCGTCATGGTCACGGAACGAGCCCAATAGCTGGAAACCCAAGCCGGCCACATACATATCGGTAATGGCCTGCAACCGATCGGTTGGCCGGGCCACGCGCAAGACCGCTGACTTGGGAATCATCGTCGCCTCCCGTTACTGGGCGCCCGTTTCAAACGTGCAGTGCTTGCCATAGGCCACCACCGTCGGGTTCTCCGTCCCCTGCCCTGCCCGATGCAGGGATACGGACTGGCATTGCCCTTTCAGCGAGGGCGTGTTGTTGCCCCCCATCAGCGACACCATATTGCGGATGACCTGATCCGTGCCCAACATTGCCTGATTCACCGTGACATCGCCGATCTGTGCATTTTCAGCGATGTAGGCCAGGTACTGGGCGCCGTTTGAATCCGTCTTGCCCGACGGCATGGGCTGGGCGGCGGCCGCCGTCACAGTGACGTTGGTCAGCTCGGTGACGTCATCGCCCATCGCCTTCTGCATGGCCGCAACATCGGCACCGAATTGCCCGTCTGACGCATCACCCGGCGGTAGCTGAACCGCCGCCTGACTCACCATCTGCAGGATCTGGGCCTCACTCAGCAACCCATCCGCCTTGAGCACACGACCATCCGCGGCTTTGAACACGGTCACCGGCGTGTAGCCGCCCAGGGTGTTGATCCAATACGGACGCAGCTCTTCCTGCAGGGATTTCGCCGGGAAGTCGGCAAACGCCGAAGGCACCGGATAACCGCCTTTGTGCGACTGATTGTCGTAATGTTCGGCATTCTCCCGCAACGCGGCCGTCGAGTCTTTCGCTCCCAGAATCGCCATCGCCCGACCGGCGCTGTCCTTGCCCAGGTAGGCAATCGGCACCCAGCGCACCGGCGTGTCCGGCGCCGTCGCTTCCCAGCGCTTGAAGAGCTTGGCGCCGTAAGGCGAGTTGGCATCGAACACCACCTGGATACTGGCCGATACCGTGCCATCGCCGCCCACTTGCATGCCCAGCGCGTCGGAAATCTTCTGCCAGGCGTCGTCCGGCGCCGGCTTGAAAGCATCGGCGGCCTGGGCCGAGAGCGAGAAAGCAAAAAGGGATACACACAGGGCCCAATATCCGTATCGACTGGTCATCGTTGCTGTCCTTGTTGGCGACGCGCGATCGCGCCCGTCAGGCGGCCTGGCCGCGGGGTTGGAATGCTTTATTCAAGATGAGGGTGAGCGGGTTCTCAAGGTTGGGGGTTGAGGTGGGTGAAGTCCCAACTGTGATACCGATTCAACGGTTGTCTTTCCTGTGTGTACGGGATGGCAGCGTCCGCATCATCGCCTTGGCCGGATGTTCAGTCCATTCCGGGTGCGCCTTACGCAGCTCGCGGACAGCCCTCAGCGTTCTCCACACGTTGCCTGGCGTCGGTATACGGGGCGTAAACGCCAACTCCCAGCGAATGCCATTGGGGTCCAGGAAAAACACGGCGAAATAGCCCGGCGCATAAATGGGATATTCCGCCGGCTGATCGGTGACCTCTACGCCCTCTGGGATCAGAAAATCCTCATAAAACCGCCACACCTCTTTCCGGCTGCGGGCCCACAGGGCAATGTGGTGGATGCCCACCTGGTGTGCCGTGTGATCCAGCGTCCGGTTCTCGTCGGCCGGCTGTATCCCGATGTAGCTGTGGGGCATCGGGAAACGGGCCATGTAGTAGGTCGAGGTGTAGCCGACGTTCAGCGTCCAGAAACTCTTGTAGCCCAACCAGCCGAACATCCGGTCGTAGAACCGGACCGATGATTCGTAGTTCGGTACTGAAAATTCAACGTGGTGGACGCCTCTGAATCGCATGTCGATGGCCTATTTCATCCAGCGTAACGAGGGAAACCGGACAACCCGGCAATACGGTTTACTCACTTACCCTGCCCCTTCCGGGATGTATGGTAATTACCAGCCTTTTGTCGGGACACCATGTTGCTTGAGGTAGTCGGCATTCTCTTCAAGGTATCGCTTCGTGGTCGCGCGATAATCGCCAGGATCGCCTTCGATTTCATTCGCCTGCATTCGGGCGACTTCAATCTCGTTGCCGATTTGGTTCTGGATCCAGACGACTATTGTTCCGCCGGGGGCCAGGCCTATGGTCATGATATCTCTCGGACGTTCAAAAGTGCCCAAACTGGTTTTATAGCTTGCCGGCTCCCGCATCCTGTCTTGAAGATTTTTGGGCAAGGAAAACAAACGCTGGTAGTGCTTTTGTTCTGCCAGGGAAAACCACTGGATGGCGATGTAGTCTGGGAATGGCGTTAGCGAACCACCGGGTCCTCGAGGGCCATGGGCTCCTTTCCAGCAGCATCCAACCTTCCGGAGCGGGATTTGCCAGTGGCGCACTCCCGAAGCCTCCAATTCAAAGTTCTCGACCACCACGTCATAGTGTTCCGGGCTGGCGACCGAAACCATGGCATCCAAATCATGCTCAGGCGCTGATGCGCAGCCGGAAAGTAGTGCTATTAAAGTCGTGCATATAATTCGAATGGCTCTCATTGCTAAGCATTCCGGTCGTTGGGATGAATTATGCGCTGGCGATTAGAAGTGGGACGTAACGGAGCAATGGATTCGCTAAATGGCATCTCCATTCTAAAGCTGCTGGAAAAACTTATTGGGTTGTAATTATCCGAGTGGTGAATGAGCAGGAATTATTCAAAAGCTATAGTGATGACAAACGGGGGATATGGTGACTACCAGCCTGTTGTCGAGACACCGTGTTTCTTGAGGTAGTCGCCGTTTGCTTCGAGGTATCGCTTCGTGGCCGCGCGATAATCGTCGGGATCACCTTCGATTTCATTCGCCTGCATTCGGGCGACTTCAATCTCGTTGCCGATTTGGTTCTGGATCCACAGGACGACGGTTCCTTTGGGGGCAAGACCGATGACTAGCCTATCCCGAGGACCTGTGAATGTACCTTTGCTGGTTATGTATTTGGCCTGTTTCGCCATCTTATCCGCAATGCCTTCTGGGAGGGCGATCAGGCGCTGATAGTATTTCTGTTCTGCAAAAGAGAACCACTGAATGCCTACGTATTTGGGGAGCGGTTCCATTGTTCCACCTGAACCCATGGGGCCGTTAGGCCCCTTCCAGCAGCAAGACACATAGCCTGCCGGCCAACGCCAGTGCCGGACCCCAGGCTTTTCGAACTCCAAGTGCTCAACCACGACGTCGTAATGTTCCGGTGCCGCGAGTGAGAAATAATAGCGATTTGACGGCTCGGAGATCGTGGCACATCCCGAAACAAGAGTGAGCACGCATAGCAAGCATGCAGTGTGCATCTTATATGACAGATTCATTCTTGTTCCTGGTTGTTGGGGTGAACAGTACAGTGGCGATCCATCGCTGGTAACGAGGGCATTGCTACACCCCTGGTGATTTCGAATTTGGAAGGCATCCCGCCAACCATGAACTCGATAGAGTGGAAGTTGTTGGAGTTGTGAACGTAACGCTTTATAAACGCTTCCTCCGCCTCAGAAAGCAACGGCTTGTTTTCACCAGCAAACAACGCTCGTAGTTGCTGAGACACTTCTGAGAGCTTTTCGGGTATGTTAAGGCCGTCGCGATCTGAAATTGGGTGGTTAACAGCATGGGGCATGGTAACTACCAGCCTGTTGTCGGGATACCATGCTGTTTGAGGTAGTCATCATTTTCTTTGAGATAGCTTTGAGTTCTGGTTTTATACCAGGATGCGTCACCCTTAATTGGATTGGCTTGCATCCTGGCAACCTCGATCTCGCTACCGGGCTGGTTCATTATCCAGAGTACGATTTCCCCTCCGGGTGCTAAACCGATGACAAGCTGGTCTCTGGGGCCCATCGAAGTGCCCGTACTGGTTTTTTCCTCAACTTTTCGACTCATTAAATCGGGCAGATTTTCAGGCAATTCGATCAAGCGTTGGTAGAATTTTTGTTCTGCGAATGAAAACCACTGAATGCCAATAATATTTGGGAAAGGTGACATTCTGCCCCCGGTTCCCAGCGGCCCATTCGGTCCTTTCCAGCAACATTCGACATTCCCCATTGGCATACGCCAGTGTCGAGTACCAGACTTCTCAAATTCCAAATGTTCGACCCAAACTTTGTAGTGTTGAGGCGCGACAACTGAGAAATACCAGGACTGATCGTTGTCATGGGAAGGCGTGGCGCAGCCCGTTAATGCCAAAGTGATTGAGAAAAATAATGTTAGAAGTATTCCCCGCCTCATGAGTGCTCCGCTTTGTTGGGATGGACTATACGAACACGATCGCTGGTTGGCATAAAGGGTAGGAACATGTCCCAAGGTACTTCAAGATCTGTTGTGATTCCGCCTAGCATGAACTCTACAGTATTAAAATTATCGGAGTGATGGATATAACATTGCTTTAAAAGAGATAAGTCGCCAGTTTGGAGTGTGGGATTGCTTGTACCTGCTGCCACTTGCTTGGAGACTGATTGATGGATAGCTAAGAGTTCGTTGGGCAGGCTGAAGGCAGGATCTTCGTCATCGATTTCATCAAGCATCACGCCCGCTTCAGAAGCTAAGGCATGCATTAGACGGAGTGGTATTCCTGAATATTCCCCTCGTAGTCGCCTTTTCATCTCCAATTTTAGAGTGACACGGCCATACGGCGCGGGTTCAGAGTCAAATGTCTTGTTGATCTCCAGCGAAGGTAGGTCCTCTCCAGGGCTTTGTATGCTGTTCTCTCCTACCCAGCCATCGTTCTGTGTGTCGTGCAGCAACGCTTCAAGGTTGTCCCAGTCCATTGTTTGCTCGGGATTTTCCGTCCGGCTGTCTGCGATTACCCGTTTTCGTGCGAGCAATACATGCTCATCTTGGACCTTGTGGTAACCGCCTCCAATGTCTGAATGCACACCAGGTAAAGAGATCTCCCGGAAATTGGGAGGTAAGGTGCCGTCGGGGTTTGAGAGACTATTAAGAGCGAAGTTTTCCCTGCATTCATAGGCTGCTGTAATGTGGGCTGCGCTAACAACAGAGTCTGGGTCTAGAAACACATTGACGGGATCAGTTTCGTTATTTGCGGCGCTAAAATCGCCTTCTAAAATATTCACGATGCCTGCGACAGTATCGAATAAACCGGCAAAGCGTATCGAGACGCCCTTCGGCCAAACGACGCCTTGCTGTTGAAGTGACTTGGCAAACAAACCATCTTCGCCTTTTGCAATTTCTGAGGCTGCATGTCTGGCTGCAGCAGACCCTCTACTGAAGCCAAATAAGTCTACTGTGAGCTGGCGCAACGGCTTGCCGGAAGCCGTTCTTGCTATTGCTGACGCCGTGTCCTTGAATGCTGCTTTTACCTGCTCCAATATCCCGGACGAACCTAACCCTGTTGCCGAGCTCCATAGTGAGTCGTCTTCACTGTTGGTCGTGCCTACGCCATTTTTATATACCCGAAGGGTGTGGGTAATATGATTAGTAGTCTCTTCTCGTTGGGTTCTGTATAGATCAAACAGCTTTGAAACATTAGTTCTTGCATTTGAATAACTTGCGCCCATTTTTAGGGCGAGGTGATGCCTGCATCTATCAGGATCTAATTTGTCTCGCGTGTCTGTTGATGAACACGCTTTGTTTAGCTTTGACAAGAACTCTTTGACATTGGATGCGTCGTTTAGTGTCCCGTCCAGAAAAATCCCCACCTCAATGTGCAACTCCTTCTGAACTCGCTCATCGTCTGACGTGTCGTCAGCCTCAGCCCCCAAAGGCGCTACACCCGCAGCCGCCCCCACCGGCAACGAAAGATTCTTCTGCGAGTCCCGCTGAACCCGCTCTCGTTCGGCGGCCCGCTGCTCCCGGAGATCACTGTCGAATGAATCCGCCGACAAATGCCCCACGCTTCCGGGTCCCAGGCGTTCGACCTGCTCCGGCGTGATCTGCCAGTCGTTCATGCGGGCAACCCAGGAAGCGAGGTTCAGGCCGTGGACGTCTTTCACGACTTTCCAGCGACCCGGCAGAACGCCACCTTCCTCCCAGGCGATTAATGGGCTGAAGGGCGGGGTATCGGTGGTGCCTTTGACCAGGACCAGGGAGCCGTCCCGCAACTTGCCTTTGAGTCGATCCATTCGCTCGCTGTCAGATCGATAGGGGCTACCGATGAAGTCGTCTGCCAAGTCGAGCGCCCTGTGCAGGCTGGGGCTGGCAATACCGGTGTCGAGTGGAAGATTGCTCGGGGCAAACGTTGGCGATTCAATACGGAGGAGATCCCTGAGTTCGAGATCCCGGGGGCGTTTAATCTGCATGTCCATTCCCTTGGGTGCTGAGTCAGCGCAAATCCGTTGCGCGAAATCCTGCCTGTACTGGTGAACCGATCCTCGGTCGGGCAGGAATCACGGCAAGGTAATAAAATCGGGAATCGTGTGCAAATGCATTGAATGACGTCGGTCAGCCCGTGTTTATGACCGGTGGAAAGTCCTGTTCACTCACCCTTCCACCGGCATCGCAAACAGCACGATCAGGCACAGAACCAACGCCTGTAAGCCGTACGACATCATCAGAAACTGACGCCGACGCCCCGTGGCCACCTTGGCCGCCAGCACCGCCGCGGAGATGGCCTGCAGCATGTAGTAGAACGCAAAGGCACGGGACGCGAGCGCAACCACTTCAAAGATGTTGCTGTTCCAGATCAGCGCCACCGCGAAGATAGCGATCAGGAGGTAACTGATCCGCGCGGGCAGGCGGCCCCGGGATTCTTCCTCGGCGACGCCGCCAGCTCCAATGGTATCGGCGATGGCCGCACTGAACTGGCTCATGGCAGCCGCCACCACCAGCATGAGCGGCAGCACCAGGGTGATATCCCGGGACAGGTCGATGATAGCCGTTTCGTTCGGCGAGCCGCCGGCAAACTGCCCCATAAGTGGCATCGACAACGCGACAAACACCACATAGATCACACCCGCCAGAATCTGCGCGAACAGCATGGAACGGCTGCGCAGCGCCGCCTTGTAGGTGGAGGCCAGATACTTCGAGGTTTCGAATCCCTGCACAATCAGCAGCATGCCGGCTAACTGGCGGAGCGCTGCCCACACGCTGGTTGCCGGTAACGGAAGATCCGACAGGTCATAACCATGGCTGCCGTCGTTGTAGATCAGCCCCGCCAGCAACGAGGCGATAATAGCCAGCTTGATGGTGACCGAGTATTCCTCCAACCGTTCCAACCCATGCAGTCCTCGCCGCCAGCCATAGAGCCCGATGAACAGCAGCACGCCCGTCGCCAGCACATCGGCATTGAACGGCGAGTAGACGTCCACGCCGGTCAGCACGAAACCGCACATCAGGCGGATGTAGAAGGTAATCGAGATCACATAGGCAAACGCCAGCGAGATATCGGACAGGCGTTCCAGCATCGGCGCGGTGGTCTTCGCCGATGAGCCGACCGGTTCGTTATGCAGGATGGTGAAGCGCACGGCGCCGCCGATCCACAGGGACAGCAGGACAATCCCGATAATGGCGAAGACGGATAACGGACCTGTGACGCCTGCCAGCAGTGGCACCACAACGAGGAAGCCACTACCGATGATGGACGCCAATGGCGTGACGGTGGCTCGCCAGAAAGGCGCATCACGGACACTACGCTGAAGCATGATGAAGGCAATGGCCACCGAGAACGCGATCAGGAAGGCGTCCAGGAGGGAAAAGTTGGTGGGCGTCATGGATACATCTCAGCGGTGGCTATGGCTGTTTATATTAGAAAAAATCGATGCCGTTTTCGCGAAGCATCACTGATCACAGGTCATTCGCGCCTTATCGATTCATCCGACCTAACCAATTCGGTAGCCCTTCCATCGCTATTTCAGGTAAAAATAGAGAAGTCCCGGAGTTTGGCTCAGTACCCTTGAGATGATGTGCTGATTACGTGAATCCGGGAAAGGAGGCACGTTGTGGACATCCCCTCGTTCGATGCGCTCCGGGACCTGGCTGAACGTGACCCGGAAGGCTTTGAGACCTTACGCGCGAAGCTAATCGACGACTGCATTCGCCGAAGTTCGACGCGCAATCACCGCCGGCTGCGGGGCCTTCAGTTTGTGATTGAGGCCAGGCGACGCATCGCCCGGAGTCCCATGGCCGCCTTACTGGATCTCCAGGCTATGATGTACGACTCGCTTCTCGGCCTGCAACACGCCCTGCTGTTTCAGCAGTCTCCCTATGCGCCAGTGGCGACGAAGAACGCGCGCGTACTGCCCTTTCGGCCACCGCGGACGCGTTTGGATTAAGGGTGAACGCCGCAGTGTTTGACGGGTTGGAGTGAGAACCGGTCAACGCATGTTTTCACTTGCCCGCTTCATCTCGATCATTATCCGTTGAACCGTGGCGGTAAAAGACTGAATCGCATCGCAATCAATGTCATCAAGATCTTGTTCCAATACGCCCTCAGAGGCCTCGATATACTCCAGCAAGAGAGCATCCGGGTCATGCAGGATGACGGTAGATTGCACCCGTATAGATGACGGAACCAAGTCAAAATTTATGCTGTTAATCCCACATTGCGTGTGAGCCACGCGCAACATGCCGTAGACCCTGGCCCAGCCCCGGAACATGTTTGCCATGTATTCTTCTGACCTTCGATTGTTTTCATCCAGGGTTTCCAAATGCTGCAAAGCCTGCTTTTTGCAGGAGGGGTTGAGATCAGCCGCGCCTTGAGTCGAATTTTTGATACAGCGTTCGCTTTTCAGCTCATCGATAAACTCTTCATTCGCAGAAACCAACTGCTGGCTGAAATGATTAATCGTCCGCAGCTCGGCATGTAAACGTTCGTCCAGACTTTCGGCTGCAAGAACAGCGGAAGGAATAGCGATGAAAAGAAAGCAGAGGGGATAACAATAAAGAGCGCGCATGATCTTTTACTCGCTAAAAATAGTCCCACGGAATCCGGCCTTGCCTATTGCGCTGGGTTCGCCTTTAAACTTAGCCAGCAAACGTAAGGCTTCGCCCAGAGCTTATTCCCTGTAAGACACCTTGCAGAATGCCGCCTGACCAAACGACCTTTATGGCCGTCCAGCCAGGCAGTGCCTAATTAGCCTTTTACAAAGTCGTTTACTCTGAGGACTGCGCCATATTGGTGGTCTTTTGTGGAACGGTCAGAAAATCATCCTTTTCCATATCCACAACCAGGTGTCTGACAACGTTCTGAGTCAGATCTTCACTATTCGCCAGGGGGCCACCCTTAAACGGATAGGCGAATATCATGGGCAGCCATTGCACCAGCACGAAGGAGTCCTTCACGCGGTACGTTTCTGTTTTGCCCGTTCTATCGTTTACCTGAACCTCCAGATCACGGGTCTCCGTGACCCAGGAGGGAATGGTGTACAGGGACAAGCCCGTGATAAACGCGGGAATCAGTGCCGCGGAGTTGCTGTGGTCGATGGATTTGACGGAGAGCATCAGATTTGCCTTCGAGGAATCGTCCGACACCTCACAGCAACCGGTGTTCACCAGCGCCTCATCAAACTTCTTCTTCTGAATGGACGCGGCGACGTCCTTATCAACAATCGCACTGCTGGTGTCGACCTCGAACTTGGAAAACACCACCATCTTGTCGTCTTTCGTCACGAAATCCATATCGGATTCAGACAATGTGGGCAGGTTATTCGATTGGAACCCGGCACAACCGGTCAGCAGACTCACCAGGGTTACCAATGCAAATGCATTTTTCATACAGCGCTTCCTTAATAAATACTTCATCAATCGTTTTTAGTATTCTTCGTTTTGAATTCGATGGCGCAGGCGACTACGGCGCTCTGCGAATAGATCGGTTTGCAATTTCAGTCCCTTTAATCGCCTCCTTTGAATTTGATTGTTTGGACACACGAAGGAGACACCCGCCCACCGAACAATCTCCCGGACGGGTGCTCCAGTGTTCTCATGCTGATATTTCAAGTTCGGATCTTTAGGATTCGATGGGCAGGAAGCCCACTCCGAAGCCCCCTGAATAACCGACTTATGTCCGCGTTCCTAAAAAGGCAGCCGCCACTTCGCCATCTGAGCCCAGGAACTGAACTTCGTCCTTTTCCGGATCATAAGCGCCCAATCCACTGTATTGACCATTACGCAGTTCGCCGTCCGAACCACCACAATTCGAAGCTTTGAACGACACTTCGAAGACGTTGTAATCCGTATCGGGTATGGTCAGCTGTCCGTTATATACACAACCGCTTGTGTCACTGCCTGTGAGTGATCCGTCGGCGGCAATCGTAATCGTGGTTGTACTACCCGACGCCGTCATCGAGTAGGTGTCGGATACCTCAGCCAGCGTCACGCCGCGGTCGCTGTAGTCATCTTCGCGCTCTAGTGTCACGGTCGATTCATAACCCGGGGCTGTGGCAGTCAGTGTGGCATTGCCCTTTGCCTGGATGCTGCCGCTAACTGAGCCGGAAGAGGTTTCCCAGGATGTGGTGTAGAACACATCAGTCCCGGTACCAGTAATGGAGTTGTCGCTGCCAAACTTGAGCGTACCAATGGTTATGTCCGGAGAATCAACAGCGGTGACGAACTTACCGGAAGAACTGAGGAAAGTAACGGCCTCATCCGAGCCGCCACTGTCGTAGTTGATCACTGTGTAATAGGCACCAGGTGGCAAGTCTGCACTGCTGTTAGCTTTGGCAGACGTGGGACCCTCGCTCGACGAGTCTCCGCCCCCACCGCCGCACGCCGCCAACAGAACAGCGGCCAGGATAGGTGATGATTTAAGCGCTGAAGCCTTAATCCGTGGATACATCTATTTTCTCCTTTCTTTTTTATTCCCCAGTCATCCATATGCCGGGGTATGAATACATCTCGACCGGTGCCCGAGGCGGGAGCCGAGCTCAGAGCGCCCGGTATGAGATGACGGTTACTCGCACTAAATATTGTGTTTTTTGGTCGGACAATCTTTTACGGTGTTTGAACTGGTTACAAATTATTCGCTTTGACACTATTCATTATTTATGTGCTACCCGAAGAAACAGCCATTCTAGTCGGCATTTACGATAGCAAAAATTCCTCAATGGAGCGTGACTCAGGTTCGGGCGTGTAGGAGTGCCACTTTAAATCGCTACGCATCCAGTAGATTCTCCAGCGTTGAGATTTTTTGACGTAGGTAGCTTTTGCTACCGGCGACTCAATGATTGTGGCCGGCTCGCGGAAATGTGGGCGAATCTCGACAATCTGCACGCTTTGGCCAGAAACTCGAACGTCTAGATCTAACTTGGGCCGGATCTCGACTGGCGGCCTCCGGTCTCCCAGAAATTCAGAAGCGGCCCGCTCGATTTTCTTTGCTTCGAACTCACTGAATGCCATATGGATTCTCTATGGGAACGCCCACATAATCGGGATAGGGAGGCACCTCACGATGCCCCTCCTCCCACATCACCGGGCATACGGATCACGTACCACGGCGATTCAGTGATTTGATTCAACCCGTTACCGTACTGCCAACTCCGGCAATCCATAGCTCCGGAACAACCGGGCCGATAAGGCTTGTCGCAATGCCGGCGAGTGACTCAGCCGCCACGGGCCATGGGCTGATTTCGCAGTGTTCCAGGCCAGTTTGACCGAGACACCCCGCTTTCTCAGCTCACGATATCCCCTTCGACCCCA
>NZ_RHGZ01000043.1:0-26333 GCF_003789045.1 Marinobacter sp. R17 | reverse complement strand
CATCGAGCCCATAGCTCCTGCTTCTGCTGGTAGGTCAGCCCTCTGGTCTTTGATACTTGCTGCGGCATTCTGAAAGCCCCGATAGTTACCAGCGTGCATTATGTTGCACTGACCGGTTGAATCTACCCTTACCTTTTTTCGGATCGAAATGTTCAGCCAGGTCATGATTGACGAACGCAAACAACACGATATTCGCTATCATGGCGGCTGCCGGGCCCTATTGCGTTAGCGAGCACGCCCTTGTCTCGCTGGTGACCCGGCGTTCTGCACGTTATTGAACCAGACGTTGGCACACGCCAGAGCGGCCTGATCATGCGGTCGCCTTGTCCCGCCCTGCCAGCCTGTTCATATCGAGTTGTGGATCACGCGAATAACCGGACGGAACCGTCCCACAATAAACCGATGTCTTATCCGGGAGAATCAATGGATACGTGGTATCTGCTGTGTTTCCTTTCCGCGACCGCGGTGCTGGTCGCCTTCGCCAATCAGTTCTTCCTGAACATGCAGACGACCATCGCCATTACCTCCGGGGCAGTGGTCATTTCGCTGCTGCTGATCCTGGCGGTTAAAGTCCTTGGCAATCAGACCGCCGTGGCGGTGTCCAGAATGCTCGGCACCATTGATTTCAAATCGCTGCTGCTGGACGGGATGCTGGGGCCATTGCTGTTTGCCGGGGCGCTGGAAATCGACCTGCGCAGCATGCGCCGGCATCGCTGGGAAATCACGATCCTGGTCCTGTTTGGCACCTTGGCGTCGACGTTCCTGGTGGGCTACTTCATCTCCTGGATCATGGACATGATGGGCTGGGACGTCCCGCTGGTCTACTGCCTGCTTTTCGGCGCCCTGATCAGCCCGACCGACCCGATCGCCGTACTGGCCATCATCAAGCAGATGAAAGCGCCGCCGTCCATTTCCATTCAGGTCGAAGGGGAATCCCTGTTCAATGACGGCGTCGGCCTGGTGGTTTTCACCACCATTTTTGCGGTGGCCTTCACTACGGCGGAACCCACATTTGGCAACGTCGCGGATCTGTTCCTGACGGACGCCCTGGGCGGCATCGCGTTTGGTATGTTGCTGGCCATCGTGGGTCACTTCCTGCTGATCAAGAGCCAGGATGGCAACATCCGCCTGCTGCTGACCTTCTGCATCCCGACGGCCGGGTTTGCCCTGGCGAACATGATGGGGGTTTCCGGCGCCCTGGCGATGGTGGTGGCGGGGATCTTCGTCGGTAACGTCACGCGCGCCAAAGCCGCATCGATGGCCCGCCTGAGCAGCATTCGCAACATCCGCAACTTCTGGCACGCGGTGGATGGCGTTCTCAATGCCTTCCTGTTCCTGCTGATCGGCCTGTTGGTGGTGACGCTGCCGGTAACCTGGCAGCAGATTGTCCTGGGCCTACTGGCCATTCCGACCGTGCTGCTGGCCCGTTTCATCAGCATCAGTCTGCCGTACCTGGCGTTTCGGCGGTTCCGGAGCTACGACAAGCATTCCGTGCTGATCCTCACCTGGGGCGGGTTGCGCGGTGGCCTGGCGCTGGCGATGGCGGCGTCCATACCGGCGGGGAAAATCTTCTTCAACGGCGTTGACCTGCACACCCTGCTGCTGCTGATCACCTACATCGTGGTGATCTTCTCCATCATCGTGCAGGGGTCCAGTATCAAGCCGTTGATCCGGAGCAGTCTGGCCGCCCAGAAAGAGGGGTGATCCATCATGGGGGCGCCGGCATCCGCCGAGCCCCTTCTCCCTGTCCTACCCTCGTTTTCAAAACGCCCGATCAGCCCTGGTCGGGTATTTCGGGGTCAACCAGCAACGCCAGCAGATGCAGTGATTCCTGCCATCCCTGGTAACAGAACTCCACCGGTATGGCCTCGGGAACACCCTCCTGCACGATGGTCAGTTCAGTGCCGCACAAGACCGGCTTCAGTTGAATGGTGACCTGCATTTCCCCTGGCAGGTTGGGATCATCGAATTGATCGGTATGACGGATCAGTTCCCCCGGTTTGAGTTCCAGGAAACGCACGCCGAACGAATGCTTCGTCCCGGTCGTGAAGTTGGTGAATGACATGTGATAGCCACCGCCTTCGCGCGCATCCATCGCGTCGATGTGGCCCGAAAACCCGTGGGGCGGAATCCACTTCACCAGGGCATCCGGATCGATAAAGGCACGATAGACGCGGTCAGGACTGCCGCGCAGAACGCGGTGTAAACGGATGGTATTGCCAGACATGGTGGTTCTCCTGATTGAATTTACGAGTGCCTTTTTGCTGAGAGGCACGGTCTAGTCGAATCAGCGGGCGGCCATTCGACACTCGCCTGTCTGGCAATCGAGGAACGTTTAACGTTCCCTCAGTTCACGTTAAAGCCGCTCCTGCAGCGCCTCAATGAACCCATACAGATCCACCACCTTTTCCGATTCCGGGTTGGTGATCTTACCTTTCAAATCAGCGGTGATGACGCCATCGGCCACGGTGTCCTTCAAGGCCTGCTTGAGCCGGCCGGCGTAATCGGCCAGTTCCCGGTTGCCGTCCCGTTCGCCGAGGGTTTCCAGGGCGTTGCCCAGCGCGTAGATCAAGGCCGACGGGTTGAAATGGGCCTCCTTGCCACCGCTCTCCTGATACTTGATGTACAGGTCATGGGCGGTGCCGTGCGGCGCTTCGAACAGCATCGCGCCGTCCTTGCTTTCGATGATCGAGCTGGCCGTGGCCAGACTGCCGCCCAGGGCGGCGGAGATATCCGAGAAGATGTCTCCGTCCAGGTTCTGTGACGGATAGAGCGCGTTCCGGGGCGGGTCGGTGATCATCTTGATCAACTGGCGGGACGGTCGCATGATCATGAAGGACGGCGGCGGCGTGTCCTCTTTGGCCAGCTCCCGGCGGACCTCGGTGATGACCTCGCTGAAGACTTCGTCGTACTCCATGTATTCCCGCTTCAGGCCGAAGTAGACCTCCTTATCCTTGCGCGAGGCATCGCGGAACACCTGGCTGACCCAGTCCTTGATGGCTTCGCGGTCATTGGACATCAGCAGCATGGGATCGCCTTTCCTGACGTGCCGGGCGTGCCGCTCGTCACCGTCCACCACCACCTTGACGATGCCGTCTTCCCGGGCCGGCGCGTTGAAGCTGCCGTACTGGTCACCGCCGCCGGCACTCATGCGCGAAATCGACACGTGAACGTGACGGTCCGGAATGCCGTAGCGTTTGAGCTGATTCACCAACTTGAACAGCTTGCGCCCCGTGGTATTGTCCGGCACGCCCCACAGGGCGCGTTCCGGCGGATTGGAGACGATCCGCGCCGCCTGGGCGTCGATCAGCTCGTAGTGGAACTCCAGACCGATGGCCTCCACCTTGTCTTGATACTCGTTCTTGTAGACATCCTCGATCGCAGAACGCATGGCCCCGTCATAGCCGGGGATCACCGTGTCTTTGAGACCCAGGTAAATGTCCCGCTTGTCGTCAATCGCATGCTGGAAAAACTGGCGGGCCCAGTCCCGGATATCGGCCATATCGTTGGTCGCCAGCAACAGCGGGTCGCCCTTGTTGATCTCCCGGCGATGCAGTTCCTCCGGGTCGCCGCTGCTGCCCACGAACATCAGCTTGATGATGCCGGTGGCGCGGGCAAGTTCGTTGAAACTGTCCTTGATGCCGCCGTTGTCCATGGTCATCACTTCGATATCACGATCGATCCATTCAGGACGACGCACACGGAGATTGCGGAACTGGATGTCCTCCCGGGTGATGTTGCCGCCGATGCCCTTGCGGATCGCGCCGTTGGGCGACTTGGTCGCCAGCGGATCCAGGGCGTCGCCGTCAACGTCCGGGTATTTCTTGAGGAGGTCTTCCAGCTGGCTGCGGTTGACGGTAATCCCCGCGTTCTTGATGCCAACGCCGTATTCCTTGATCGCCTCGATGGCTTCGGTCACCGCCCGGCCGTTGGTGGCCAGCCGATTCTCGGCGGAGAGGTCGATTTCCTTGAGCTTGATGTCCAGCCTCGACGTCACGAACGTTTTCAGGAGTGCCTCGAAAGCCACCTGGGCCATCTCGTCGCCGTGGAGGATGACCAGCGGCGAATCCACCGGAATCTTATTGCCCATCGCGTTCTCCTTTCGCTTGTCCTGTGAGTCGATACATAGAAATCAAATAGGGATGCCTTTATTAACCCTATGCGTGATTGAGCGTGGGTCAAGGGGCACTCGGACTCAATCGCCAGCGTGCGAGGGTTTGCGCAGCAACCCCTCCGCAAGGGAGCGGAAAGCATCCACGACCTTTTCAAACACGGCTCGTGAATCATCGGCCGCGGCAATCCACAGCGCGGCATTGAGAGCGGCGCCGTTGAGCAGGCGGGCCGCGGCTTCGGCATCCACCGGTCGTACCGTGCCTTCTTCGATGAGCGCCTGAATCGTTTCCATGGTGGTGCGTAGGCAGGCGTTCTGGTTTGGCCATTGCGACGGGTCACCCAGCACCGCCGGCCCGTCCAGCAGCATGATGCGCTGGATCTCCGGCTCCAGGGCCATCTCCATATAAGCGATGCTTTCCTCCATGAAGCCCAGCCAGGCGCCGTCCGCCTTTTCACGTGCTGCGCGCATGCGCACCAGCATCTCCGCGTCCATCTGATCGATCACCGCCTGCAGCAATCCCTTCTTGTCGCCGAAGTTGTGGTAGAGCGCGCCCCGCGTGAGGCCGGCTGCGGCGGTCAGGTCATCCATGGAGGATGCCGCGTAACCCTTCGCTGCGAACGCCTTGCGGGCAGCCTGAATCAGTTTGGCCCGGGTTTCCTCGACCATCTGTGCGCGTTTTCTTGCAGCCATTCGTGCTCCTGTTGCGATCGCATACGCTTCGTATGCTAATTGACATACGCCGCGTATGTAAGATTATACTGACATACGCCTCGTATATTAATGACGATATCGAGGCAGTGAAAGCCCGAAAGGTCTCTGGTTATCCGCCGGCCGGCCTTTCAAACCATCCTCTTTGATCGGAACTGAAGCCATGACTCAACGCGACGCCATCTTTCCCGCAGGGCGACAGGCCCTCTACGACATCAACCGATACTCCGCAGCCATTCGTTCGGGCGATCTGCTGTTTGTCTCCGGCCAGGTCGGCAGCCATGAGGACGGCTCGCCCGAGCCCGACTTCGAAAAGCAGGTTCAACTCGCCTTCGACAATCTGGCAGCCGTTCTCAAGGCCGCCGGATGCACCTTCGACGACATCGTCGACGTCACCACGTTCCACACCGACCCGGAAGCACAATGGAACGCCATCGACACCGTCCGGCAGCGAGTGTTCGGCGAACCGCCCTACACCAATTGGACGGCGGTCGGCGTGAACTGGCTGGCCGGCTTTGATTTCGAGATCAAGGTCATCGCCCGCATTCCGGCCGCAGCGTGACGCATTGGCGGCCCGGCAAGGCCAGGCAGGGGCCAGCGCAGCTCACTTCGTCCGGGCCGCCATCGTCAGCACCCATCGCAAACGGAACAGGAGGCATCCAAGTGAACGTCTTTATCATCGGTATCAATGGCGGCGTCGGCCGCCTGCTTTCGCGTCAGCTGCAAGAACGGGGAGATGGCGTCTATGGGCTGGTCCGCCAGCGGGAGCAGCAGGCCGAACTGGAAAAAGAAGGATTGAGCACCACCGTGCGCGACCTGTCGATTATGACGGTGAACGAACTCGCAGCAGCCTTCGACAATATGGACGCGATTGTCTTCAGCGCGGGTTCGAACGGTGGCAGCCGGGAAGCCACGAAGGCGATTGACGGCGACGGCATCGAGAAGGCCATCGACGCGGCCCGCATTGCCGGCGTCGACCGCTTCCTTTCGGTATCTGTGCTACCTGAATCCTGGCGGGAACGGGCACTGGGCGACGACGTGGAGTACTACTTCGCCATCAAGAAAAGTGCGGATGTGATACTCAGCCGGAGCGATCTGGACTGGGTGATCCTGCGACCGTCCATGCTGACCGATGACCCGGGCTCAGGCACCGTCTCCCTCGGTCCGGCGGAGCATCACGACCAGGTTGCCCGCAAAGACGTGGCCCGCACGCTTGCAGAGCTGATCCACGAATCCCGGATCAGCCGGCAGATTCTGGAGCTCAATGCCGGTTCGATGCCGATCAGCGCGGCGGTTCGGGCGAATGTTCCTGCCGATGCCTGACGGGCGGAAACCCCGGCGTCCACACAACCGGGATTTCCGGGTAACGTCAGAGTCGCGTCATGGCCCGATCACTGCAGGTTCAGTTCGTAGACGCGCTCGTCGTTGGCGTTAACCTCCAGGAAAGTCGCGTTCGGGGCCTTATCCGCCACAAAGTTGAGGGCCCGGTTGGTATTGGGCACCCGGAAGATCGGCTTGACTGACGTTCCGCTACTAATCGTGGCGAACGACCAGTTGCCGTCGGCCGTCGGCGTCACCGGACTGTTGTTGCGGATGTAGTCCGCCAGGATGGTGCGGTTGGCATCGGGCGAATTGATGACGATGTGGTCGCTGCCCGTGCCGGGGAAGACCCCGCCGTTGGCACGGTAGTTGTTGGTGGCGACAATGAATTCCTGATCCGACGTTACCGCCGCCCCCTGGTATTGCAGGTTCTGGATGCGATGGGCGCCGTCGTTGATGACGTTGCAGTCCCGGTCGTCCCGGGGTGGTTGGGTCACGTCGATCTCGTAGGTCACGCCGTCGATCACGTCGAAGTTGTACGTGGGAAAGCCGGTGTAATTGACCAGTTCCTGGGGGGCGCTGCTGCCGGTGTCAATCTGGTAGAACTGGGAGGCCGAACATTCCAGCCAGCCCCTCAACTCGTCACCGGTGACCTTCACCGCCACCAGGGTGTTGGGGTAAAGGTACAGGTCCGCCGCGTTGCGCAGGGTCAGCTCGCCCGCGGGCACGGTGGTAAAGCTGCCTTCGTCGCTACAATCGCCGTTGCGGTCACAGGCCTTGAAAGGTGCCGCCGCCGACAGTACCGGCAAGTCCTGCAGGTTGACGTCCCCCTGAATCAGATCCTCCACATAGGCCTTCTGGGCGTCGCTCACGATCTGGATCGAGGGATCGTCCTTCACCAGCGCCAGGAAGCTGAACATATCGTCCGTCGAGGAACCGATTGGCGTGCTCATGTAATCCAGAGTCGCCTGATGGTCACTCGCGACCGCGGCGGTGATCGTGCTGTCCGCTTCCACCACCGATTGGCCATCCACCATCACCGGACGTGCCGCCACCTGACTGTCGGTGATCGTCCAGGCATCGTCGGCCGCGCTGTAATCCAGGGTCAGGTCGATGACGCCCAGATGGTCGCCCCAATAACCCGGCATGACCGCGGGCACGCCCTTGATGGTGCCCTTGTCGACATCCACGTCCGGGGTGTCCGCAAAGGTGTCGGACGGGAACACCAGGTGGCTGTGACCCATCATGATCACATCGATGCCCGGCACGTCCGCCAGGTACCAGCTGCTGTTCTCGGTCTTGGCGGCGGGATCATAGGGCTTGGTGCTGATGCCGGAATGGGCAATCGCCACCACCACGTCGGCGCCTTCGGCCTTCATCTGCGGGACATAGCGCTCCGCCATGGCCTTGATGTCCTTGGTGATGACGTGACCCTGCAGGTTGGACTTGTCCCACTGCATGATCTGGGGCGGCACAAAGCCGATAAAGCCGATCGTCAGCTCATGCACGTTGCCCTCGCGATCCTGAACTGTCTTATCGACCAGCTTGTAGGGGCTGAAATACGGCTCGTCGTTATCCGGATTGTCATCGCCATCGTCCTTGAAGATATTGGCGCTGATGTAGGGGAAGTCGGCGTCGTTGACGCTCTCGGCCAGGTAGTCGAGACCGTAGTTGAACTCGTGGTTGCCGTAGTTGGCGACGGTGTAGTCCAGCAGGTTCATCGCCTTGTAGACCGGATGCACTTCGCCCGGCGCCAGCCCCGCGGCCTGACGCCAGTCGCCCATCGGGCTCCCCTGGATCAGGTCGCCGTTATCCACGAGCACATAGTTGCCGGGCTCGCTCAGCTCGGCCCTGGCCTGACGGATCAGGCTGGCCGTGCGGACCAGACCGATCTGGGGATCCGGCACGTCGCTGTAGTAGTTGTAGTCCATCACGTTGGAATGGATATCCGTCGTCTCCATCAACCGCAGGTCGACGGTGGCCTCGCTGGCCGTACTGTCATCATCGGAATTGCACCCGCTCAGCAAAGCGGCGCCGGCCATCACGCAGAGGGGCAGGATTCGGACAAAGTGACGCATTCAAGTTCCTTCTTATGCTGGTTTCAGGGTTGAGAGAGGCCTGCTCACGATCGGCGCTCAAGGGCACCCGCTGGGCAACGTCAGTTGGGTGACCGATTCCACGCTGGGCGTGCTCATGTACTCGTCGCGCTGGCCGTCCACTTCCAGCACCTGACCGATCACTCCGGGGTTATTGGCCGGGCTGTAGTAGGCGCGTTGGTCGGCTTCCAGCTTGACGTAGATCGATGTGGAACCGTCCAGGTCAGCCAGTTCCAGGGCGTAAGGGTCGTTGATGCCCTGCACCACGGTGCCGATCACAGTCAGGGGCGTGCCGATTGAGCTGGCGTAGGCGGTACTGACCGACACCGCATCGGCGGATCCGCAGTCGGCGGTCGAACCACCACCGCTGCTCACCAGCTGCATGTCCGTGACGTATTCCACGCTGGGCTCGGACATATAGTCGTCCCGCTTTCCGGAGACCTGCAGGGTCTGGCCCACCAGCGACGGATCGTTCTGGGGACTGAAGGTGTCCCGGTACTGGCTGTCCAGCTTGACGTAGAGGGTGGCGGACGCGACCTGCGGATCGGCGATCTCCAGTGCATACTCTCCGTTGATCGCCTGAGTGATGGTGCCGGTGACGGTCACGTCCGTGCCATTGGGCTGGGCCAGCGCGGCACTGACGCTGATGGCGTCGCCGCCCGGCGTGGTGCTACCGCCCCCGGCCGGATTGGCCGCCCCGTAGGCACCGTCGGCGAAGGTAGCGGCATCCCATGGGTTATAGCCGCCGGAAGGCGTGCTCCAGGGCTGGCCGCCGTCCGGATCGCTCTGCTCCTCGCTGGCCATGGGGTTGGGTGTGGCGTCACCGGCCGGATGGGCACTGCTGTCGAAGTGGGTGTAGCTTTCCGGCTGGGCCAGCCAGTTCACCAGATTGACGGCGAGGACGGCGGCATTACCGGCGTCGGTCCAGCCGGGATAGGTGGACTTGGTGGAACCGGAGTCCTGTCGCAGATAGAGCGGCGAGTCGTCCTCGATGGGACTGGAATCCCCGATGAAAGCCGCCTTACCGGCGCCAGCTTTGGAAATGGCCACATAAGGTCCTTCATCCCGGCCGCCAAAATAAACACCGGAATCCACCGCATGGCTCCAGCGGGCCGGGCTGTCTGCATCGGAGAAATAAACCAGCCCCTTGGCCCGGGACGGATCGGTGATCGCCAGCGTGGCGCCACCTGCCATCAGGATCGGATCAACGCCCTGGGTAATCCCCTCCCCCTGACCGCTGCCAACGATGCCGCTGACGCCGGAGAGCCAGTCGATGGCGTTGAAGCGGAAACGCAGACCGAAAGTCTGGGCCAGCCAGCCGGCGCCGGCCTGTCCCGGATTGCGCAGGTCGCCATAGGCGCCGCCGATATTGAACTGGCTCAGGGTCGCGCGGTTATAGCCGTTGAAGACTTCCGTACTGTCCCAGGTGTTGAGGTTGCGGTCGGCGTTGTAGTGGTCGGCGATAAAAAACACGCCTTTTCCGCTGGCCACAAAATCCGCCAGCGCCGACTGCTCGGCCTGGGTAAACGGGCGATTGCTCTCGGCCAGCACCAGTACGTCCGCCGCACTGATACCGGCGGCCGTGATGACCGCCTCGTTGGCGCTGGTGGCGGCGTTGCCCGGTGCCGTGTAGTCATCCACAAACTGGATCACGCCGTCGCCATTCTTGTCGACACCACGATACTCCTGCACCGTGTAACCCTCCGCCACCAGGGCATCGGCAAAGTCGGAGAAGCCACCGTTGATGACCCAGTCGGCGTTGCCTTCGGTGCCGCCGTGGGACACGTCAAACATCACCACTTTGCCGTTGCTGTTACCAACCGCTGGCGTTTTGAGGGGAGCCGGGTAATTCCAGGTGTAGGGCGTCGCCAGGACACTGGCGGAGATGAGGGTGAGAGCGAGAGCAAACAGCGGGCGAAATCGGATCCATCCGGTCATGACATTCTCCAAGGGGGCGCAGAAAAAACGCCTCCACTCTGGAACACTCACATGACCGAATGATGGCCCTTAGTTGACCTTTTAATGACGTTCCTGTGTCACTGGCAGCCGCCTTTCAGGCCGCCGGATGCTTCAAACCGGCAGCCGCCGGGGGAAGAATCAGTGATCTTTCCAGTCCGGCTTGCGCTTATCCAGAAACGCACAGATGCCCTCCTGGGCGTCGTGGGCCTGCATGTTGTCTGCCATCACGGTGGCGGTGTATGCATAGGCCTCGGCCAACGGCATTTCCAGCTGCCGGTAGAACGCTTCCTTTCCGATTTTCAGCGTGTGGCCGGATTTGTCGGCAATCGTCCGAGCCATTTTGTGCACCGTGTCGTCCAGGACCTGCTCGTCCACCGCCCGGTTCACCAGGCCGATGTCCTCGGCCCGCGCGGCGCTGATCATTTCCCCCGTGAGCAGCATCTCCATGGCGTGCTTGCGGGACACGTTCCGGGACAACGCCACCATCGGGGTGGAACAGAACAGCCCGATGTTGACGCCGGGCGTCGCAAAGCGCGCGGTATCAGCGGCCACCGCCAGATCACAGCTGGCCACCAACTGGCAGCCCGCGGCCGTCGCCACACCCACCACCCGGGCAATGACCGGCTTCGGTAACGACACGATCTGCTGCATGACTTTGCTGCACTGGTTGAACAGGGCCAGCTGGAAATCCGGGTTATCAAATTGCTCCCGGATTTCGCCCAGGTCATGCCCAGCGCAAAACGTCGGCCCCTGTGCGGCCAGGATGACGACTCGGGTCGACGCGTCACCCGCAATGGCGTCCAGTTCGACCGACAGGGCTTCAAGCATGGCCATCGACAAACTGTTGCGACGCTGCGGGTGGTTCAGGGTGAGCGTCGTGATTCCTTCTTCGGTCACTCGGCTCACCAGCGATTCCTGTGCTGACATGCGGATTACCCTCCTCCCGACGATGGCCGGATGTCATGTACGCGCTGATTCAGTATCGAACAGGAGATCCGGACTGTCGAACCCGGGGCCGTACCTCGCGCCCTCCCGATTTTCGATACCGCACTCGCCCCAACCGGGCCATTTTGCGCTAAGGTAGCAACCCCAACACCCCATACAGGAGATGCGTTATGGCTGCCCCATCACTCAAAGAGCAGTTAGCCAGCGCCGTCAAGGACGCGATGCGTAGCAAGGATAAGGATCGACTGACGACCCTGCGTATGGCCCAGGCTGCGGTCAAACAGATCGAGATTGACGAACGCCGCGATCTGGGCGATGACGAAGTGCTGAAGGTGCTGGACAAGATGTTGAAGCAGCGCCGCGATGCGGCCAGTCAGTACGACGACGCCGGCCGCCCGGAACTGGCCGACAAGGAGCGGGCGGAAATGGTCATCATCGAGGAGTTCATGCCCGCCGCACTCACCGAGGACGAGCTGGACGGCCTCATCCGTCAGGCCATCAGCACAACCGATGCCCAGGGCATGGCCGACATGGGCAAGGTGATGAACGAACTGCGCCCGCAAGTGCTGGGACGCGTGGAAATGGGCCACCTGAGCAAGAAGGTCCGGGCGGCTCTGGCCGGATAACCCATCGCGCTGCCGTGACGATCTTGAACCGCAACTCCGCGATCAGGAGATTCACGCTTCGACAGGCTTGCCGATGAGCGCCTGGCATCGCCGGGGCGCTCACGGATAATGCCTATTAAATAACATTGGCAATTATCGGCACATCGGCGTAGAGTGCGTCGGGTAGAAACGATAGAGCAAAGCATTTCAGAATAAGACGTTACATTGTCGTAGTGAGTCGTGCACCGTCCTGTTTTTGATTCCGCGCGTTTTTAGTTTCCGCACAACGCCGATCGGGCATCCTGTCGATGCGCCGAAGGCACTCTAAATTTTTGCATTCAGGATTGATTATTATGTCGACCACTAACGGTACCGTTAAGTTCTTCAACGAAACCAAAGGCTTTGGCTTCATCACCCGCGAAGACGGCCCGGACGTTTTCGTTCACTACAGCGCCATTCAGGGCGGCGGTTTCAAGACCCTGGCCGAAGGCCAAGCGGTTGAGTTCACCGTGACCCAGGGCCAGAAAGGCCCGCAAGCGGAAAACGTGGTTGCTCTCTGATTAGCCACCACCCGCTCTGGAAAAGGCAGCTTCGGCTGCCTTTTTTGTTGCTCTTGACCCGTCCTGAATACCCGCCGACCGACACTTTTAACTGCCCTTTTTTTGATCCAGGCCCTTGAAGCGGCCAATTCATCTCAATCCAGATCCCCACTGCCCGCCAACTGCGCTACGCTGAAAGAGATTCTTGGCTTCAGGGAGGACATCCCGATGTTTGGGAATCGCCGGTCCCATTGGGTCGCGATCGGTCTGTTACTGTCCGCCAGTATGGCCAGCCTCTGGCTACGCCCACTCCTTCCCGTCGATGAAACGCGTTACCTGTCTGTCGCGTGGGAAATGTGGCAGAAAGGCGACTTTATCCTGCCCACCCTCAATGGCGATCCTTACACGCACAAGCCCCCGCTGCTGTTCTGGCTGATCCACGCGGAGTGGGCCGTGCTGGGTGTCAACGCCTATGCACCGCGCCTGATTTCTCTCGGGTGTGCGCTGGTTTCGCTGCCACTGGTCTCGAACCTGGCCACCAACCTGTGGCCGGAGCGTCCGCTTATCAGGGACTATGCGCCTTTAATACTGGCCAGCTTCCTGTGTTGGCTGGTGTACAGCACGACGCTCATGTTCGACGTGTTGTTGGGCGTGTTTGCCTTGGCCGCCATCGCGGCGGGTATCAGGGCATCCCTGTCGGGGCGGATCGCCTGGTTTGCAGTCTGCGGTGTCATGCTGGGTGGGGGGTTGTTGACCAAGGGCCCGGTGATCCTGCTGAGTGCATTACCCGTTCTGTTGCTGATGCCCTGGTGGTGGCGCTCGGAGAACCGGCTTCCACTGGGTCGCTGGTACGCCGGCCTGGCTCTGGCCGTCGCCATTGGAGCCGCCATCATGCTGGCCTGGGTTTATCCGGCCATCCTTCGGGGCGGCCCGGCCTTCTCCCATGAACTGATCTGGAAGCAGACGGCAAGTCGAATCACTGAGTCGTTTGCCCATGCGCACCCCTGGTATTGGTACCTGATGCTGCTGCCGGTCCTGCTTTTCCCCTGGGGCATCCTGATCTGGGAGAAAGCCTGGCGCGGGCGTCCCTGGCGGGTTCAGGGAGAGCGTTTCTGCGTGGCCTGGTTTGGCGTTTCCCTGATCGCCTTTTCCCTGATCAGTGGCAAGCAGGTGCATTACCTGATCCCGACCCTGCCGGCCATTGCGCTCTGGCTCGCAGCACGGTACGCAGACCGCCCCATCACCCGCGCGAGCCTGGTATTTCTGGGGATTGTTGCGATTATGGCCGGCCTGGTTCTGCTGTTCACGCCGGAATGGTGCGAACTGAGTGGCAATGAGGAAGTCTGCTCTAGCACCCCGCGCGTGGGCGCCCTGCTCCCCCTGGCCATCGGTTTCGTCCTGCTGCGTGCCCGACCGGACGCCGGACCACGGATGGCCTGGATCGCCATCACATCGGGTGCTCTGTTTCTGGGCCTGCTGATGAATTTTGTGACCATCTTCCGGCTACAGGACGTCCAGCCTCTTGCCCAGCGGATCAAGGCGCTCCAGGACCAGGGCGTCATCGTCGTCAATGTGGACAAATACCACGACCAGTACCAGTTCGCCGGACGGCTGGAAAAGCCACTCCTGGAAATCCGGGAACCCACACTCGACACGTGGGCTGCGGAGCATCCTGAAGCCTGCCTGATTTTCTACGCTCGAAGCACCGACAGCCCATTGGCCCAAATCGCCACCGAGATATACCCCTATCGCGGCAAACAGGCGTTGATGGTCACGGCGGAAAACTGGCTGGCCTACAAGCGGCGCCGCAAACAGCCAATACAGATGACGCATCAGGACTAGCCCCGTCGTCCTGAGCCATCCCCGTCCGTGTGGCCCAACCTGGAGATTCCGAATACGCGCGCGATCTTATACATAAGGTCAATAAATGTTCTCGGCCCTGTCGATCCTCGGCGTCACCGCTCGACAACCTGTAAAACCCAGCCCCATCACAGGAGACTGACATCATGAATCACGCCAGGAATACAATCTGCCTCTGGTACAACGGCGACGCCGAAGAGGCCGCCCGCTTCTATGCGGAGACATTTCCCGATTCATCGGTTGATGCCGTACACCTCGCCCCGGGTGACTATCCGGCAGGCGCAGAAGGCAACGTGCTGACCGTCGAATTCACGGTGATGGGCATTCCCTGCCTCGGACTCAATGGCGGTGCTGCGTTCAGGCACAGCGAAGCTTTTTCATTCCAGGTGGCCACCGCCGATCAGGAGGAAACCGACCGCTACTGGAACGCCATCGTGGGCAACGGCGGCCAGGCGAGCGCTTGTGGTTGGTGCAAGGACAAATGGGGGCTCTCCTGGCAGATCACACCAATGGCGCTGACAGAAGCCGTCACGGACCCGGATCGCGCTGCCGCCAAGCGGGCGTTCGAGGCCATGATGCAGATGGGAAAGATTGACATAGCAGCGATTGAGGCGGCGCGGCGGGGCTGATGCCTGCGATACTGGCGCCTTTTATTCCTTTGGCGCCAGCTGAGGGGGTCGTCCCGCTTTTTTCAGGGTGGTGCCGGAAGACGGGGCCTCCGGCCTCGCCCCTTGCTGGCTGGTCCCCACGGGCATAATTTCATTGCGCCGGGTCAGGTTGTTCATGATCTGCGATAGCTCACCAGTGTGTCGCAAACGCAGCAGGCCCTTATTGAAGACCTTCTGTAACTTGGCGCCCCGGGGCGTTGCCCGGGTAAACAGCAGATGCAGCGACTGCTTGTGCAGCGGCTTTTCATTGCAGGTGATTTCGGCCCATCGCTCCGGCGGATAGAGCTCGTGAAGCATCGCAAATCCAACGGCCTTATCCTGGGGGTATGCCTGGATACGCCCTTTCATCAGCAGGCGCATGTTGGTGGCATCGCTGGCAATGCGCATGATCTGCAGCTTGCCCTGCTTTTCCGCCGTTTCAAAAGCCTTGCCATAGTAATAGCCGAGCGTGCCGCCAATGACATAGCCACGCAGGTCGTCCACAGACGCCCAATCCAGGGGCGTATCGACGCGATGGAACAGAACCTGTTTGCCAGTAATGACCGTGTCACTGCAGAGATAGACATCCGCCCGATCCGGCGAGCAGTATGCCGGCATGAGGACATCGGCATCGCCTTCAAGGACCTGATCCTTGCTGCGTTTCCAGGGCTGGAAGACGTACTTGACCTGATAGCCGGCGTCGTTGAAGACGCGATCGATCACTTCCGCCATTGGGCCGTGCGGGGATCCCGACTGGGTCACGTAGGGAGGCCAGTCGCCCGTCACTACCGTGACCGTCCGTGATTCCATCGGTACGGGTTGCGCCTCCACGCCCACCGGCGCAGCCAGGAACCCGGCCCCCGCCAGTAACAACGCCGAACAGCGCCACATGAATGTGCTCCAGGCTTGCCTCACTCAAAACTCTCTTCGATCCATGTGCACGCAAGACTCCCGGCGCACCTGACATCAGTGTAGCAACTTTGGCGGGCAAGCCTGTATCGCGGCACGTTACCATTTTGGCTTACTGGCGCCTGTCACGATCAATGCCCAGGAAAATTGTCCTGAAACACCCCATTGCGGTCTAATACCCCAGCTACACCCTGACCTGCTGATACGCCTGATTCTATGCCCCAAGCCACATCCTCCCAGTCGACTGTCTCCGAAAGCGAGATCGAGCAGGCCATCCAGCTTGGCATTGCACGCTACTTCGAGGGCTGCCGGACGCGGATCCCCGCCTTTATTGACCGCCACTTCCATTACCCCGGTGCTATCGAGACCAATCGGAAGGCGCTGGGATGGGACATGCTGCGCGCGCCCTTCAATCTGCTTTGGGCGCCGGTTTACGCCCTGGCGTGCCTCGTCAAGATCCTAGTTCGACATCGCGCCGGACCGACGTGGCTGTATCGCTTGGCCGATCATGTCCCCGCCGGTTTTACTACCCAGGTGCAACAGCACATCTCGGACCTGATCCTGACGGATCTGTTGAACGACGGTCGGACCGGCTTGCTGCTGGAAGATTATCTGGTCGACGCCCTGGAAACCGTCTATTCGCGCCACGCCAGTGAGCCGGTTGATCGCCAACGTTTCACCACGCTGATCGAGCCGTTGCTTGCCGATGCTCTCAGCCAGTACCGAATCACCCGCACGGCGTCCGCCGACATCACCAACAGCATTTCCTGCACGGTTTTGGGCGCGTTTGCGTTCCAGAAATTTACCCCGGGCGGGATCGGACTCGGTGTGGTGCTCGCCTCCATGCTGGCCAAGTTCATGGCGGCAAGGGACTTCATATTGGGTGAAACGATCGGCGGGTGGTATTACAGCTGGTTTCCACCGGAACCCTCGTTGACGACGACAGCCGGAGTCATGGTCGCGATCATGGCTGCCCTGGCGGCAATTGCGGCGTTATCCGGTGTAATTTCCGATCCTGTTCAGGCAGCGACGGGTTTGCATCGCCGGCGCCTGAACAAGCTGTTAGATCACCTGGAAAGAGACGTGTCACTCAGCACCCAGAACAGCTTTCGCCCCAAAGACCAGTACGTGGCCCGGATTCTGGATATGTTTGACATGATTCGGTCTGGGTTGATCTAGCGGTTTATTCACTCCACACAAAAACCGGACAGCGCTCGTACGGAACGAGAACGTTAACCGACGTGGAAACGTGTCGTCCCCGTCAATATGCCATCAACTCAAAGAAATCCTTGCCAGACCTCTGCATTCCTTCCTCATTCCCGCCCCACCGACGATTTAACGAAGCTTTACTTTTAACACGGCTCTCTCAATAGCACGCGCTGTCCGCATCGGTTAACATCGCGCACCAACATGAACAAAAATTCATGTTTGAACGGTATTTTAAAAAGAATCAAACAGGAAAAAGGAAACCTCTGTGCGAAACACAAGGATTTTGATGGTTATGACGGCCGTACTCTATCTCTCCGGCTGCGCCTCGGGAGCAAAGATGGGGAACATGGTGTACGACGGGCCGGCCAAACATTTCGACACTGCCCTGAAGAGCAGTGTTGAGGTGGCCGACGTCTCTGGTGGTGAGGAAACGAATCCGGCATGGACTTCAGAGATCAGCAATGATGCATTCTCGGGTGCGCTCCAACAAAGCTTGAGAAACCAGGGTTTGCTATCTGGGGCCGGTCGCTATCAGCTTGAGGCCCATCTACTCGAAGTCGACCAACCTGTCTTCGGCTTGGACTTTGAAGTCAGCACCCACGTCAAATACGTTCTTAAAGACCGTGAAAACAACGGAGCTGTTGTCCTGGACGAGACCATCGTCGCACCTTACACGGCTACGGTCGGTGATTCGTTTGTTGCCATCAAGCGTCTGAGGCTGGCCAACGAAGGATCCGGAAAAGCCAATATCGCCGCCCTACTGGAGAAGCTCTCCGAACTTCAAATCCAGCCCGGAGACATCTCCCTGAGCCAGTGACCCTCACCGCATTCCCTTAAAGCGCGCCTTGCACGTCTTCCCATCGGAGTACGCCGCCGACAGGAGCAAGCCTGGCGCTCTTTCTACTCATTCGCTCGACACAACGTTTAAAGCGAGCACCCCAAGAACAAGGATGAATCATGAAGTATTCGCTGCTGCTGACACTAACCGCTATTGTATTCCTGTCTTCAGGCTGCGCGTCGATCGTATCCGGTACCGACCAGAAAATGACCTTCAACAGCGAGCCCGACGAGGCCGTCGTCACCGTATCCGGCCGGGTTCTGGGCAAGACACCGATCACCGTTGACGTCGACCGGGATTCGAACCAGTCCATCACGTTTGAAAAGGAAGGCTATAAGACCTACACGGCCCAGCTCTCAACCACCACCAATCCCTGGTTTTTTGGAAACATCGTGTTTGGTGGGCTGCTTGGCTCGACAACGGATGGAGTTTCTGGAGCCATTCATGAATATTCCCCGGATCAGTACTTCGTCACGCTGACGCCAGACACCCCAACGGGTCTCTCAACGTCCAAGCCAAGGCAGATCAAGGAAATCGTGATTGCTTTCAGCAGCGAGCTTCGCCATCAACTGGCCAGCGGGGGTGGAGAAAAAGTCGACGTTATCCTCGGGTTGCTCGACATCGACGAGTCGGAGAAAGCGACGACAACCAAGGCACTGAATCAGCTGGCTCTCAACAACCAGAACGACTTGGAGCTGGCCAACACCATCATCGATGTATACGACGTTGATTAACACCGGCTCAATCGGCTAGCTAAAATCGGGACGCCTCGATCCGACACTGGATCCGTCCCGGTTCTCAATCCCCCCCGGGTTCCAGCCCCCACACCGCCTGGTAATCTTTGAGCACCTCCCGCAGGGAAAAATCATAATCCTTCAGATTCGGGTTTTCGGCGCGGGAGTATTGGGAGAAATCCACCCGATAAAGGCTGTCCGGTTCCTTTTCGATCCGCCCCAACACCGTCTGGACGTTCTCCACGTTGTCGCGCGTCACGATCAGAAGCGGCGTGTGGAATACCAGCCCCTGGTCCTGGAAATCCTTTCCGGCCAGGTAATCGTGGGCCAGGATCACCGCCCAGGCGCCCTCCACGTAGTGTCCGCCCGCCGTGACCGCCACCCGGCCGCCAGCCACCTGGCTCAGAGCCTGGGGATTGATGTCGTAGCCATTCACCAACACGTCGCGACCCGGCGTCCGTCCGGCGTCATCGAGCGCCTCCAGTATGCCGTTCGTCGTGCGGTAGTTGGCTGACCAGATCACGTTGACGGCAGGATAGCGACGCAGCAACCCAGCGGTGCGGACATAGGCCTGCTGAGCGCCCCAATCGGTGTAAAACACCTGTTTGAGCCTGGCACCTTCGGTCGTTTCCGCCACCTGCCGCAGCCCCTCTTCCCGCTTGATGGCCGGGGCGTCCGCCTGGTATCCATTGACCGCGGCGATCGCAATCGGGCGATCAGAGTTGTTCTGCCGCGCCTGCTGAATCAGCTCCCGGGTAATCTCCATGCTGGAGCCGGTGTCATCGGGAATCAGTTGGGCAATCCATTGGGGATTGGGACGACGAGGCGCTCCGAGCTGATCTTCAGCCAGACCACTGTTGAATAATATGCAGGGTGTTCCCAGGCGTTGGCACTGCACCAGGAAGTGGCCGGCCGTCCGGAGAAAATTGGGAAACAACCACGCATCGAAGCGATCCGGCGTGCTCGACACCTGCTTGAGTTGACGCAGAAGCTTGAGCCGGTCGGCATCGGCATCAAACACCGTCAGTTGGACATTCAGATCACCCGCGGCCGCCCGGGCAAACAGCGCCACGCGATTCCAGAACGGGGTATCGTCGGGAAGGAACAGAGCCACACGGGAACCGCCCCAGGCCGGCATCATGCCAAGCCAGAGCAGGATGACGAAAGATACGATTCGGGACACAGCCATACTCTTCTGTCGACAAATCTGCGCATGCCACAACATACGACGTTCGAGGGTATCCCTGCCTGCGGCCGGGTTATGCCGACCGACACATTGAATCATTTTTCTGTGATTGTTTACCCCCATTATGGCGAAGCCCTGAGCGATGTCGAACCGGCCACGGTCGATGATTCCATTTCAAATCGGCAGTTCGATGATCTCACCGACCACACCATCTTCGGTCACTACCAATCGCCCAACCGTGATCGGCAACGTGAAACGCCGGGGCCCGGCGCCGCCGGGATTGAAATAGAGCACGCCGTCGATCCACTCGTTTCGGGGTTTGTGGGAATGGCCGGCGATCACCACGCGGTAACGGCCTTGCGGATCGAAATCGAGGGTTTTGACATCGTGGAGCATATAGACGGCGTGGCCGAGGCATTCCAACGCCTGCACATCGGGCAGCTCGGCAGCGCGGCCTGTTTTGTCGATGTTGCCGCGAATCGCGACCACCGGCGCCAGCGCTTCCAGGGCATCCAGAACCTCATCCCGCCCGACATCACCGGCGTGAAGGATCAGGTCAGAGCCCTCTAAAATGTCCAGGGCCTCCGGGCGTATTTTGCTGTGGGTGTCTGCGATGACGCCGATGTGCATGCTGTTGCCGCGTTTCGGTTCGATCTTATTTGAGAGTCTGATAACAGGGACGATCAACGTTCAGCGACCGCCACACAACAGCCTAACTCATCTTAATGGCCGGCCACAGCGTCAGACGACGTCGCCAGCGTCCCGGAAAACACTTTCTCAAAGAACGCCAGCACCCGCTGCCAGCTGTCCTCCGCCGCGGCTTCATCATAGCGGGAACGTAATGGCAGCAAGGCGCCCAGCTTTTTAAACACGAACGTCTGGTGGTTGTTCATGAAGGAATGGCCGACGTTGTCGTAGCTCTTGATGTCATGCGGGATGCCCAATGCTTCCATATGCCCGGCCAGCCGGTCGCCGTGACTGCCGTAGATCATATCGGTTTTGCCCCAGCCGCCCACTGCGGGACAAATCCCTTTAATGGCCTCAGCCTGCCTGGGAATGCCGCCATAAAACGGCGCCACCACCTGCACCGGCGCCCGGCTGGCGTACAGCACGGCAAACCGACCGCCCATACAGAAGCCCATGACACCCACCTGACTGACGGATTCCTCATGCTGTTCCAGCAGCCATCGACGGCAGGCTTCCAGTTGGTCAAAGGCTTCGCCTTTGCCGCTCTCATGGGCTTTCAGGGTTTTGACCACGCACAAGGGCTTGCTCGCCGGCAGGTCATACAGGTCGGGCACCAGCACCGGATAACCATTGTCCGCGAGCCGTCGGCCGATCCGCTCAATGTCGTCGGTATAGCCGAAGATATCGTGAATGGCGATGATGGCAGCCTGGTGAGGGTTGGCCGAAGCCGGGCGGATCCAGCGGGCGCGCATGGCGTGGCCTGACGGCAGGGGAATCGCAACTTGCTGTTCAGTCATGGCATTTCCGTCGCTCTGTTCGGGTCAGTCAGAGCGTATCCAGCCCTGCCGGAAGACGCCACCCCAGGAGGATATCAGGCCCATTGTGCCAATCCCTGGCTGTTCGCTAAGGGCGGCCGGTTGATCCATCAAGCATCTACCGGCCCTTGTCATGCGAGGACATGACGCCCTTATGAGCGCCTCAGTGGTGATGCCCACCCGGCCCATGCACATGACCGTGCGAGATCTCTTCCGGCTCAGCATCACGCACTTCGATGACTTCAATATCAAAGGTCAGGGTTCGGCCGGCCATCGGATGGTTCGTGTCCACATCGGCAAACTTGTGGCCGACCTTGGCGATGACCACATGGCGTGGGCCCTGTTCGGTTTGCACCTGGGCAATCATGCCGGGCTTCCAACGCTTGGCACCGCGCAGGTGTTTGATCGGGACGCGCTGGACCGCATCCGGCTTGCGCGGGCCATAGCCTTTCTCGGGAGGCACGGTCACGCTGAAGGTCTCGCCGGCGTCGCGGCCTTCCAGGGCCTCCTCCAGGCCTTTGATAATGCCGCCGTGGCCGTGCAGGTAGGCGTTCGGTTCACCGTCTCGGGAGGTTTCGACGACATTGCCCTGCTCATCACTGACGCTGTAATGAAACAGGACCACCTGATTCTTTTCGATTGGCATAGGGTTCTCCGCGCCGGTTTTGGGGAGGCCATTATAGCGAGCCCCGCAGCCGACTCCAGCAGCGGCTGAGGGCGACATCAGCTACGCTTGATAGACAGGATTTGGCGATGAGCCAGATCGCCACTGTCTGGTTTCTTCATAGCCCGATCGATCGACGAGGTGATTGTGAGCAAACACGAAAAACGCCCTCTGTACATTCCCTACGCCGGCCCCTCCCTCCTGGAGATGCCGTTGCTGAACAAAGGCAGTGCGTTCACGCAACAGGAGCGACTGGATTTCAACCTGATCGGCCTGTTGCCCAACAACGTCGAAACCATCGGGGAGCAGGCAGAGCGCGCCTACAAGCAGTACGAGTTATGCCAGACCAATCTAGACCGACACGTCACCCTGCGCGCGATCCAGGACGACAACGAAACGCTGTTCTTCCATCTGCTGGAAGATCACCTGGAGGAGATGCTCCCGATCATTTACACGCCGACCGTGGGCGAAGCGTGCGAAGAGTTCTCCAACATCTACCGCAATCACCGCGGCCTGTTCGTGTCCTACACCGATCGGGAGCACATGGATTACCTCCTGCGCAGCGCCACCAAGGACAACGTGAAAGTCATCGTGGTGACCGACGGTGAACGCATCCTGGGCCTGGGCGACCAAGGCATCGGCGGCATGGGCATCCCCATCGGGAAGCTGTCGCTGTATACCGCCTGCGGCGGAATCAGCCCGGCCAACACGCTGCCCATCGTCCTGGATGTGGGCACCAACAACCAGGCGCTGCTCGACGACCCGATGTACATGGGGTGGCGTCACAAGCGCATCGGTCAGAAGGAATACGACGATTTCGTGTCCGCCTTCATGACAGCGGTGCAGCGCCGCTGGCCCAAGGCCCTGGTGCAGTTCGAGGATTTTGCGCAGACCAACGCCATGCGCCTGCTGAAGCAGTACCGCGACGAAGCCTGCTGCTTCAACGACGACATCCAGGGTACCGCTGCCGTATGCCTGGCCACATTGCTGGCCGCGTGCAAAACGAAAGACGAAAAGCTCAGCGACCAGACGGTTGTCTTCCTGGGCGCCGGATCCGCCGGCTGCGGCATCGCCGAACAGATCATCGTCGCCATGACCGATGAGGGTGTGTCAGAACATGAGGCGCGGCAACGGGTCTACATGGTCGACCGTGACGGACTGCTGACCACCGATATGACCGGCCTGCAGGACTTCCAGTCCGCCCTGGCCCAGCATCCGGAGCGAATCAGGGACTGGTCCGGGCGAGACCTGATCGACGTGGTGAAGGAAGCCAGGCCCACCGTGCTGATTGGCGTCTCCGGTCAACGTGGCCTGTTCAGTGAAGACGTGATCAAGACGATGCATGCGAACTGTGCCAAGCCCCTGGTGATGCCGCTGTCCAACCCCACCTCCCGGGTCGAGGCCACACCCGACGACATCCTGGCCTGGACCCATGGCGAAGCGCTGGTCGCCACCGGCAGCCCGTTCAAGCCGGTGAAGCTGAACGGCCACAGCCACCCCATCGCCCAATGCAACAACGCCTATATCTTCCCGGGCCTGGGCCTCGGCGTCGTTGCCGCCGGCGCCACCCGGGTGACCGACGCCATGTTGATGGCCGCGGCCAATGCCCTGGCGAAACAGGCCCCCATCGTCCAGCAAACGGGCGAACAACTGTTGCCCAGCCTGGCCAGCATTCAGGACATCAGTCGAGTGATTGCTTTCGATGTGGCCAAGCAGGCACAGGAAGAGGGTTTTGCCTTGCGCTCCGACGATGACACCATTCACCGGGCCATTGAAAAGAACTTTTGGCGGCCTCGGTATCGGCGTTATCTGCGGCGGGCGATTTAACGGCGAAACCTGCCGCACGGCTGACCGGAAAGCGTGTTATCGAGCCAGGCTCAGCGCCCCGGTCTGCCATCGTCCCGGTGTTATCAGAATCTTGGTCAAAGAAACGATCCAGCCTTTCAGAACATCCCCGGGACCGTGCCATACTGCCCCATGCCAACGATCAGGAATGCCTCAAACCAAGAAAAAAGGAAGAAACGATGAAACCTGAAACCCTTGCCCTGCACGCCGGCTTCAGCGGCGATCCGACCACTCACGCGGCCACCACCCCGATCTACCAGACCACCTCCTACACGTTCGACGACACCCAGCATGGTGCCGACCTGTTCGACCTCAAGGTCCAGGGCAACATCTATACGCGCATCATGAACCCCACCAACGGGGTGCTGGAAGAGCGACTGGCCCAACTCGAAGGGGGTGTGGGCGCGCTGGCCGTGGCGTCCGGGATGGCAGCGATCACCTACGCTCTGCAAACCATCTGCAAAGTGGGCAACAACATCGTCAGTACCAGCCAACTCTACGGCGGCACCTACAACCTGTTCGCCCACTCGCTGCCGAACCAGGGCATCGAGACCCGATTCGCCCCGCACGATGATTTCGACGCGGTGGAAAAAGCGATCGACGACAACACCCGGGCCCTGTTCTGCGAATCCATCGGCAATCCGGCAGGCAACATCGTGGATATCCAGCGCTGGGCTGAGATTGCCCACAAGCACGGCGTCCCCCTGATTGTCGACAACACCGTCGCGACGCCATTCCTGTGCCGCCCCTTCGAACACGGCGCAGACATTGTCGTCCACTCCCTGACCAAGTACATCGGTGGTCATGGCACCACCGTAGCGGGCGTGGTGGTGGATTCCGGCCAGTTCGACTGGGCCGCCCACAAGGACCGGTTCCCCATGCTCAACGAGCCGGATCCGTCCTACCACGGCGTCGTCTACACCGAGGCGCTGGGACCGGCCGCGTTTATCGGCCGTTGCCGGGTGGTACCGCTGCGCAACACCGGCGCCGCGCTGTCGCCGTTCAACTCGTTCCTGATCATGCAGGGGCTGGAAACCCTGGCCCTTCGCATGGATCGGCATTGCGAAAACGCCCAGAAGGTGGCGGAATACCTGGAGCAGCACCCCAACGTGGAATGGGTCAACTACGCCGGCCTGACCAAGAGCCCCTACCACGCCACCTGCCAGAAGATATGCGGCGGACGTGCCTCAGGCATCCTCAGCTTCGGCATCAAGGGTGGCCGCGATGCCGGCGCACGCTTCATCGATGCCCTGCAACTGATCTACCGGCTGGTCAACATCGGCGATGCCAAATCCCTGGCCTGCCACCCGGCCAGCACCACCCACCGCCAACTTAGCCCCGAGGAGTTGGCCAGCGCCGGCGTGAGCGAAGACCTGGTGCGACTGTCGATCGGCATTGAACACGTGGATGACATTATTGCCGACGTCACCCAGGCGCTGGAGAAGGCCTGCGGCTGAGGTCGCTGGAAGCATCCTGCCACCTTGGCCCTGCCGAGGTGGCAGTCATTACCACCCGTAGGCGCGCTGATGCTTTAAATCACTGCATCCGACCCGGACGTTTTGCATAGGAGTGCAAAGAGCGGAATGGCCTCATCCGGGCCAGCGATCTCTTTGATATAAAGATCCGGGACAAAAACATTTTGTAAATCAAGAGTCCCCGGAAAACAGGCACAGAACGCCATGCCACAACGTTTTATAACGTTGGCGAGTCGATGTGGATAGTCGCGGGAAACGTCAGCCGCAATCCGTCCCGATGGTCACCGCGCTTTCAGCTTAACCTGCTTTGAACCTTGAGCGTCGTATTGCCCGCTTTTGCCCTTGTCGACGTATTCAATAGCCCCACCGGCCTTTAAAAAAGCAGCCGTCTGTTCCTCGATCATGGCCGTCGTCAATGTCGCCTTTTCGGGTTTCTTGCTCATCGTATTCTCCAGGTCAGCTGTTGGCCGATTAACCAACTTCAACACCCATCATATGCGATACAGGGAAAAATTGTTTGGATTGAGGCAAGAACTCCGGGTATTCCTCGCCTTCCTATGAGGTTGTACTCGGAGAGGAATAGTAAGCGTTGATCAGGTCGAAGTGGTAAGGCAAGTTAAAGTGCAAAGCCGGACATCATGCCTCCAATTCAGTATTCTTCATCAATTCAGGCGCAGATCGCCATGAATGGCGGGATTCAGAAAAAGGATTATTCACTTGTGAGAATTAAAGCGTTGTTTTTTGTTGTTTTGATGAGTGTCTTTCAGTTTGTCCATGCAGGCGTACTGGCCGAGAAGGGGATCAACGAAAAGGCTTATGATGCGATCCGTGACGGCAACATTGACGTTGTTCGTGAGCTCATCAGACAGGGCATGGATCCGAATCACCGGCTCGGTAAACCAGGAAATGTAATGGGGGTGGCAGCGTATTTTGAACACCCAGCCATTCTTTCCGAGCTGATTGCCGCTGGAGGCAATATCCATCACAAACTCGAACGAGGCATGTACTTTACGAATTTCATCGTTTCCCGGAAAAATTTTGAGCTGCTTAACCCGGATTTCTCATAGCGACCCAGCAAGTCTCGCAGGCTGGGTAGATTAGCGCCATGACCGCTCAGCTGCGGGCGTGATTGCCTAATAATTGGTCAATTTCTGTTATCCGGACACACTGCCCCCTTA
>NZ_RHGZ01000042.1:0-26814 GCF_003789045.1 Marinobacter sp. R17 | reverse complement strand
CCTGATACCTCCGGATCCACTTGTACGCCGTCTTGCGACTGATGCCGTATCCGCGGGCCAGGTCGCTCACACCATGCTCGCTCCGCAGCCAGTCTGCGATGAACTGCATCTTAAGATCCATTACACACGTCTCTCTCCAGGGCATGGGCGCATCCTCCTTGCCCATACCGTAACTTGTGTCACCCATGTTCCCGGTTTGAGGTGTTACCTATGTTGCCGGTTTGCACAGTGTACGACGCAACTTTTAGAATACTGGGGCTTTTGCAACACCCTGCCGGCTGCAGGCCAGCCCCGGATTTCGCGAGGTCCGGAAACAACAAAGGAGCCTTGCGGCTCCTCCGAAGCTGAAGCGTCGGCTACATTAAAGCGCCGAGCTTTGCGTACTTTCTCCGAACATTAGCTCCGCGGCGCGTACTCCAGCACGTCGGAATAGAAGGCCGATTCAGGCAGCCCTGCTTCCAGCAGCGCGTCCATCAGCGTGTAGACCATCGGCGGCGACCCGCTGGCCATAACCTCGACTTCCGGCCACTCGTAGCCACCAGCCAGAACCGCACGGACCAGCTGGTCGTGATGGCCGCTCCAGTCGTTGTCGGCGTCGTCACCCACTACCGGGAAGAAGGCAAAGCCCGGCCACTCCTCGTGCCACTGCCAGGCCAGGGAGCGCAGGTACATGTCCTCGTGCCGGCGTACCCCCCAGTACAGGAAGACCGGTTGCTTGCAGTCGGTCTCGCGCAGGTAATCCACGATGCTCTTCATCTGGGCGAAGCCCGTACCGGCGGCGATCAGAATCAGCGGCTTGGTGGGCACCTGGGCCAGGCAGGCCTTGCCGTGCGGCAGCTCCAGGGTCACCTGACCCGGATCACGAAACGCCTCCATCACCTTCAGGGCCGTGGCCCAATCCGTGCCGGCCTGCACGTGCAGCTCGATCGAAGAGGCCGTCGGACTGCTGGCGATGGAAAAATAGGACGGCTCGGCGCCCGGCAGACGCACCGACAGGTACTGGCCGGCGTGGAAATCAAGCTCACGGCGACGCGGCAGATCCAGGGTCACCCGATACACATCGTGACTCAGCGGGGTGATATCCCGGACGTTCGCCTGCACCTGTTGGGGCGTATTGGAACCTGCAGCCATAACCTCCTCAATCTCCAGTTCAACCGGTCCGCGCGGCTGGCATCGACACAGCATGACGTTGGCGGACGGGTGTTCGTCTTGGCGGGTCCGGGTATTGAAGACCCGTCCCGATAGTAACCGGGCTTCGCAAAGTTCGCAGACCCCATTGCGACAGGACCAGCGAACGGCCACACCCGCCCGGCGGGCTGCCGTCAGCAGATCGTCCCCGGGTGAGGCGGTAAATTCCAGACCGGCCGGCACAATCCGGACCTGCGTCGGCGGTTCAGCGTTCCGGGGCATCAATCCCCAGTTCGGACCAGATGGCATCGACCCGCTCCTTCACGGCCGGATCCATAGCGATGGGACGGCCCCACTCCCGGTCGGTCTCGCCCGGCCACTTGGTGGTGGCATCCAGCCCCATCTTGGAGCCCAGCCCGGCCACCGGCGAGGCGAAATCCAGATAATCGATGGGCGTATTCTCGACCATCGTGGTGTCCCGCACCGGATCCATTCGCGTGGTGATGGCCCAGATGACATCGTTCCAGTCGCGCGCGTTCACATCGTCGTCCGTAACGATCACGAACTTGGTGTACATGAACTGCCGCAGGAACGACCATACGCCCATCATCACACGTTTGGCATGGCCGGCATACTGCTTGCGCATGGTCACCACTGCCATGCGGTAGGAACAGCCCTCCGGCGGCAGGTAGAAGTCGACGATTTCCGGAAACTGCTTCTGCAGGATCGGCACGAAGACCTCGTTCAGCGCCAGACCAAGGATCGCCGGCTCATCCGGCGGGCGTCCGGTGTAGGTGCTGTGATAAATCGGATTCTTGCGGTGGGTGACCCGCTCCACGGTGAACACCGGGAAGGTCTCCACCTCGTTGTAATACCCGGTGTGATCACCGAACGGCCCTTCCGGCGCGGTATCGTCGGGATAGATAAACCCTTCCAGTACGATCTCCGCACTGGCCGGGATCTGCAGCTCCGATAAACCGGCCTTGACCAGTTCGGTCCGGCTGCCCCGCAGCAAACCGGCAAAGGCGTATTCGGACAAACTGTCCGGCACCGGTGTGACCGCCCCCAGTATCGTGGCGGGATCCGCGCCCAGCGCGACGGCCACCGGGAAGGGTTCGCCCGGATGCGCTTTCTGCCACTCCTGGAAATCCAGAGCGCCACCGCGGTGACTCAGCCAGCGCATGATCAGGCGGTTCCGACCAATCAGCTGCTGCCGGTAGATGCCCAGATTCTGGCGCTCCTTGTGCGGCCCGCGGGTAATCACCAGCGGCCAGGTCACCAGGGGCCCGGCATCCCCGGGCCAGCAATGCTGGATCGGGATCTTATACAGATCGACGTCGTCCTTTTCGATGATGACGTCCTGGCAAGGCGCCGAGCGACGGACCTTCGGCCCCATCTGCATCACCTGCCTGAAGATCGGCAGCTTTTCCCAGGCGTCCTTGAATCCCTTGGGGGGATCCGGCTCCTTGAGGAAGGCCAGCAGTTTGCCCACTTCCCGCAGACTTTCCACATCCTCCTGCCCCATGCCGAGCGCCACCCGCCGAGGTGTGCCGAACAGATTGCCCAACACGGGCATGTCATACCCCTTGGGGTTCTCGAACAGCAGCGCCGGGCCACCGGCACGCAGGGTGCGGTCGCAGATTTCGGTCATTTCCAGGTAGGGGTCGACTTCCGTCTTGATTCGCTTGAGCTCGCCCAGCTTTTCCAGCTGGTCGATAAAATCACGCAGATCGTCGTATTTCATGCGGCAGTCCTGGCCTGTTGATCACCGGGGAAGGCAGTCGGGGAATTGGGTTCGCAGAATGGACAGCGCCCCTGTCGCTCGGTGAACGGCAGGGGCGCGGGCGCGATCAGCGCTTCTTCATGGACTGGAAGAATTCATCGTTGGTCTTGGTATCGCGCAGCTTGTCCAGCAGGAACTCCAGGGCGGCGGTGTCGTCGTCCATGGAGTGCAGCAGCTTGCGCAGGATCCAGATCCGCTGGATGTCCGCCTCGCTCATCAGCAGATCTTCCCGGCGCGTGCCGGAGCTGCGGATGTTGATGGCCGGATACGTCCGCCGTTCGGCAATCTTGCGGTCCAGATGGACCTCCATGTTGCCGGTGCCCTTGAATTCCTCGTAGATGACCTCGTCCATCTTGGAGCCGGTGTTGACCAGCGCGGTCGCCAGGATGGTCAGGCTGCCGCCTTCCTCGACGTTACGCGCGGCACCGAAGAAACGCTTGGGCTTCTCCAGGGCGTGGGCGTCGACACCACCGGTGAGGACTTTACCCGAGGACGGGATCACGGTGTTGTAGGCACGGGCCAAACGGGTGATGGAGTCCAGCAGGATCACCACGTCTTTCTTGTGCTCGACCAGCCGCTTGGCCTTTTCGATCACCATTTCCGCAACCTGAACGTGACGGGCCGGCGGCTCGTCGAAGGTCGAGGCGATGACCTCGCCGCGGACGGTCCGCTGCATCTCGGTCACTTCCTCCGGCCGCTCGTCAATCAGCAGCACCATCACGTGGCACTCCGGATTGTTGCGGGTGATCGACTGGGCGATGCCCTGCATCAGCAGCGTCTTACCCGCTTTCGGCGGCGACACGATCAGGCCACGCTGGCCTTTACCGATGGGCGCCACCAGGTCGAGAACCCGGGAGGACAGATCCTCGGTACTGCCGTTACCGGCTTCGAGCGTCAGGCGCTCATCCGGGAACAGCGGCGTCAGGTTTTCGAACAGGATCTTGTTACGGGCATTGTCCGGCTTGTCGAAGTTGATCTCGTTGACCTTGAGCAGAGCGAAATAACGCTCGCCGTCCTTCGGGGGACGAATCTTGCCGGCAATGGTATCGCCTGTACGCAGGTTGAAACGGCGGATCTGGCTCGGTGACACGTAAATGTCGTCCGGTCCCGCCAGGTAAGACGCGTCGGCGGAACGCAGGAAGCCAAAGCCGTCCTGGAGGATCTCCAGCACGCCGTCCCCGTAGATGTCCTCGCCACTTTTGGCGTGCTTCTTCAGAATCGAGAAGATGACATCCTGCTTGCGAGAACGGGCCAGATTATCGAGTCCCATTTCCTGGGCAATATCCAGCAGCTCGGGAACGGGTTTCTGCTTGAGTTCGGTAAGGTTCATATTTTGTTTGTGACGAATTGGAATGGAATATCAATCAGGTTTGCGAAGACAGGGGGTAGCCCCTGGACGTAACGTGATGCTTTTAAATATTGGGACAGAAACCGTGAGGCGGGCGCCAATACGGCTTTTTCAAATGGAAGCGTGTAAACGTGCCGGCCATTATAGCAACAAGTTTGGCCATTACCACCCCTTCCAAAATTGCGGTGACAACAGGATACTGGTTGGCACGTCCTTACGATATAGCGCGTTTTTCAACCCGTAGCAAGCCAACCGTTGATTTTCGGTCTATTCAGGCCCCCGGAATTGGAAAAATTTGATCCATGGCAAAGTCCGACACCTTCGTACCACTGAACGTCGCCATCCTGACGGTTTCCGACAGCCGCGGCCCCGCAGAAGACACGTCCGGCCAGTACCTGACCGACCAGGCCAACGCCGCAGGCCACCGGGTCCTCGAACGCCGCCTGCTTCCGGACGACATCTACCTGATCCGCGCCCTGATTGCCCGCTGGATCGCCGACAACCGCATCCAGGTCGTCATGATCACCGGCGGCACCGGTTTCCATGAGCGCGACAGCACGCCGGAAGCGGTCAAGCCGCTGTTCGACAAGGAAATCGATGGCTTCGGCGAAGAATTCCGCCGCCTGTCGGCCGACGACATCGGCTCCTCCACCATCCAGTCCAGAGCCCTTGGCGGGCTGTCCAACAACACCGTGGTGTTCTGCCTGCCCGGTTCGACGGGTGCCTGCACCCTGGGCTGGGACAAGATCCTGAAGGAACAGCTGGACAGCCGCCACCGCCCCTGCAATTTCTCGGCGCTGGTCAACCGCAAGCCGGAGAAGCCGGTGCATCGCCTGGACGAGCGCCTCGACACGGGAAGCGACCATGGGTCCCACTGACGGCCTCACCTCGCTCGACGACGCCCTGGCCCAACTGCTGCCTCAGGCGAATACCGTCGCTGGCACGGAAACATTACCATTACGTCACGCGCTGGGGCGGATCCTGGCAACCGGTCAAAATGTGCCTGCCGACGTGCCGCCCGCCGACAATAGCGCAGTGGATGGCTACGCTGTCCGCATCGCAGACCTCACGGACCAGCCGTTGCCGGTCAGCCAGCGCATTCCCGCCGGCGTTGCCCCGGAACCCCTGACGCCCGGCAGTGCCGCCCGCATTTTTACGGGGGCCTCGGTTCCCGAAGGCGCTGACGCGGTCCTGATGCAGGAAAACGTCCTCGTCGACGACGCCGGACTGCACACCTCGCAACAGCCGGAGTCCGGCCAGAATATCCGCCCCCGGGGCCAGGATCTCAAGGCCGGCGCCGTTGCCCTCAGTGCCGGTACTCGCCTGCGGCCGCAGGAGTTGGGTTTGCTGGCCTCCCTGGGCATTGCGGAAGTGCCGGTGCGCCGTCCGGTTCGGGTCGCCATCCTGACCACCGGTGACGAACTGGTCCCGCCCGGCGAACCGCTGCCACCGGGCAAAATCTACAACACCAATCGCTTCACCCTGGACGCCCTGCTCCAGCAGATGCACTGCGAGGTGATCGACCTGGGCGATGTGGCGGACACCCGCGAGGCGACACTGAGTGCCCTGGAACGGGCCGGGCGCGAAACGGACCTGATCCTGTCGAGCGGCGGCGTCTCCGTCGGCGAAGAAGACCATGTCCGCGCCGCAATGGAATCCCTGGGCGATGTGGCCCTGTGGCGCCTGGCACTCAAACCCGGTAAACCGCTGGCCTTCGGCCACGTGGGCGACACGCCGATGCTGGGACTGCCGGGCAATCCGGCGGCGGTGCTGGTAACGTTCCTGATCGTCGCCGCGCCGTTCATACGGCGTCTGCAGGGCGCTACCGACTTAAAGCCCGCCTTTCCGCAACTGCCGGCCGATTTCGCCGTGGAGCGCGCCTCGCCCCGGCGCGAATTTGTCCGGGCCCGGCGCGTGCTGCAGGATGACCAGGCGTGGATCGAAGCCTACCCCAACCAGAGCTCGGGCATGTTAAGCTCGGCCTGTTGGGCCGAAGGTCTGGCGGTCGTGCCGGAAGAGCGTACGATCAAACGGGGCGACCCGCTGACCTTCCTGCCATTCACCGATCTGCTGGGCTGACCATGAGCGATACCGTGACCGTTAAATTCTTCGCCCGCCTGCGCGAGAACCTGCAGACGGATGAACTGGAACTGCCGATCAGCACTCAGGGCACGGTGGCCGATGTGATCGAGAGCCTCGCCAGCCGCGGCGCCCCCTGGGATGTCCTGCAAGGCGAGCAGCCGGTCATGATCGCCGTCAACCAGACCATGGCCCGCCCGACGCAGCCCCTGTCACCGGGCGATGAAGTGGCCCTGTTCCCGCCCGTGACCGGCGGTTAGGACCGATTCATGATTCGCATCCAGACCGAAGACTTCGATATTGGTGAGCAGACCCGGGCGCTTGGCGGCACCGGCGATACCGGCGCGATAGCCACCTTCACCGGGCTGGTCCGGACTCGAGGCGATCGCCAGGACGTTCGCGCCCTGTTCCTGGAGCATTATCCGGGCATGACCGAGTCGGTGATCGAGGATCTGGTCACCCAGGCCCGCGAGCGCTGGTCCATCCAGGCGGTGCGGGTGATTCACCGGGTTGGCGAACTCGCCCTGGGCGAGCAGATCGTCTTCGTCGGTGTGGCCAGCGCCCATCGGGGGGATGCATTCGCAGCCTGCGAATTTCTGATGGATGCCCTGAAAACCTCCGCCCCGTTCTGGAAGAAGGAAATCACGGTGGACGGGGAGTCCCACTGGGTGGAGCAGAAAGCCAGCGACCGGGACAAGGCCAAAAACTGGCAACAGGATTAGGGCGCCTCCCAATCTTCCGGCGCATTCAGGTTACGGAATACCGTCGATGCCACAGGCAGATCCAGATACCTCGGATCCTGCGCCCCGGCAAACGCCATCACTTTACGCCCACCCTGCTCCAGATCCCGTTGTAACGCATCGACCAGATGCACCGGATAGTACCCGTGAAGTGGGTGTAAGCGATCGCCCACTCGCGCCAGCACCATGCGTTGCGGGTCCTGCCGGACCGCCCCGGCCAGTTCGCCCATGATATCCGCGGAGACTGCCGGCGTATCGCAGGGCATCACCAGCACACCGACAAAGCCCAGGTCCCGCGCACAACGTAATCCCGACAACAAGCCGGCCAGCGGCCCCGCATCATCGAACTCGGGAGCATCGCTCACGACCTTGTCAGCCCATGACCGGTAGTCGGAGAGACGACGATTGGCGCTGATCAGCAACGTGTCACAATGAGAGCGCAAGGCCTCCGCTGCGGTCGCAACCAGGGGACGCCCCCGCCAGTCGGCCAGACCTTTTTCCACGCCACCCAGACGCCGGGCACGGCCGCCGGCAAGGATCAGTCCGCACAGGGTTATTTGAGTATCCGTGTCGGGCATTGCCCCAGGACTCCACGCCAATGAATAATGCCGCCCACCATGACTCATGCTCTCCGCGACTTCCGCAAAGCTCGGATCGAAGCCGATGGATGCCATCGCTGTAGCAGAGGACAGGAGGCCCTCGTCGCATAGGCGGCCAGGGACGACCCTCCGGGGCGACGGAAGCGATGACATCCACTGGCTTCAGGCTCCGGGTTTCAGCCGGCCTGTTGGGCTTCCTTCGTCAGCCCAACCTACCTTTGCCGCCCACAAAAAAGCCACCTCCTGGCAGTCAGGAGATGGCTTTTTCGTCGGCTGGTATGCCCGATCGTCGACAGATCAGAGATTGCTGTCGAGGAACGCCGCCAGCTGGGACTTGGACAGGGCACCGACCTTGGTCGCGTCCACGTTGCCGTTCTTGAACAGCATCAGCGTCGGGATGCCGCGGATGTTGAACTTCGGCGGCGTCTGCTCGTTCTCGTCGATGTTGAGCTTGCAGATCTTCAGCTTACCGTCGTATTCCTCGGCGATCTCTTCCAGTACCGGTGCAATCATCTTGCACGGACCACACCACTCGGCCCAATAGTCCACCAGGACCGGGGTGTCGGCTTTCAGGACGTCTTCTTCAAAGGAAGCGTCGGTGACGTTTACGATATTTCCGCTCATTACTGTTTCCTGCTGTTGGCAGCGCCTGGCAGGCGCACTGCTCCAAACATTTAAGGCCCGTCATCTGACCGGCCCTGTCGAAATCTACCGACTCAACTTTACGCGAAAGTTCCCTCAGACGGAAAGTCCCTGCACTCCGGCAGGCACTGGCTTCCTGACCCTGGACTTGGATCCGCTACTGACAGGTTGGCGGGGTTTGTCTTATAGTTACCCGCAGTGTCGGTTCACCATGAAGAGCCTCACACAATATACGGCCTGGCAAGAGGATTTCAAGACACGTGACGGCCCCCAACCCCGCCACCGAGCCAGAGCTGCTGGCAGCCATCGACATGGGCTCCAACAGCTTCCATATGGTGATTGCCCGCCTGATCCACGGTGAGATTCGCACCGTCGAGAAAATGGGTGAAAAGGTCCAGCTCGGCGCTGGCCTCGACGCCGACAACAACCTGACCGAAGACGCCCAGCAACGCGCACTGGACTGCCTGAGCCGCTTCGCGCAGCGCCTGCAGGGCATGTCGCCGTCCGCGGTCCAGATCGTCGGCACCAACGCCCTTCGGGTTGCCCGTAATACCAATCGATTCATGGAGCGGGCCGAAGCGGTGCTGGGCTTCCCGGTGGAAATCATCGCCGGCCGCGAGGAGGCCCGCCTGATCTACCTGGGCGTCTCCCACACCCTCGCGGACGATACCGGTCGCCGCCTGGTCATCGACATCGGCGGAGGCAGCACCGAGTTCATCATCGGCGAGCGCTTCGAAGCCCAGGCCCTGGAAAGCCTGCACATGGGCTGCGTGTCGTTCCGCAATCGCTACTTCCCGGACGGCAAGATCCCGCGCAAGCAAATGGACAAGGCCGTGACCCACGCCTCCCAGGAGCTGCTCAACATTCGCCACCGGTTCCGTCATCTGGGCTGGCAGAGCGCGGTGGGCTCCTCCGGTTCGATCAAGGCGATTTCATCGGTGCTGGCCAACCTCAAGCTGACCAACGGCACCATCACCCTGGAAGCCCTGCGCGAGCTGCGCCAGCGCCTGGTGGATATGGGCAACGTCGAGCGACTGTCGGACCTCGGCGTCCGCACGGACCGGCAAAGCATCTTTCCCGCAGGCCTGGCAATACTGCTGGCCGCCTTTGAGTCACTGGAGATCGAATCCATGACCTACACCGATGGCGCCCTGCGCGAGGGCCTGCTCTACGACATTGTCGGCCGCATCCAGCATGAGGATGTGCGCGAGCGCACCACCCAGGCGCTGCAGGGCCGATACGACATCGATACGTCGCATGCTGCGGCGGTGGAGGAAACGGCGATCGCCGCCTACCGGCAAGTCGCCGAAGCCTGGCAGATCAACACCGAATTCGACGAGGACCTGCTGCGCTGGGCCTGCCGCCTGCACGAAATCGGCCTGACCATCTCCCACAGCCAGTACCACAAGCATGGCGCCTATCTGCTGCGCTATTCGGATCTCTCCGGTTTCTCCCAGCAGGGTCAACAGAATCTGGCCACCCTGGTGCGAGGCCATCGGCGCAAGTTTTCCAATGCCGTGTTCGAGGGGTGTGACGAGGACGATGTACCGCGGCTGCAGCGTTTGTGCATCCTGTTGCGGCTGGCCAACCTGATCCAGCACCCACGCAACATGGAACAACCCGCGGGTTTCAAGGTCGAGATCACCAGCCCCAGCGAACTGACCGTGAGCTTCGCCGAGGGCTGGCTGGAAGAGCGGCCGCTGACCCGGGCCGACCTGGAAAACGAAAAGGACTACCTGGCTCGCCAGAAGTTCACACTGAACGTGGTCTAACAGGGCGGCAGAACCGCCCCGGTCAGGACAGCTCGCCTTCCAGGCTCTCCAGCGTCTCGGACACGTCCAGCCACTCCATCTCGACCGATTCCAGATCGCCTTTGGCCTGGGCCTGCTGGCCCAGGGCCACCTTGAGCTCTTCCTTACGCGCCGCCTCGTAGAGCCCGGCGTCTCCCAGCGTGTCTTCCAGCGCCGCCAATTGCTTCTGCAGTTCCGCCATCCGGGCTTCCAGCTGCTGCTGGCGCTTGCGATAGGGACTCATCTTCTGACGCAACGCCGCCTCCGCCCGCTTACGCGCCTTGCGGTCGTCGGCGTTCTCGCCGACTTCCGGACGGGCCGGTTCGCTCTCTGACGCCTCACGCCTTGGCGCCCGGTTGTCGTCGGTCCGTCGATCTGCCAGCCAGCGTTCGTAGTCGTCCAGATCGCCCTCATACTCCCGAACGACACCCTCATTGACCATGAGGAATTCATCCACTGTGTTGCGCAGCAGGTGGCGGTCGTGGGAAACGATCACAACCGCGCCGTCGAACTGCTGCAGCGCCATGGTCAGGGCCTGGCGCATTTCCAGGTCCAGGTGGTTGGTCGGCTCATCGAGCAACAGGAGATTGGGCTTGGCCCAGGCAATCAGGGACAGCGCCACCCGAGCCTTTTCGCCCCCCGAGAAATTGCGGATACGATCCAGCGCGTCGTCGCCGTGGAATCCGAAACCACCCAGGAAGTTGCGGATCGCCTGTTCGGACGCCTTGGGCGCGGCCCGCTGCAGGTGCAGGAACGGACTGGCGTCCAGGTCCAGCGACTCCAGCTGATGCTGGGCAAAGTAGCCGACCGAAAGATGTTCACCGGTGGTGCGTTCGCCGGCAAGCAAGGCATCACCGCCCAGCAACGCATTGATCAGGGTCGACTTGCCGGCACCGTTCGGTCCCAGCAGCCCCAGGCGCGTGCCCGGCAACAGCGTCAGGTTGACGTTGTTCAGAATCACCGTGTCGCCATGGCCGGCCTGACCGTTACGGATAGACAGCAGCGGGCTGCTGATCTTGTCCGCCGTGGGGAAACGGAACTCGAACGGCGAATCCACATGCGCCGGCGCGATCCGCTCCATGCGCTCCAGCGCTTTTATCCGGCTCTGCGCCTGGCGAGCCTTGGTGGCCTTGGCCTTGAAACGGGTGATGAACTGCTCGATCTCGGCAATACGGGCCTGCTGACGCTCGTAGCCGGCTTGCTGCTGGGCCAGGCGTTCACTGCGCTGGGTCTCGAAATCGGTGTAATTGCCGGTATAGGTCACCAGCGCGCGCTGATCGAAATGCAGCACGTGGGTCGCCACCCGATCCATAAAATCCCGGTCGTGGGAAATAAACAGCAAGGTGCCCGGATAGCGGCGCAACCAGTTTTCCAGCCAGAAGCAGGCGTCCAGATCCAGGTGGTTGGTGGGCTCATCCAGTAGCAGGAGGTCGGACGGCCGCATCAGGGCCTGGGCAAGATTCAGGCGAATCCGCCACCCCCCGGAGAACGCCGTAACCGGCCGGTCCGCATCCGCATCGGCAAAACCCAGGCCGCGCAGCAGCGTTTCCGCCCGACGTGACGCCGACCAGGCTTCATGCAGATCCAGCTCACCGTGGATGCGAGCCTGGGCCAGCTCATCGCCATCGGTTTCGGCGACCGCCAAGGCCCGCTCCAGGCGACGCAGCTCGATGTCGCCATCCAGCACGAAATCCCGCGCGCTGCGATCGGTGGCGTCCACCTCCTGAGCCATATGGGCCAGCCGACAGCCGCCGGGCAGGTCGACGTCACCGGCTTCGGGCGCCAGCTCGCCAAGGATCAGACTGAACAGGCTCGACTTGCCCGCGCCATTGGCCCCGACGATCGCCACCCGCTGTCCGGGCTGGATCGTGGCCGAGGTCCGTTCTAGCAGCCATTGGCCGCCCCGTTGTAAACTGAGATTCGATAGTGTCAGCATGCGCGCATTCTATCAGAGCTGTTGGCCGGGCGGCTGCAGTGAAACATGCGTATCGCATCGGGCCACTCCCGCATCGGAGCTTTCATGGAACCGCCATCGGATTTAACGCTGGACAATCCCCTATGGCGCACGGCGCTGCAACTCTGGTCCAATAAAGAGGTGGCCCAGGCCAGTCTCGCCCTGCAAGCGCAAGGGTGTTCGGTCTCCCGCCTGTTAACAGCGACGTGGTTGGCAATCGAGGGCCAAACGTGGGATGGTGAGGAGCCGGACAGCATCCGGCAATGGCGAGAGCACTGTACCGAACGCCTCAGGACACTCCGCCAGTCGCTGAACAAAACCTTTCCAACCAAAGCATTACGGGAATCCATCCAGGGCGCTGAATTGCAGGCGGAACAAATCGAGCTGGCATGGATCTACACCCTCAGGCTTCAGGACCGTCACAATATGTCATCAAATTCGGTCTATAATGAAGGCCTGTTAATCCGTAACCTTCGCGCTGCGGCCCCGGAAGGGGACCACTCAACCATACTCGAAGCTGGCATGAACCGACTGATTGAGGCATTGCGGGACGCGATTCCCGCGGCGCACGCGACAACGACACAAGGGAGCCAATCCCGATGATGATGCGCCGCTGGGCCTTCCGACTGGCGTTTCCCGCGCTCGGCCTGCTGATCGTCCTGATGTTCGTCGGCATCAAGGAGCCGACGCCCAAGACCACCAGCACGACCACCGAACCGGTGCCGGCGTTCGAAGGCGTGGTGCCCAATCCGGTACCGGATACCGGGCCCGACATCGTCTTCAAATGGCAGGACACCGACGGCAGCTGGCACTACGCCGACAAGCCACCCTCCGACGGCAACTGGAACGCCCTGGCAGTGGATCCGGCCGGCAGCCGCCTGAACGCACAGCCGGAAGTGATGGCGGAACCCGACTGGCAATCCCCCTATTCGGCCCCTTATTCCCTCAGCGCCGAAGGCATTCGTCGTTCGCAAAATGCCGCGACGCCCTGACGTCGTCTTTGCACACGTCAATTTTGGGACGTCGTCCCAACTTCCTTACCCATCAGTCATTGGCACAGTGTCGCCAAACGCGTTACCTTTGCCCTTCCATTAAAGGGAACCGCCGGGCCAGCTGACGAGGCCGGCCCCTCGGGGTTCTTCGACAAACACACCGGGAGTCACCCGTAACTTGGCTTCCTGAACGGACGTCTTACGCCCGTCAGGCCGGTTCGGTCTCTCCTCGAAGCTAAGGAAACTCCATGAAAAAATCCCTGATTTCGCTTGCCCTGGCCGGCACGGTAGCCGCGACGGCCTTCACCGCCATGAATGCCTCGGCCGAGTCCGCCCTGGACACGCAGGACCAGAAGGTCAGCTACGGCATGGGGCTGGTGCTGGGCGAGCGCATGAAGCACGACCTGCCGGATCTGCAGATGGATCAATTCCTGGAGGGGATCAAGGACGGCCACAAAGGCGGTGACTCAGCCCGGATGAGCCGCGATGAAATCCAGGCGGCGCTGCAGGAATACCAGAAGAAGATGCAGCAGCAACAGATGGCCAAGGTTCAGGAAATGGCCAAGAAAAACAAGGCCGAGGGCGAGGCGTTCCTGGAGAAGAACGGCAAGCGTGACGAGGTGACCACCACCGATTCCGGCCTGCAGTACGAAGTGCTTGAGGAAGGCGACGGCCCGAAACCCAAGGCGTCCGACACCGTGAAGGTCCACTACACCGGCGAGCTGATCAACGGCGACGTGTTCGACAGCTCACGGGAGCGCGGCAAGCCGGTCACGTTCCAGCTGAACCAGGTGATTCCGGGCTGGACCGAAGGCCTGCAGCTGATGGAAGAAGGCGGCCACTACAAGTTCTACATTCCGTCTGACCTGGCCTACGGCCCGGGCGGCAACCGCTCCATCGGTCCCAACGAGACCCTGATCTTCGATGTGGAACTGCTGAAGGTGAACCCGAAGGACGGTGAAGACGGCGAATAATCCGTCTGCCTGAAACGCAAAGAGCCGGCTTAAAGCCGGCTCTTTTGCTTTAGGGCCCGAAACAAAAAGGGCGCCCCTAAAGGTGTCATGTCACGCTGAGGAAGGCGAAATCATCTTGTCGGCGTGGACGTTGTGCAGATGCTCGATCAGGAAATCCTCCAGCTCGAAGCGGGTTTCCAGCTGCTCGCCCAGATGGGACAGAGGCTCCATCAGCGCCTCCAGTTCCTCCGCAGTCATGGCGTTGCCGCTCAGGCGATCGTTAAAGGACAGCGCCACCTCAGTGATCTCTTCCAGCTTGGGATAGACCTTGGCCACCAACTCCATGCCGCCGTCGTCGAATTCCTTGGCTTCCTGAATCAGCTGTTCGTACACCTCGAAATGACCGGCCGACACGTAGTCCACCAGCACATCACAAAGCGCCACAAAGCGTGCCCGTACGGCCCCGGTATCCGAAAATTCAGTGGTTCCGCTCACGTCGCAGAACTTGACGATCAGATCCTGTCGTTCGCGCAGCCAGCGATCAATCAAATCGCTGACACCACCCCATCGCTCCCTGGCACTCTGAACGTTCTCCAGCATGGACTCCCCCTGGTTCTGTTCCGTCAAGGCCGACTCGCTTAAGGTCCGGCCAGCCTCCGTTATCGTTATGCTAAGGACGTTACCCTAACCCCAGCGAACCGGGCAAGCGTTTCATTGAGTCGCTGCACGACATCGGCTCAGTAAGCGGCCGCCTTGGGGCGAAACGCGCCGAACAGGATGGCCAGACCCAGCAGGGCCAGCGCCACGAAGAAGATCGCCGTCCAGCCCGGGATACTCAGCCCCAGGAAGCGCCAGACCACTTCGGCGCAGTCGCCGGTACCGCGCATGGCGATACTCAGGACCTCACGCAGCGGCATGACCTCAAGCAGATAGTCTACAGATGGTCCGCAGGCCGGAACCTGCTCTTCGGGGAGACTTTGCAGCCAGAGCTGACGGGCCGCCAGCGCCGTGCCCAGGATGGAGAAAAACGCCAGCGCCAGTCCATAGAGACGCCCGCCCCAGCCCTTGGGACCATGCAAGGCCGCCAACAGCGCTACCGCGCCAACGGCCATCAGTGCCATACGCTGCAGCCAGCAGAGCGGACAGGGCTCAAGCAGCATGACGTATTCCATGTAGAACGCGGTGGCGAGCAAGGCAGCGCACACCAGGAAAATCAGAAGAAAAACGAGACGTCGACCGGGCATGGCGTCCTCTTCACGGGCTGGGTTGGTGCGCACCCGGCTGGGCTGATCTCCATCGGCCTGCTATTCTGGGCGCACACGATTTGGGGTGTCACGGTAACGGAACCGGTTCATCGACCGGCATTTTCTGCCGGGGTTCCCGACCGTCAGATGCGATACAACAGGATTACAAGGAGAACTGCAAGCCCATGACATTCCGTCGCCTCGTTTTCGCCATTGGCCTGGCCCTGATGTGCCTCGCCAGCGTTTCCGTCCAGGCAGCCGATGAGGAGGCATCCGACGAGGCTACGACGGAAGAGCAGGCCGCTCCGGCGCCGTCGATCTATGTCGCCATGGATCCGCCGTTCATTACCAATGTTGGGCAATCCACCGGCCGGCTCAGCTATGTGAAGGCCGAGGTCACGCTTCGTGTGGCGTCGAAGGAAGCGGAAACGGCGGTCAAGGACCACGAACCGCGGCTACGCCACGAGATGGTCATGCTGCTGGCTCAGGAAAAACTGGAAGAGCTGTCGAAGCCGGAAGGTCAGGAGGCCCTGCGCCAGAAGGCGCTGGAGGTGTTCAACAAGGTTCTGGAAGAGGAACAGACCGGTGCCGAGATCATGGATGTGCTGTTCACGTCCTTCGTGGTGCAGCGCTAGCGCTTGCGATTTGATCCGACTGGAACGGCGCCCCGGCGGTCAGGCGATCCGGTCGCTGGCACCGGGTTGCTCTTGCTGGAGGGCGTCGTTGCCGTCCTCCCAACCAGCCTCCCAGGCCGCAATCACCACTTCGCCCCGATAGGGACAGCGCTCTCGGGGCATGCCCATCACCGAAGCCATATAGCCCTGTCGATACGCCTTGTTGAGCGATTCCACATCCCAGCCAAGCTTGATGTCCCTGGCCATGACGGCCCTCCCCTGCGCCTGTTCGCAACCTGTAACAAAAATTAACAGGCGCTTGAGTGTGAAACAAGCGCCTGTTCAGGTTTTGTGCGGCAGGTCCGCCGGGGCGACGCCGAGTGTGATCAATCCTTCAGATAGGCGTTGAGGTATTCCTCAAATGTCACCCGGTCGCTGGCTTCCAGCTCCTTCTGCGCGGCGATGGAATCGGTGGCCATTTTCTCGTAGGCGGACCGGGTTGCGTCATCCAGCCCTTCTTCACGCAGCTGCGCCTGATGGGCGCGGGACTGATCCAGCATCCAGGCCAGATGCCCCTGGCTGTGGCTTTCCATCGCCGCCAGAACCCGGTCGGATCGGGTCTTGCCCGGCTCGGTCAACACTGCCCGCTGAGCAGCCAGCGCGTTCTGATAGGTCTTTTCGCCGCCGTTGAAGGCATCCAGACGTTCCGCCAGGCCCTGAAGACGATCCAGCAGGGTCAGCGCAGCGTCGCGGACCGGTGTCAGACTCCCCTCAAAACAGATCTGCAGATCGGCCTGGCGCCCCTTGCCCACGACATCCTTGTAGCTGCCATCGAGGCGGGCGCATTCATCGTCACCGATCACCTCGCTGTCGCTGAGCAGGCAGTCCAGCAGGAACAGGTCGAGGAAGTCGATCTGCGTCGCGCCGATGCCCAGCGGCTCGAACGGGTCCAGATCGAGGCAGCGCACTTCGACGTATTCCACCCCGCGGCTGCGCAGCGCCTGGATCGGCTTTTCGCCGCGCTGGGTGGTGCGTTTGGGCCGCACGGCGCTGTAGTACTCGTTCTCGATCTGCAGCACGTTGGTGTTGATCTGGACAAACTCGCCGTCGGCGTTGCGCATCCCGATCTTCTCGTAGGGCGGCCAGGGCGTGTGGATCGCCCGGTACAGTGTGTCCGTATAGGTGCGCAGTTCGTTGAAACAGATGTCCAGCGAGGCCTGGGCGTTGTTGTGGTAGCCCAGGTCGCCCATGCGCAGGGAGGTCGCACTCTCGCCCACCCAGGTGTCGTCGCTGAAACGCTTGAGATGGTGGGACACACCGTCCACGAAGCTGGCATCCAGCGCCGGTGACGCCCCGAACAGCAGCATCAGCAACCAGCTGCGCCGGCGGAAATTGCGGATCAGCCAGAAGTACTGGTCCGATTTGAAATCCTGCAGGCTACGCTCGTCGCCCAGCAGCGACTGCCAGCGGGGCCAGAAACTCTCCGGCAGGGAGAAGTTGTAGTGGACGCCGGCGATGCTCTGCATCATCCGGCCGTAGCGCACATCCAGCCCGCGGCGATAGACGTGTCGCAACTGACCGCTGTTGGAGGAACCGTACACCGCGATGGGGATGCTGGCGTCGCCGTCCAGCCGACAGGGCATGCTGCCGGACCAGAGCACCTCATCGCCCAGGTTGGCCTGCACGAAACGGTGGGTTTCGGACAGCGAGGCCAGCAGGGACTCGGTACTGTCACACACCGGCGTGATCAGCTCCAGCAGGGATTCAGAGTAGTCCGTGGTGATCCGGTCATGGGTAAGCGTGGAGCCCAACGCTTCCGGATGCGGTGTCTGGGCGATAAACCCGTTCTGGTCTACCCGCAGCCCTTCTTTCTCCAGGCCTTTGCGGAAGCCGTGCCAGTCCTGCGCCGAGAACTGCTGGAATAGCCCCTTGCGGGATTCGCCCATGGTCTGACTCCTTGGGTCCGCGGGGCCCGCGCCGGCGAACCCCGAATATAAGTTTAGCGGCCTTTCTTGCCGGCCGAGGCGAACGCCTGAGCCAAAGCCCCAGCCATGGCGCCCTGAGGCGCCTTGCCGCTGTCTTTCTGACCGCGATTGCGGGACGGGGCCCGGTCGCTTTGACCGCCGCCTTTACGCCCGCCGCGTGACGCGTTGTTCTCACCCGGTTGGTCATCCATACGCATGGACAGGCCAATCCGCTTACGAGGCACGTCCACTTCCATGACCTTGACCTTGACGATATCGCCGGCTTTCACCACCTCACGCGGGTCCTTGACGAACTGGTGAGACAGGGCCGAGATGTGCACCAGGCCATCCTGGTGGACGCCGATATCGACGAAGGCGCCGAAGTTGGTCACGTTGGTGACACTGCCTTCCAGCACCATGCCGGGTTCGAGATCCTTCAGGGTTTCCACCCCTTCCTCAAAACTGGCAAACCGGAATTCAGGTCTGGGGTCGCGTCCCGGTTTTTCAAGTTCGGCGATGATGTCCTGGATCGTGGGCAGACCGAATTTGTCGTTCACATAGCGTTTGGGATCGACGCTGCGCAGAAAGTGGCTGTCGCCGATAATCTGGTCAACGGACTTGCCGCTGTCCTTGGCGATCGCCTCCACCACGCCGTAGGCTTCCGGGTGCACGGAGGAGCGATCCAGCGGGTTGTCGCCACCGGCAATCTTCAGGAAGCCGGCCGCCTGCTCGTAGGTCTTGGCGCCCAGGCGGGACACATCCAGAAGCTGCTTGCGGTTGCGGAACACCCCGTTCTGGTTGCGGAAATCGATGATGTTCTGGGCGGTGATCTGGTTCAGGCCGGCGACCCGGGCCAGCAACGGTACCGACGCGGTATTCAGGTCGACACCCACGCCGTTTACACAGTCTTCCACCACGGCGTCCAGGCTGCGCGCCAGCTGCACCTGGGACACGTCGTGCTGGTACTGCCCCACACCGATGGATTTGGGCTCGATCTTGACCAGCTCCGCCAGCGGATCCTGCAGACGACGGGCGATGGACACGGCGCCCCGGATGGTGACGTCCAGGTCCGGCAGTTCGCGGGCGGCAAATTCAGACGCGGAGTAAATGGACGCGCCGGACTCGTTCACCACGATGCGCGCCAGGTTGAGATCCGGATAGCGCTTGATCAGCTCGGCCGCCAGCTTCTCGGTCTCCCGGGAGGCGGTGCCGTTACCGATCGCGATCAGCTCGATTTTGTGCTCGCGACACCACTTGGCCAGCTGTTCGATGGACTGGTCCCATTTGTTCTGTGGCGCGTGGGGGAAGATGGCGCCATAGCCGGACACCTGACCGGTACCGTCGATGATGGCGACTTTCACACCGGTCCGCAGGCCGGGGTCGAGGCCCAACGTCGGGCGCGGGCCCGCCGGGGCCAGCAGCAGGAGATCTTTCAGGTTGGCCGCGAACACCTGGATGGCTTCGGCTTCGGCGGCTTCGCGCACCTGCGCCACCAGCTCGGTTTCCAGGTGGGTGGACAGCTTGACCCGCCAGGTCCAGCGCACCACTTCCGCCAGCCAGCGGTCAGCGGCGCGGCCCTGGTCGCGGATTTTCCAGTGCCCGGCGATTTTCTGCTCGCAGGGCGAGACGCGGCTGCGATCGTCCTCGTCGTCACCCACCACGATGCTGTAATTGAGGATACCTTCGTTGCGACCGCGCAGGATCGCCAGCGCCCGATGGGACGGCACCTTCTTCAGCGGCTCACTGTGCTCGAAATAGTCGCGGAACTTGGCGCCCTCGTTTTCCTTGCCGGGCACCACGGTGACCTTGAGCGTACCGTCCTGCCACAGGAAATCACGCAGGTGGCCGAGCAGTTCCGCATCTTCAGCGAAGCGCTCCATCAGGATGTACTTGGCACCGTCCAGTGCGGCCTTGGCATCCTCGACGCCCGCTTCGGCGTTGAGATACTCGGCGGCCAGCGTGTCCGGATCCTGCGTCGGATCGTCATAGAGCGCATCCGCCAGCGGCTCCAGCCCCGCCTCCTTGGCGATCTGGGCCTTGGTGCGGCGCTTGGGTTTATACGGCAGATAGAGGTCTTCGAGGCGGTTCTTGGTGTCCGCCGTCTCGATCGCTTCACGCAGTTCGTCGGTCAGTTTGCCCTGCTCTTCGATACTGGCCAGGATGGTGCCGCGACGGTCTTCCAGTTCACGCAGGTAACGCAGGCGCTCCTCGAGCGTGCGCAGCTGGGTGTCATCCAGCGAGCCGGTCACCTCTTTCCGGTAACGGGCGATAAACGGCACCGTGGCGCCTTCGTCGAGCAGGCCAACCGTGGCGCTGACCTGTTGTTGCCGGACACCCAGTTCGTCGGCGATCCGCTGGAAAATACTGTTCATGCCACCTCACTTGCGTTGCACATAGACGGATGTGGGTCGAAAGACCTCCGGAGGAAAGGCGCGCATTATAGCGCCATGGCGGGGTCTTCGGCGATCCCCGGCGAACCCGGGGCCATTTGGGCAAGCGGGCGCGTCGGTATCAACAATCCACAGGATGATGCAGTGAAAGGTACAGAGGCCTACTGGCCCAGACAAGCGAGGCTGTTACGCTCTTCGAGGAAGACCAGCAGGTCGGCCCAGGGCATGGGGCGGGCATAATAGTAGCCCTGCACTTCGTCGCAGTGCTGCTGGCGCAGGAAGTCCAGCTGGCCTTCGGTCTCGACGCCTTCAGCCACCACACTCATCTGCAGACTGTGGGCCAGACTGATGATGGCGCGGATGATGTGCTCGGCGTCGCCGCTCTGCCCCAGGCGCTGGACAAACGACTTGTCGATCTTGACCAGGGAAATGGGCAAGTGCTGGAGGTTGGACAGCGATGAGAACCCGGTGCCGAAATCGTCCAGCGCGAAGCTGATGCCCAACTGATTCAGCTCGCGCAGGCAGCGTTGGGCGTAGTCCGGATCATGCATCATCGCACTTTCCGTCAGCTCCAGTTCCAGCAGGCTGGTATCGATACTGGCGTTGTAGATGATGCGGAAAATGGTTTCGGTCATCTTGCGGTCGTGGAACTGACGGAACGACAGGTTCACGGCAAACACCAGTCCCGGGTAACCCAGACCGTTGGCTTCCCGCAGTCGTTCGCAGGCCTGTTCCAGCACCCAGTAGCCGATGGGCACGATCAATCCGCTGCGTTCTGCGGCGGGAATGAATTCGTCCGGTCCGACCAACCCCCGATCGGGGTGATTCCAGCGCAGCAGGCATTCCACGCCCCGCACTTCCTCCGTGACGAGATCAATGCGCGGCTGGTAATACAATTCCAGCTGCTTGCCCCGCAGCGCGTTGCGCAGGTCGGCCTCCAGGGTCAGCTGACGCCCGACCGTCAGGTGCAGCTGCTGGTTGTAGAAGCGGTAACTGGTGCCGGCGTCGCGCTTGGCCTCAAACATCGCACGGTTGGCCTGGCGCAAGAGCATTTCCGGCGTATTGCCGGCTTCCGGGTAAGTGGCAATACCGACGCTCGCGGTCAGCACCACACTCTTACCCTCCACCACCACCGGCTCATTCAGGGAAGCCACCAGCTTGCGGATCACCTGGGTGACGTCGAGGGAGTTCTCGACCCGTTCAATAATGATCGCGAATTCATCGCCGCCAATCCGCATCAGCGAATCCACCCGGCGCAGTTTCTGGCGCAGACGCTCCGCCAGCTTGAGGATCAACTGATCCCCGGCCTGGTAACCGAGGCTGTCGTTGACGGAACGGAATTCGTCCAGGTTGATGTGCAGCAGCGCCAGCCGCTGGTTATGCCGCTCGGCCCGCAGGATAGCCTGCTGCAGCCGGTCGAAGAACAGGTCCCGGTTGATGAAGCCGCTGGCGACTTCCCGGCCCAGCTCGGTGCGGGTGCTGGCGGTGGCACGATGCCGGAACAGCGCGCACAGCAGGGCGCGGCCCAGGTTCCAGCAGTCGAGATGGCCCTTGCACAGGTAGTCGATCGCGCCATTGACCCGGGCCGGAGGCAGACCGATGGCCTCGGGTTCGGCGCCGAGGGCAATCACGGGTTTTTCATCGCCGGCGACGGCGAGGTACTGAAGGAACGCGGTCTGGGAGGTGACGAACATGATGCTGTCCCACAGCACCACGTCGAACTGGGTGTGACTGATCAGGTCTTCACAATCGGCCAGATCGGGACACCAGGTCAACTCGACCTTCAGCTCCGGATTCTGTTTCAACAGATGGACGTACCACAGATAGTCCTGCAGCTCCGGCGTCAAAATCAGTAATCGGACAGCCGTGGCATTCCACGCATCATCCACATCATTCATTGGTGGCGGCCAACTCCCTTTTATCCGGTGCCATGCAATCGATTGGCAGGTACGGCATCCTACCGGCATCACACCTCAGATGCCGGTATACGTTCCGCGCACCAGGTCCGACAATCCAGCATCTCATTGACTAAGCCCTTTCCATAGGGGGCATGGGAAAGCATAGACGAACCGCCCGCTGACTGCAGCGTCATTTTCGTTCTATGCCAACACCCGTTGGTGACGGCACTGCGCGCCGGTATGCGTTTCGTTACCGAATGGAGTAAACCCCGGCCGCCACCTGATGTAGAATAACCCGCTCGATCCGGCCATTCGGCCCGGCTTTCAAAGCGCCTTGCCCTGATCGCACTGACAAGTGCCCAAGGGTAAACGATTTTTTCAGGCAGGACACCCGTGTCGCAGCTCAATCCCCGTCAACGAGAAGCGGTTCGCTATGTCGATGGCCCCATGCTGGTCCTGGCCGGGGCCGGCAGTGGCAAGACCAGCGTGATCACCCGCAAGATGGCCTACCTGATCGAACAGGTGGGCATTCCGGGCCGTCATATCGCCGCCCTCACCTTTACTAACAAGGCCGCGCGGGAGATGAAAGAGCGGGTCACCCGCCTGGTGGATCGCAAGCTGACCCGGGGCCTGACCGTGTCCACCTTCCACAACCTCGGCCTGAATATGATCAAGGAGGAGCACGCCCACCTGGGCTATCACCCGGGCTTCTCCATTTTTGACGCCGAGGATGCCAAGGCCCTGTTGCAGGACCTGATGCTGCGCGAAGCCAGCGCCGACGCCGGCGATGAGCTCAACGACATCCAGATGACCATCTCCAACTGGAAGAATGCCATGTGGGCGCCGGGCCACGCCCTGAGCCGCGCGGCGGACGAACGGGAACAGCGCATCGCCCTGATCTACCAGCGCTACCAGGAATACCTGAAAGCCTACAACGCGGTGGACTTCGACGACCTGATCCTGCTGCCGGTGCAGCTGTTCAAGACCAACCCGGAGGTGCTGGACAAGTGGCGGCGCAAGATCCGCTACATGCTGGTGGACGAGTACCAGGACACCAACCTGTGTCAGTACGAACTGGTCAAGCTGCTGGTGGCCGAACGGGCCGCGTTTACGGTGGTTGGCGACGACGACCAGTCCATCTACGCCTGGCGCGGTGCCCGGCCGGAGAACCTGGCCACCCTGAAGGACGATTTCCCCAGCCTCAAAATCGTCAAACTGGAACAGAACTACCGCTCCACCTCGCGCATCCTGCGCTGCGCCAACACGGTCATTGCCAACAACCCGCACGTGTTCGAGAAGGCCCTGTGGAGTGACCATGCCATCGGCGACGAAATCCGCATCATCCGCTGCCGCAGCGAGGATGCCGAGGCCGAGCGGATCGCCACCGAGATCCTCGACCAGAAGCTGAAAAAAGGCATCGAATTCCGGGATTTCGCCGTGCTGTATCGGGGCAACCACCAATCGCGGCTGCTGGAGATGAAGCTGCAGGCGTACCAGATTCCCTACCGGATCTCCGGCGGCCAGTCGTTCTTCTCACGCAACGAGATCAAGGACGCCATGGCGTACCTGCGGCTGATGATCAATCCGGACGACGACGCGGCGTTCCTGCGGGTGGTGAACGTGCCCCGCCGGGAGATCGGCCCGACCACGCTGGAGCAGTTGGGGAATTATTCCCGAGGGCGCCAGATCAGTATGTTCAAGGCGCTGCACAACCTGGGGGCCGAAGAGCACGTGTCCGAACGCGGCCTGGACAAGCTGCGCCGCTTCGCCCACTGGACCGACCGTACCAGCCAGCGCCTGTTCCAGGAAGAGCCGATCCCGGTCATCAAGCAGCTGTTCACGGACATCGAGTACGAGGAATGGCTGCACCAGCACGCCGGCACGCCCAAGCAGGCGGAACGGCGCATGGAGAACATCTGGTATCTGGTGGATTCCATCCAGCGCATGCTGGACAACGACAAGGGCACGGCGGACGAGATCGGCATCGAGGACGCCATCAGTCGCCTGATCCTGCGGGACATGATGGAACAGCGCGAGGAAGAGGACGACAGCGACAAGGTCCAGTTGCTGACGCTGCACGCGTCCAAGGGTCTGGAATTCCCTCACGTCTTCATCATGGGCCTGGAGGAGGAAATCCTGCCTCACCGCTCCAGCATCGAGGAAGACAACATCGAGGAGGAGCGCCGTCTGATGTACGTGGGCATCACCCGCGCCCGGCAAACCCTGGCGCTGACCTACGCGGCCCAGCGCAAGCAGTACGGCGAGAAGATCGAGACCATTCCCAGCCGCTTCCTGGATGAATTACCGGAAGACGACGTGCTCTGGGAAGGTCTGGGGGATACCGACGCCGCGGCCAACCAGCGTAAGGGAAAGGCCACCCTCAGCGCCTTGCTCGGCGATCTGGGCGCCTGAAGTCAAGGTGCAAAGCGCCGGGCGAAAACCCGGCGCCGTTTAAGAGGCTAAGCCGTCGAGGTCTACTTGGCCGCCTCGACCATGTGTTCGACCGCCGCCTTGATTTCCTCGTCGGGGCAATTGGCACAGCCCCCTTTTGGCGGCATGGCATTGAAGCCGTTGATGGCGTGATTCACCAGGGTATCCAGCCCCTTGTCGATGCGTGGCGACCAGGCACCGGCATCACCGAATTTAGGCGCCCCCATCACGCCGGCACCGTGGCAGGCGGCACACACGTTGGTGTAGACCTCCTCGCCCGAACGCGGGCCCGACGAAGCCGAGGCCGGCGCAGCGGACGTCACCACATCGCCACAGTCCTGGCCATCCACGCAGACCTCACCAACCGGCTGGATACGTGCCTTGATCTCGTCTTCCACGGCCGCATTCGCCGGACCGCCGCTGAGGCCCATCACCAGCAGGATCGCCGCCAGCACTCTCATCCTTTTCACAGTGAGTCCCCCACCTGATTCTTATTTATCGTATGGTTCCGGATTATAGCTGCCGGGTCCGACCAAACAAGCCAACCACTCCCTGCAAGCGTAGCCGCTTCCCGCAAATCCTTAAAATTCAGTTAATCACCTGACCTGACGCGGGCGTAATGGGTATCATGTGCAGCAACTGTACAGGAGTTCTCCATGCCCAAGCATTACCCCAAGGCGCATCCGTGGCGCCGCCCGCTGATCGCCATCGAATTCTCGGCACTGGCTGTCCTGCTGGGATCCATGCTCCTGATGGGCCGCCTGGCCGGTCCCGACGGCCAGGTGGATCCGCTCTGGCTGCTGGTCCCGGCGCTGTCGAGCCTGGCGGTCTTCCTCAGCTTTATCGGACTGATGTACCTGCGCTGGGTCGCCAACGTCGAAGAAACCGCCGCCGTTAAACACAAGATCGTTTTCGGCCTGCTGACCGTAACGCTGTTGAGCGTGTGGGCGTATGCCATCGCGCGCACCTGGCTCAGCCTCTGATCTCTCACAGGACAACGGACAAGGACGGAACCCGCTATGCGACGACTTCCAGCGCTTTGCCTGGCCCTGACCGCCCCTCTGGCGGCCGCCCAGGATGCTGTACCCGATTACACCGGGTTTGCCTCGGACGATTGCGCCCTGATCGAAAACGGCGTGCAGCGGCTGGCGTGCTACGACGCCATCACGGACCCGGAAAAGGCGCGGGAACGGGCCAGCGAAGAGCGTATCGACCGGGCCAACGAGGTGACGGAGAATCTCCAGTTCGACACCGGCAGCGCGGCTGCGTCCGATGAAAAAGGCGTCGATGCCCAAAAAGGCGACACGGCGGATTCGCTGGTCGATCGCTACTTCGCCACCGAACAGGCGCTGTTCTCATTCTCGGGCAGTTTTGTGACCCACCGACCAACGTACATCCTGCCGTACACCTACATGCACCATCCCAACCAGCACCCGCACAGCCCGACCTACGGCACGACCGACTACGACAAGCCGCTGAACTACGACGAAGCCAAGTACCAGATCAGCTTCAAGGTGCCACTGCTGACGGGGATGTTCGATAAACGCCTGACCCTGTGGTTTGGCTACACCCAGCTGTCGTTCTGGCAGGTCTATAACAACGACGCCTCCAAGCCCTTCCGCGAGACCAACTACGAGCCGGAAATCTTCGCCCGTTACGCCACCCAGTGGGACGTCGGCCCCGGTCGACTGGAAGCGGTCACGCTGGGCCTGAACCACCAGTCCAACGGCCAGTCCGAACCCCAGTCCCGCAGCTGGAACCGGGTCATGGGCAGCGTGGCCTACACCTGGGACCGTTGGCTGTTCTTCGTGCAGCCGTGGTACCGGATTCCGGAGAAAGCCTCGGAAGACGACAACCCGGACATCGACAAGTACCTGGGCTACGGCGATTACTGGGCGGTCTACAAGATCGACAACGACCGCACCCTGTCCCTCAAGCTGCGTAACAATTTCCGCACCAGCGACAACAAGACGTCCATCCAGCTGGGCTACAGCTTCCCCGTGGGCGAAACCATCAAGGGCTTCATCCAGTACTACAACGGCTATGGCGAGAGCCTGATCGACTACAACGAGCGCATCCAGCGGATCGGTGTCGGCATCATGCTGAACGACTGGCTGTAACGCGCGGCGCACACCCTCACCACATCGGGATAGGGGGGAGCCTTCTGGCTCCGCCCCTCCCACACCACCCGGCAAGCGGGTCCGCACCGGGCGGTTCGAGAAGTTGAGGTTTACGAGAGACGCGGCACGCCTAACCGGTCGAAGTG
>NZ_RHGZ01000041.1:0-28147 GCF_003789045.1 Marinobacter sp. R17 | reverse complement strand
TACGCTCCACGCTTCCTCCCCACGGTCGGTCGCCCTTCCGCAGTTGCGCTTCACTTCGCTCGCTGTGGCCAGCTCACGGGAGGACTTGCACCTCCAGGAGTGCGCCCGTGCCGGGCGCACAAAAAAAACCACGCCATAGGGCGTGGCTGGACAAGCAAGATGGCTTACCCCGAAGGGAACAAGCCGGACTAGTTCAGAGACACTAATCAACGGGGTCTATTCTCCAGATACCGCGCCTGGGAAGAAGGTCAAAAGCTGACAAGTATCGGTCATTTTCGGACAGGGGCCTGAAGTCCGCGCAACGTTGCCGGGCGTAATGATGGGGAGAGCCCTGAACCTGAAGACGGAGAATCCCATGCCGCATATTGTCGTCGCCGGCGCCACCGGTGGCATCGGTCGCGCCTTGATCCAACAGTTGCTGGAGCGCCCGGACACCACCGTCACCGGCCTCTGTCGTCGCCCTGATGCGGCCGCGGACTGGGCCGCCCCATACGGTGACGCTCTATCGTTGCTGCCCTGGGATGCGCTCGACCCGGCGCCCGAACTGGCGTTGCAGGAGGATATCGATGGGGTGATCTATGCGGTGGGCCGCCTGCACGGCGAGGGCATCCGGCCGGAGAAGCGGCTGGAGGATCTGGATGCCGGGGCGCTGGCAACCGCCTTCCAGATCAACGCCTCGGCGTTTGTGCTGCTGGTGCAGGCGTTGCTGCCCCGGCTGCGTCACAAACGTCTCAAACGCATCATGGCCGTATCCGCCAAGGTGGGGTCCATCGGCGACAACGGTTTCGGTGGCTGGTACGGCTACCGGGCCTCGAAGGCCGCCCTCAACATGCTGACACGGAACCTGTCCATCGAACTGCCGCGGCGCATCAGGCCGGTCACCTGCGTGGCCGTCCATCCCGGCACCACCCGCACGCGGTTGAGTGAACCGTTCCAGCAGTCCCTGGCGCAACTGCAGGTGCATGGGCCGCACGATACGGCGACCAACCTGCTGTCGATCTACGATGGCCTGGATACGGAGCACAACGGCCAGTTCTTCAGCTGGGACGGATCGTCATTGCCGTGGTAGGAAATGGGGGGGGGGGCTGGCTCGCCCACAAAAAAAGCCCCGGCAGGCCGGGGCGAGTGAGTACAAGATCGGCTATCGGATAAACGGATTGAGTAAACGGGTGAAGGTGCCGGTCAGCTTCAGCGGCGCGCTGAGCACGGACAGGGTGATGCAGTCGTCGCCTTCCAGCGCCACCGGCCGGTGTTCGTCGTGCTCGTCCAGCACCACGAAATCCCACTGGTTGAACACGCCCTTGTGGTCGGTGAACGCGCCCTGCAGCACGATCGTCGTTTCCAGGCCGCGGTGGGTGTGTGCCGGGGCCTTGCCGCCCGCCGACAGTTTCTGCAGCACGACTTTCTCCGGCTGGCCCGGAAACAGATGGCTGATGTCCAGCACGCTGACATCGGCCAGCTGCCGCTTCCAGGGCAGGTGATTCAGGTCGTCGCCCAGCAGCCGTTGCAACGGGTTGCCGCGTGGTGCCGGCTTGGGCTGGGGTTCCGGCGTGCCGGCATCGATGCGTGACATCAGTCGGTCGAACGCATCGTCAGCCACGCCCGCTCCGGGCTGCTCGTCCATCAGGACGGCACCCAGGCTGTCGAGGGTGTCCACGCGACTGCGACAGTGCGGACACTCGTCCAGATGGAGACGAATACACAGCGCGTGGGGATCGCTCAGGTTCCCGGCGCTGAATTCCATCAGGCTGTGACTGTCAGGATGGTGCTGGGTCATGCGTTCTGGTCCTGCAGAATAACTTTGAGCTTGTTGAGCGCCAGCCGGACGCGGCTCTTGACCGTGCCCAGTGGGATGTTCAATTCATCGGCCACGATCTGGTGGGACTTGTTTTCCATATACACCTTGGCGATCACGGTGATCTGTTCTTCCGGCAGGTGCTTGAGGGAGTCCCGGATGCGGCGTTCCGACATCAGTCGGTGCAGGGAGGTGACCGGCTCGTTCTCGTCATCACCGGGAATCTGCCACAGATCCTCCGTGTCGACGGTCATTTCCGCGCGGGAGCGCTGCATCTTGCGCAGCATGTCGATGCGCTGGTTCCGGGCGATGGTAAAAATCCAGGTGGAGGCAGCGGCCTTGCGCCAGTCGTAAAGACAGGAACGGCGCCAGATGGACACGAACACTTCCTGCACCAGCTCTTCGGCCTGGCCAGCCAGGCCGTTCGCCATGGCGTAGTACTTGATCTGCGGCGCGAAGTGTTGGAACAGGGCCCGATAGGCTTCCCGGTCCTGCTGTTTGCCGACTTTGTCCAGCAGCTGGCTCCAGGGGTCTTTTCGGCCCTCTGTTCGGTTGGAGCCGGGATTCGGCGTGGACACGTTGCGATCCCCTGTGGTGGCTGTCTTTGCACGAGTTGATGTCATCATTCTAAGTGCTCGCCATGGGTTTGTCAGTCCAGCGGATTTACGCCGGTCGGTTTGGGCCGGATCACCCGGTGAGCAAAAAAAACTGAAAATGACCCAACCGTCAGCGCCGGTCCGTCGATGGGGTAATTGTGGCAAGGCGCATCGGCCTTTAACCTGCCGGTCACCCACGTCTCATGAGCACTGACGCCGATGAGTGATGCCCTCGACCTGCACAGCCCCGCGACCCGCGCGCACTATGTGGAAATTCTGGGCCAGCTTCTGGAAGAGGAAGGTGGCAAGCGGGATGCCGTGTTTGCCGCCGCGGGTCTGTCGGCCGATCGATTGGCCCATCCGGACACGCTGCTGACAGTGGCGGAATTCGTCGCGGTCTGCCGCGAGGCGTTGCAGCAGAGCGACGATCCCGCGCTTGGGCTGGCGTTCGGCCAGCGGCTCAAATTCACCACCCACGGCTCCCTGTCCCAGGCGGCCATCAGTTGCGCCACCATCGACGAGGCGCTGCGGACACTGGCCAAGTATTTCTCGATCCGTTTCGCGTACATCGACCTGACGTTCTTTGTGGAGGGGCGCGAGGCGGTGATCCAGCTGACCATGCGCCACGACTTTGACGATCTTTACCGCTTCAATGTTGAGGCAGTGCTGGCGGCGCTGATGGATGTCAATCAGTTGCTGTTCGGCAAACAGCTCATGTACGGCGGCTCCTGCCGGTTGGCGTATCCAGCGCCGGAGCCGGCACACCGGGCCCGCTACGCGGCCCTGTTCGGCGATGCGGCCCATTTTGGCCAGCCGGCCAACCAACTGCGCTTTCAGGCCGACATGCTGGGATTGCCCATGGCACTGCACAATCCGGTGGCCCGGCGTCTGGCGGAAGCGGAATGCGAGGCGGAACTGGTCCGACTGGCCCAGCATCAGGGGGTCTCGGGACGGGTTCGTAGCGTGTTGGAAAGCGTCACCAGCGAGCCCCTGCCGGGACTGGATGCGGTGGCCGAACGGTTGCACGTCTCGCCCCGGACACTGCGCCGGCAGCTCAAGCGGGAAGGCACCGGTTTCCAGACCCTGCTGGATGAGGTCCGTGCTGTCCGCGCGCGCTGGCTGCTGACCCGCACGTCCCAGTCGGTGGAGGTGATCGCCTGGCAACTGGGCTACAGCGACCCGTCCAATTTCGGCCGGGCCTTCCGCAAGTGGGAGCACTGTTCGCCGTCGGCCTATCGGACCGAAGCCCGCGGTCAGTCCTCCAGGTAGGTATAGCCTTCCAGGCCCTGCTCCAGTTCCGCCAGCAGGGCCTCGCTTTCCCGGTCGGGCAGCTTGGCCGCTTCGAACTTGCTCCGGTAGGCCTGGCGCAGCGCGTCCGGGTCGAAGTTCACATAGCGCAGGATCTTGGACACCGTATCGCCCTCGACAAGATGCCGGATCCGGTAACTGCCGTCGTCGCCGCGGCTGACGTCGACGGAGTTGGTGTCGCCGAACAGGTTGTGCATGTCGCCCAGGATTTCCTGGTAGGCCCCGGTCATGAAGAATCCCATCAGCATTGGCTCGCCGGGCTTGGCTTCCGGCAGGGGCAGGGTGGTTTCCACGCCCTGGCCGTCCACGTAGCGGTCGATCCGGCCGTCGGAATCACAGGTGATGTCCTGCACCACGGCGCGGCGGTTGATCGGCTGGTTCAGCCCGCTGATGGGCAGTACCGGGAAGATCTGGTCGATGCCCCAGACGTCCGGCAGTGACTGGAACAGGGAGAAGTTGATGAACAGTTTCTCGGCCAGCTTCTCGTTCAACTCGTCGATGATCTCACGGTGGGCCCGGTTGCCGGCTTCGAGCCGGGCGCGCAGGGCGCGGCAACAGGCGGTGTAGAGCTGTTCCGCCTCGGCCCGGTGGGGCAGCGACAGCAGGCCGTGGGCAAACAGGGCGTGCACGTCGCTGATGGCGTGCATCACGTCGTGGTAGATTTCGACCCGGGACCGGTTCGGGTCACGATCCTGCAGGCTGTTGTAGTCGCGCCAGAGGTCGTGCAGCGGGCCGGGAGCGTCGCTGGCCGGCGCGTTCGGCGTTGGATTGGCCGGCGCCTCTTCATCAATCACGTTGGTGATCAGCACCGCGTGGTGGGCGGTCATGGCCCGGCCGGATTCGCTGATCAGGTTCGGGTGCGGGATGCCGACCCGATCGCATTCGGTCTGCAGGGTGTGGATCACGTTGTAGGCGTATTCGCCCATGCTGTAGTTGATCGAGCAGCTGCTGCGCGAGCGGGTGCCTTCGTAGTCCACGCCCAGGCCGCCGCCGATATCCACCGTTTCGATGGGCGCGCCGAGGTCGCGCAGTTCACTGTAGAATCGGGCGCATTCCTTCAGGCCGGTCTGGATATCGCGGATGTTCGCGATCTGGGAGCCCAGATGGAAATGCAGCAGCTGCAGCGAGTCCAGCGCATTGGCGGCCTTCAGGCGCTCGACGGTCTCCAGCACCTGACTGGCGGACAGGCCGAACTTGGACTTTTCCCCGCCGGTGTTCTGCCAGTTGCCCTTGCCGATGGTCGCCAGCCGGGCGCGCACGCCGATCAGCGGTTTCACCGACAGGGCCTTGGCTTCCTCCAGGATCTCGGGCAGCTCCGACTGCTTCTCCACCACGATAAAGACGGTGTGGCCCAGCTTCTGGCCGATCAGCGCCAGGCGGATGTACTCGCGATCCTTATAGCCGTTGCAGACGATGACCGAGCCCGGCTTGCGGGACAGCGCCAGGACGGCCATCAATTCCGGCTTGCTGCCGGCTTCCAGGCCGATCTGGCCGTTGCTGGCGGCGGGCTCGGCCCGGGTCAGCGCCTCGACAACGTGGCGTTGCTGGTTCACCTTGATGGGGTAAACGGCGGTGTACTGGCCCTGATACCCTTTGTCCCGGGCCGTCCGGTTGAAGGCGTCGCAGAGGCTGTTGACGCGGTCATGCAGGATATCGCCGAAGCGCACCAGGACCGGCAGCTGAACCTGCTTGTCCAGCAGTTCCCGGGTCAGCTGCGGCAGGTTGATGGACGCTCCGCTGTGGCCCCGGTCCGGTCGGATCAGCACGTCACCGGCCGAGTCGATATCGATGTAACCTTCGCCCCAGTGGGCAATGTTGTAGACCTTGTGCGCGTTGCTGTCTGTCATGGCCGAATCCGTCCTGTCTTTGAGGCGCCATTGTAAAGAAAGCAGGCGCTTAGCGGGAAGCGCCGTAAGATGTCGACTTCGGCAAATACCTGTATTTTTGTGCTTTGGCGCAGGACAATGACTCTCTACAATCGCGGCTTTCGACCCACAGGGCAGGAGGAATGAAACAATGTCAGCACTGAACGATGGCTGGTTCACCGAGGTTTTCCAGGACCAGGGCACGGCGTTCTCTCTACAGGTGAAGCAGAAGCTGCACGAAGAGCAGACGCCCTACCAGAAACTGGAAATCTATGAGACCGCGACCTTCGGCAACCTGATGGTGCTGGACGGCTGCGTGATGCTGACCAGCCGCGACAATTTCCTCTACCACGAGATGATGACGCACCCGGCCCTGTTTACCCACCGTGCGCCGCGCAAGGTCGTGGTGGTGGGCGGTGGAGACTGCGGCACCCTGCGCGAGGTGCTCAAACACCCGGACGTGGAAGAGGCCTGGCAGGTGGAGATCGACGAGCGGGTGACCCGCATGTCGGAGAAATATTTCCCGGAGCTGTGCGAGTCCAATGAAGACCCCCGGGCCAACTTTTTCTTCGGCGACGGCATCCAGTGGATCCGCGACGCCGATCCGGACAGCATCGACCTGATCATCATCGACAGCACCGATCCGGTGGGCCCGGCCGAAGGCCTGTTCGCGCTGGACTTCTACCGGGACTGCATGCTGGCCCTGCGTGAGGGCGGCATCATCGTGCAACAGAGCGAATCCCCGCTGCTGCACGCGGACACCATCATCAAGGACATCCACACCGACATGCACAAGGCCGGTCTGGATCACGTGGTGACGCTGCCGTTCCCGCAGCCGGTTTATCCCACGGGCTGGTGGAGCTGCACCATGGCCAGCAAGGAGAACCCGTTGCACTACTTCCGTGAGGAAGACGCCGCCGAGCGCCCGTTCGTGACGCGCTACTACAACGAGGACATCCACAAGGGCGCCCTGGCCCAGCCGCAGTTCATGCGGGATATCTTCGAGGATTGATCGGTCCGATGGCCGGTCCCGCCCCGGGGCCGGTCTTGATGCCTATCCGCTATAACGCCCTTTTAGCTGTTTCCAAATCAGTCTTTCCCGTCGCTGCTGATCTCCTACGCTTAGTGTGAAGTCGTTCAGAAAGCTCGCATCCCCGGAATGCTGTTGGCCGGATCGCCCGATCCCCAGTGTGGCCGGGTATGCCCGTCGGCACAGTGATTTCGCTTATGTCAGGGGGGCAAGATGGTGGTAAGACAGGGAGAAACGGAAAAGAACTGGTTTCGCACCGAACGGTTCAGCTATGTGAATGGCGCCTGGTATTTCGAAACCCGCGAAGGCACGTTCCAGGGGCCTTTCGAGAATGCCCTCGAAGCGGAACTGGAACTCAACTTTTACCTGCAGCAAACACTCAGCCAGTCGATCCGGGCCGGTACCAGCTATTAGAGCTTGCGTGCTTCAGGATTCCGGATGTGGCAACGAAAAAAGGCGCCCCGAGGAGGCTGTGTGAAAACAGCCTCTGAAGCTGGCAGAATAGCCGTGAACTCACCGTTCACGGCTATTTTTGTATGCGACACCTGCAAGGACAGCCCCGCCACCAAACCTCGCTGCTGCCACCCAGTGTTGAAGAATACGTTGCGGAAGATCATCCCGTTCGGGTTGTCGACGCCTTCGTCGATTCCCTGGATGTCGCCGAACTTGGTTTCGACAAGGCGCAGACCGCCACGACGGGGCGTAGGCCTTACCATCCGGGCGATTTGCTCAAGCTCTATATTTACGCCTACCTGAACCAGACCAGCAGCACCCGCCGCCTGGAGAAGGAATGCCACCGTAATCTGGAAGTGTTGTGGCTGATGAAGCAGTTGGCACCGGACTTCAAGACGATTGCTGACTTTCGCAAGGACAATGGTCAAGCGATCAAGCGGGTATGCCGCCAGTTCGTTCTCTTCTGCAAACAGGCAGGCCTCGTCAGCGGCCACCTGGTCGCTATTGATGGCAGTAAATTCAAGGCGGCGGCGAGCAAAGACCAGGCGCTGACCCGCAAGCAACTGGAACAGCAGCTGGGCAAGCTGGAGCACAAGATCGACCGCTACCTGGGGCAGCTGGCCGAGTCGGATCAGCAGGCGGAAACCGACCTGGATCAGGCCAAGGTCAACGATGCCTTGGCGTACTTACAGGCCCACAAGGCTGAACTGCAGGACGAGCTCCAGGTCCTGGTGGAGGAAGAGGACACCCAGACCTGCCGGACCGAGCCGGAGGCCCGGCTCATGAAGTCCGGGCGAGAAGGCATGGTGGTGGGTTACAACGCCCAGAACGCCGTTGACGCTAAGCACCAGTTGGCGGTGGATCATGAACTGACTCAGGCGGGAACAGACAACCAGCAACTGGAGCCGATGACCGAAGCGGCCCAGCAGGCTCTGGAAGGTAATTTGGAAACCGTCGTCACTGACGCGGGCTACTCCAACGGGGAGCAAATCGAGAAGACCTGGAAGACCGGCGTGAACGTCGCGGTGCCCTCAAACCGCGCGGTCAACAACCGGGGTTCAGGCGAGTTTTTCCAGAAAAGCGACTTTATCTACCTGCCGGATGAAGATGCCTACCGCTGCCCGGCGGGTGAGTTACTCCATCACAAGACGATCCAGCGCAAACAGCGGATGCACCTGTATAGCCGCACCGGTTGCAGTCAATGCCCCTTACAGGCCCGATGCACGACCGCCGACCGACGTTGGGTAACACGCCACTTCCACGAGGAGGCGCTGAAGCAGGCGCAGCAGCAGGCCACCCCCGAACGCATGGTTCGGCGCATGGCGACGGTGGAGCCGACCTTTGCCACCTTGAAGCGCTTGCTCAACAAGGGGCGTCTGACCTGCTGGGGGCTCTCTTCCGCCCATAGCGAGTACAGTCTGGGCGTATTGAGTTACAACCTGATGCGGGTGATCAACATCCTGGGCGTGAAGGGACTGCTGGCCAAGCTCGGCTGAGTCGAGAACCGTGCGCTGTCGCCACTCCAAAAAAACTCAAAAACCGCCCCCCAACGAAAAATGCCCCGGCAAAGCCGAGGCATTCTTCTTGGAGCCGCCCCTGGAGCTGGTGACGGGTTGTCACACAGCCTCCCGAGGGGCGCCTTTCTGCTTTGGACCGAAGCGTCGCTTACTTGGTGCTGACGAACTCCGGATAGGCTTCCATACCGCACTCGGACAGATCCACGCCCTCGTACTCTTCTTCCTCGGAAACCCGCAGGCCCATGACCGCCTTGAGGATGCCCCAGACAATCAGGCTCACCACGAAGACCCAGATGAAGATCGTCAGGGCGCCGATGATCTGGCCGCTCAGGCTGACGTCGCCGTTGGTGGCCGGGACCAGCAGCAAACCCAGCAGACCGCAAACGCCGTGGACGGAGATGGCGCCGACCGGATCGTCGATGCGCAGCTTGTCCAGAGTGACGATGCTGAAGACCACCAGGACACCGCCCAGGGCGCCGAACAGGGTGGCTGCCAGAGCGCTCGGAGTGGACGGCTCAGCGGTGATAACCACCAGGCCAGCCAGGGCGCCGTTCAGCAGCATGGTCAGGTCAGCCTTGCCGAACATCAGGCGAGCGGTGATCAGGGCCGCGATGCCGCCACCGGCTGCCGCCGCGTTGGTGTTCAGGAAGACCATGGCCACGGAGTGGGCGCTGGCGATGTCGCCCAGCTTCAGGACCGAACCGCCGTTGAAGCCGAACCAGCCCATCCACAGGATGAACGTACCCAGTGTAGCCATCGGCAGGTTGGCACCCGGGAAGGCGCGGATTTCGCCGTTCGGGCCGTACTTGCCTTTACGGGCACCCAGCAGCAGGACGCCGGCCAGGGCCGCGGCCGCACCGGCCATGTGAACGATGCCGGAACCGGCGAAGTCACTGAAGCCCAGGTCGCCCAGAGTGTACATGCCGAAGACAGACGCGCCGCCCCAGGTCCAGGAACCTTCCATCGGGTAGATGAAGCCGGTCATGACGACGGCGAAGATCAGGAACGTCCAGAGCTTCATACGCTCGGCCACGGCACCGGAAACGATGGACATGGCAGTCGCCACGAAGACCACCTGGAAGAAGAAGTCGGAAGCGCCGGAGTAGATGGAGCCGCCGTCGAAGCCGCCATCGCGGTTCGCGAAGTCGTTCAGGACGTTGGGAACGTCGATGGTGCCCATGCCGGACAGGAAGACGTTGCCGCCATACATGATGGCGTAACCGCACACCATGTACATGGTGCAGGCCACGGCGTAGAGCGCGACGTTCTTGGTCAGGATTTCAGTGGTGTTCTTGGCACGGACCAGTCCGGATTCCAGCATGGCGAAGCCTGCTGCCATCCACATGACGAATGCGCCCATGACAAGAAAATAAAACGTATCTATAGCGTACTGTAATTCGAAAACATTGTTTTCCATGTGAAGCCCTCCGCACAAGGCTCTTCAGGGATGAATGGGGTAATTGCGTTGGCGTTGTTATCGGATTCCGTCAGCCTTAAACGGCTTCTTCCCCGGTCTCACCGGTCCGGATCCGGATGGCCTGCTCCAGTTCGGTCACGAAGATCTTGCCGTCGCCGATCTTGCCGGTGTTGGCTGCCTTGGTGATCGACTCGATGACCTGGTCGAGCAGGTTGTCGCCGATTGCTACTTCCACCTTGACCTTGGGAAGGAAGTCCACCACGTATTCCGCACCCCGGTAGAGCTCGGTGTGCCCCTTCTGCCGCCCGAAGCCTTTGACTTCAGTGACGGTCACGCCTTGAACGCCAATCTCGGATAATGCCTCGCGGACATCGTCCAGCTTGAAAGGCTTGATGATCGCTGTCACAAGTTTCATTGCTGTCTCCTTGGTAATGCCGTCTCAAACTTTTTCGTTTGGTGGATTCTCTGAAAACACCGGACTCACGTCGGGCTTCCAGGGGCTCCTTTTGTTTGAGCTCGGGATGCTGCCGCCTCGCACACAGTGTGTGCGGATTGCGTACGAGGCTTTAAGCATCGGGTGTGCCAACGCAAAAATTACCCTTTAAAACAGTGAATTACTTGAGCCTGGCCCTCATTTGGGTCACGCGCTTGCCTTACTATGGTGCGCACTGATCCGTAACGTACCGGATTGGTGCGCCATTTCGGTGCGCGCGGGGCCGGCCTTGTATCACCACGATTATGGTACACTTTTACGGCCATGCCTTGGGAGCCACAGAGGTCGATCTTGAAAACACCACAGGAATTATTTGCACAGCTGCAGGGGCAGGTTGGTCAGTTCGTCCCCGATATGGCCAAAGCCGCCCGGGACGATTTTGAACAGCACGCCCGCGCCACGGTTCTGTCCGTCCTTGCACGGCTGGATCTGGTGACCCGCGAGGAGTTCGATGCCCAGCAGGCGGTGCTTCTGCGCACGCGGGAAAAGGTCGAAGCGCTGGAGAAGCAGGTTGCTGAACTGGAACAGCGACTGAACAGCGAAAAGGCCTGACTCATGCAGTGATGGCAGGACGCCGTCACTGTCGCGCCTCGCGTCGAACCCACTCAGTCAACACCATGGAAGGTTGTCATGCTTGCCATTGTCCACACCCGCGCCCGCCTGGGCGTGTCCGCCCCGTCCGTCACCGTCGAGATCCATCTTTCCAACGGTCTGCCGTCCCTGTCGATCGTCGGATTGCCGGAAACCGCTGTTCGTGAAAGCAAGGATCGCGTGCGCAGTGCGCTGATGAACGCGGGCTTCGAATTTCCCACCCGCCGTATCACGATCAATCTGGCGCCGGCCGACCTGCCCAAAGAGGGTGGGCGTTTTGACCTGCCGATCGCGCTGGGCATCCTGGCCGCATCCGGGCAGGTGCCGTCCGAGCGCCTGCAGCAACTGGAGTGCCTGGGCGAACTGGCCCTGGATGGTGCCCTGCGGCCGGTGCGCGGCGTGTTGCCTGCCGTCATGGCGGCCAGGGAGGAAGGACGCCAACTGTTGATCCCGGCGGGCAATGCCGAAGAGGCGTCGTTGGCGGCCGAGGACGATGTGTTCGCCGCCGGCCATTTGATGGATGTGGTGGCCCACCTGTGCGGCGATCAGCCGCTCTCGCCCCTGGAGCGGTGCCCGGAACCGGACCTGGATATCGGCTGCCCGGACCTCCGGGATGTGCGCGGCCAGCATGTGCCCAAACGGGCGCTGGAGGTGGCCGCGGCCGGCAATCACAATCTGCTTTTATTTGGCCCGCCGGGAACCGGCAAGAGCATGCTGGCCAGCCGGATGCCCGGTATCCTGCCGCCGCTGGATGACAATGCCGCGCTCGAAGTGGCCAGCGTGCGTTCGGTGGCGGGGGAATCCCCGGCTCCGGAGAGCTGGCGACGCCCACCGTATCGGGCTCCTCATCACACGGCTTCCGCCGTGGCGCTGGTGGGCGGTGGTGTAAGTTCCGTAGTTATTTGCAACTGACTGATGAAAAGTGAGATTCTTCCGTCGGTATATGCGAATCGGCGGTGGTGATGTCAAAAAAGGCACAGGTTTACGAAAGTTTACGAGCGCATGATGGTTACTGGCGTGTTGATGGCATTGGTCCTATTAGTGACGCTGGTCAGTTGGGAAACAGAACTAGCCTACATCTGACCCAGGTTAGAAATCCTCTCGAGTACAACCCATACATAAAAAGTGAAGGACCGAATCGGAATTCCAAGTCTATAGCCGTTTCGATGCCGATTGCGGCTTTGGCGGCTTTCAGCATAGGCAGTGTATGGCATAAGGGCAGGATGGTTTTCTCGTCTGATAGCCCAAAATATCATTATCGAGAGAAAACACGTTTTCGCCTGAGAGCCGGGTTAGCAAATTACGTCTCGTTGGACGAACCAGTTGCTCTTGACGGTCGTCAATTCGATACCGCACTCCCCCTTGATCAATTCCCATACGGTTCTAATGCTGATGATGTTCGCAGGAACATTCATTGCGTGGTCCCGGTCTCTGACAGCAAAATGACGGATTATTTGGTGATCCCATGCATTGAAATGCTGCGACTGTACTACGGAGTTTCATCGAGACTCTTATCTTCCGTAGTTCGAGGAGAAACTAATTTCTATGTGGACTGGGAGTCTTCCGAGGTTTCAGACGGCGTACCTAATTTAAAACTGAACTATCGGCTCAGTAAGCTTGAAATGATTGTTTTGGCTCGGGCCATGATGTCCCGTTTCGCTTGGAAAAAGTTGCAGGGAGTCCATCAGCATCTTTCGGTGATCAAGTTGAACAATCAAAGCCAGAATGCAGAGGGGGCGAAGGATCTGTCGCTGAAAGTTGAGTTCCCTTTTAGTGATGAAACGTCTCTGGAGCTTTCAGGAAAGCGATTCAAGTTGGCCGAAGCATCCGGCAGCAGTCGCGCTGTCTGGGGACTCTATGTCATGCAAATCCACGACTGTTCCCATGAGTTTCCAGAGACCGTTCGATTCACCCGTGACGATTTCTTATGCTCTCCACCGCCTCTAGAAGATGAAGCAGAGTTAGACGGGTTGCAGATCGGGGACCCTGATCCCGATGATGTGGACGATTTGAGTGTAATAGATGGGCCCGCAGACGCCCGGATTAAACGTCTCGCAATTATCGAGCCGGGGGGACGCCTATCCGGAGCGCTAAAAACCAAATTTGAGAAGCGTTCAAATCTCACCATAGGAAAAAGACAGACGGGACGTGCAACCAATGAGATCGGTGTCGAGGCGGGAACATTCGGTGACGGCCATTACGGTGCTGATGGCGAGGGTAAACTTGGATTAACAGCGTTTCGGCATTTAAGCGATGACTTTACGGACACTCTAAAACCTTTTGAAGAGATGATCGAAGATTTCGCTCGACGAGCGAGGGAGCAAGGTTGGTCCGTAGGCGTTCCATCTTTTCTTGCTCAATTTGGAGAACGTTATCTTTCATTACCTCAGAAGGTTGGCCCAAAACGAGGCTGGCACCTGATGGACAAGAAACAGGTGTCAGGCAGAACTCGGCGCGTTGCGGTAGTGGAAGTGAAATTGAACGAAAATGCACACGTCTACCTGCTAGAACTTGAGCTTCGCCCAGGCGATAAATGTCAGTCCACCAGCTTAGTGTATCGAAATGATCTTATTCCGTTGAAAAGGAAGGATTTAGACGAGTATTTGTATATATCCTGTTTTAAGAGAAGGTTGGCGATAAAGTCTGACAAGTTTAAAGAGAAGAAAATTCACGATCGGTCGTCTGTGTTATTCAGTACCCATACGTCGCACAGAATTAAGCATCACCCAGCAGACAAGGATCTTATAGAGCAAGCCAAACGTCAGGTAGGGGCGCAGGCCGCGGTTACGAGGTTTTGTATAAATCTAGAAGCTTGGGCGACTTCTATGGTCAACATTATTGGCGAGCATTTTCCAGAAGTTTGATTGAAACGGTTTTTTGGTGCACGAATTATAACGATCTCGCTGTTCTTTAATAGTTCGATCCCTGTAGCTGAAGCTATGGAGTCAGTGTTAATAGCTGGATAGGCGTTCTGGCGTCAGCGCGGCGTGTCCACGCTGACACGATTAAGGAACGACCAATTGCCATAAAGCTCTCGAGCGGTGCTCTATTTCTGGATAGCGTTCTCGAGGGCCTTACATAGTGGGTGTGAGCGGAGCTGTCTTGGATCATCGAATGCATACTCAAACAGGTCTTCGCTCCCAATTGTGGTTCGGTAATCTGGAGATTGACGCCTCATAAGTTTGCTGCAATTTTCCATTAATAGCGTCAGCTGTCCGGCCGCGGGGAGACACGCAAATGTATTCAAACGGTTGGCCAAGGCATAGATCCAGGCATTCACTTGCTGCGCACGATGGTTCGCCCGGAAGTTTACTTGGGTGGACATTGGGGTACGGATAGTTCGAGCTAGCTTTTTGAAAATTTGTTGGATTTTCGGGAGCAACCCTACTTGTTCATCATCCGTTAGGAATCCAAACACAATAGCGAGCTCGTTGATGAACTCGCCATCGCTTGCTGTTACGAACGACAGGTGTTTATCGCTACTTAGCGTGGAATTCCACTGGGTCAAGAGATCCTCCAACCATAGCTTAGCAACTTGGTAAGGGTTGACGATTTTTTTACCTATCAGCGGTGCGAGCAGGGTTTCAAAAATCCATGGAGTCGGATGATATAGAGTGCCTAGAGGCCCGCGGATTAGGTTAGTAAGGTCCTGTAAATACTGATCGCTCATCGGTTCTGATATCGACGAAGTGAGACGACCAACCAGGTTTTGCTGGCAATCCGGCCAAACACTTATTGTCTTGCCAATTAGCCAGCACAGGACTATTACCCGATCCCTATTGGGCAAGCTCTCAATCGGAGCTAAGGCTTTCTCTGTGGGGTTCCCTTGGATTAGCTCGACTTTTACTCCGTTTAGACCAATCCATTGGTTGATCGGGCAGTCGGTTGCCAACAAAGCCTCTATGCCAGGTTTTGTCTTGCCGAAGTGAATATAAGTGCAAATATAACGAAGAGCAGTAGTTATTAGCGCTCCTCGGCGAGACCGAAGGTTACGGCTTCCTCCGTTATTCTTTACCCAGTCTTTGATTTGATTGCTGAGCCAGGACGCTAGGGCATTTGGTGCCTTTTGCCACAAGATGGCGATGGCATAGTAATCCCCATATCCGACTGTTGGTGGAGAGTAATAAAAAATTTGTTCTGGAGCTTGTTGCAGTTTAAGAAGGTCTTCCAAGTTTTGGTTGAAATACACGTTTAGGTCTACACGAGGCTCAGAGGTTTTCCGAGCGGGGAGACCACCTTCTCTATCTGGATTGAGATGCTGCACAAGACGTTGCTCAAACGCTGAGTCGAGATGGGCATCTCCTCGAATGGTCAGCTCATCTCCAAAGCGTGAATGCGCCAGAAACATGCCCATAGCATCCCACATGCCGTGGAACGGCTCGAGGTCGAAGCCCTTGGTCCAGAAATCGCTGGGTGGCTCGCATAATTCAGCGTCGTTTATATGCGTTCCCGCAAGCAAATCGTAATCTTTCAATGCTTCAGTCAGGTTGTGTCCTGAAAGCCCCCTAAGTTCTTTGCTACCCATCCACCAGGCGAGAACATCACCGGAGTGTTGCATTTCAATTGGGCTCAAATCGTCGGTCGCGGTTTGAGGCTTACCGCCATCCTTAACGTCTGAATCGAAAATAATCTGGTGTTCGGAGCCTTCCACTATTCCATCCATGTAGTCGAGAACCCCAGGCAAGATATCTGCAGGAATGGGCGTTACCAGCAAAGGGTGATTCTCGTTAGCCATCTGAATGGAGTTGGATAGCTGATAGCCAGCCGTGGGTAGTCCACTCGGCGAACGAATCAAAATCATTCGATCATGAAGCTTTTCGTGGGGCAGCGTAATTACACGCAAGCGCACGTTTCCAAAAGATGAGCGACCCCAATCTTGGCATCTTTGGAGTAGGTTTTGGATGCGCTGTTGTCGTGCAACTTCACCGGTACAAGAATCCTCACCATTGTTGGATTGCTTCTCAGAGGTGAATATTAGGTAATCGCCCTGAGAAGCTCCCATTCGATGTAGAAGTTCAACGCCAACATCTTCCATGAAAGGGTCGAACCATGCGATTTGGGCTTTCTTATGGTCGGCAAATACCTTGCGCAGCCATTCGACTAAATCCAATCGACTCATCCCCTTGCTGTCGGACAGCTTGGGGAAAAAGCGTGCCGTGGATCTGGGCGGCAACAACGACCCTAAAGACGAGGCAATATCGCGATTGATCCCGACCCACGGATCTCGTTTATGCCCACCAATCACTGAGTTTGATTCAGTCGATGAACGTTGAAGCGTGTTAACGGCATCAAGCTGCTTCCTGGCGTGTTTGGGTACTTGCTTTTTGAGCCAGTCGAACTTGCCTTCAACCCGAGTATTGGACAGTACGTTGATGTTTGAATGGATAGTGCGAACGAACAGATTCCCAACTTGCAAGCACAAGAATGCTTCTTCGCTGTTGTCTGGACGGGCGAATACCTCCAAAGTCATCGCCGTCGCTCGCTCTTCTTTGAATGAGCACACGTTGAATTTGACCGTAGCTGGGAAGGAGGCATCCTTCTTCACGGTTGCGACGTGGCTAGACTGAATGGCCCCGTCACTGAATGCTTTAAAAACTACGAGTAACTCGGTCGGCTCATGTGTAAAGGGCTCGATAATTTCCAGCTCTGCATGTTCACTCTTCGCACTCAAACAATATTTAGCGCGCTCAGACTGGTTTAGCGTTGGCGCACAAAGAATCTCGAAGTCCCCGAGGCGCCAAGAATCTTGGGAAGTAAATGCCATGCCCGTCTCGGCATCCAAACGGTTACATGCCATTCGGAAAATGCTGCTGAGGTCTTTTGCCTCGAACTTCTGAAGTAGCGCACTTTTATCCAATGGCGATACAGCGCTGCTGTCAAAACTAATGTCATCTCGTGGGCTCAGCCGCTGATTTATCGAACGATAGTAATCTCGTGCTGGTAAATGCATGGTTGGGCGGATGCATACCTCTGGGCCAAGGCCAACCGCCTTAAATACATCGCTGATGTCGGTGCCGACTCGGATGACGCCATCGACACTTGCCTCAAACAATGTCTTTCCGGCAACTAGACTGACGGTGAACTTTCGTAAGGAGTCGGCGGAAACATATGCGATAAACGAGAGGAGGCGGACACGTTTCCCGCTTGGCAGCGTTGTGAACTTGCCCCTGAGTGATCCCTTCCATTCACTCGAAATATGATCTGCCTGCAGTGCACGGCCATAGAACCATCGAATAGAAGTCTCCGATTCGTATCGAAACTCCAGCAGCCACAGCTGGATAGCGCTGGCCTGGCCGTTTTTATGAAATAGATCATGAAACCGGGCATCAGCAATCAGTTGTTCCAAGTCCTGTCTCATCAGTCCTCCGTTTCGTTGAGCAGGAGAGTGTTAGTGCTCACCCACACAAATTCCCTGGCTCGACTCTGGCTGTCTTGTGAAGGCTGCTTGGTACGAAAAGTCTTTGGCACCTGTGTCGTGGGACCGGATCTTAGTTGAACTTTCTTGCGCGAAACCGGCAAAGAATTTTTGTTTTCCCCGCGCCTTTACAAGGGAGTGGACCGACAGTTGAGTCTGGTCGGCCGATAAAACTTAGTGTCTCAAGTTGAATTGATCAATCTCATTTGGCAGCAGTTGTTAGGCAATGAGCGGCGGGGGGATTTTAGATGCGACAGAGGAATGCGCCGTACCGCTCGATATTCCGTAGTTGGAAGAGCGGAGTTTTCGGGAACTGATCAACTCTTACATTGAAAAGATGGTGGGTGATAGCCTTCGGGGCTGTGGCCAGTGATTTGTATAACTTGCTGGGGGCTCTAGAAAAAGAAAAACCAGCGCCCACTTGTAGTGGAGCAACTGGTTGGTCCTTTGTCCTCGGGGGGAGGCGGAATGCCAGCATGTCCCGAAGCGCACGGCAAAAGGTTAACCCAATCCCCTAATGTTCTCAATCTTGGTTTTTCGTCCTTGTCCGACGTTTGCTACGAGCCCCCAGGGCTCGGATGTCTCTCGCCTCACGCGGCCGGTTCAAAAAGGCATGAAGCTCTCTGTATTGGCGGTCGATGTCGTCCATCGAACGCGCTGCATTAGACGCTTCGATCTTTTCAAGCATTGTAGGCATGCAGCTCTCCCAGCGTGAACTCATAACGCCCTAGTCGCAGTGACGGATGTTCGCCTCCCGCAATTAGGTCCTCAGCAAGTGAACCAAGTAAACCAGCCCAATCGCGACTGCCGGGGCCAAGCCAATCACCAAAGCCATGTCTTGGTTGAGTTCCATCTGTGAGCTCCGAAAAGGATCAGAAGTAACTCCTTATCCTACTCCGTTAGGCTTTAATCGCAAAAAGCGTCGTTTGCAAAATTAGGAGCTGCGCTCAACTTTGATGGCCTCTGTTGTCGGGCCACGAGGAATCCATTTGGCGATCGTTGCGGCGCAGTTGTTCGACGCTGATTGCTATACTCCGTCAGTGATTACCATTCACACGCTGACGGCTAAGCTAATGAGTAAGAGCAATTTCAGGCACGAACGGATTGGCTGGCTCGGCGTGCTAAAAAGTAGCCTAATCCATCGACTGAGGACCTGACATTGATTGCGCAACCTCAGCTTGTTGCCACATTGCTTTTCGGGTTCCTTTTGCTGCTGGCCCCCATTGCTCATGGAGGGGCTGCTCGGACACCCGCCACTTTCTATTTTTCTCTTCATCACACAGATAGCAAAGCAACGTGCGAAGTTGATGGCTCTCCTGGCTATTCGGTTTCGAGAATGGGAGGTCTAGCGATTCCTAATCAACCACTGCTATGTACATTCTTAATCTGGCCAGATGACGGCCAGCCCGAGCCAAGGTTTTGTAGCTTGATGGGGGTAGATGAAGGCCTCTCATGTCATGTCCGAAACGGAGGCGACTATTGGTCTGTACGACTATCCACCGAGACCATTCCTTATGTAGGCGACTGTTCAGTCATATGTCTGGTCGACTGACCAAAACGCATGGCCCCATTCCTACAAAATCAACGGTATGAACTTGTAGTAGTGCTTTCAATCGTGAGGCATGTCCTCGCCGCTTATTGTCGACAGCTGGCTCGTAGCCGGTTCCAGCCATTCTGCTCCTGCGTTGAGAATTGGAGGGAATATTTGCTGACTATCCGGACAAAGCGCGCCACGTATTGACACTTTCCCCCAGGTGGAAGCCAGTCATTGGGCCCTTTTGCCCCTTTGCTGCGGTTCAATGAGGCTTCTACAGGCCATAGGTTAAAGGTGTCGTTGGCAAACTCCTGGCGCTCGAAGCTACTCCATTGAGAAGCGCCATGTCGCCAGGCCCAGGCTAGAGGGACGACATGATCAATATCGATGTTGGATGAGTTTTGAATAACCTGCCCAGTAAATGGGCTTATCCAACGGCCGGTAACGACTCGGCACCGTCTTTCTGTTGCGAATCGAACAGAGGTTATTGAGGCGTGTATTAAAGCTTCGGTGCGACTGTCCTGACAATCTCCGTCTGCATCGTCCCATCCGCTTCCAAAAGCGGCTCGCTGGTACCCTGATCCGTCGCTCTCCACGGACGACCGAGAGCTGCGTGCAGTGTTTACTCTGCGGTATTGGGTAAGCCGGCCTCCGTTCTCAATGCAGGATGAAAGCGATTCGAAACCCTTGTAATGCTTTATGCGCCCGTAGTAAGGGCTTTGTTTCGTATGGCAGATCCCTGAAGTCGACTGTTTTACAAGGTTTGACGGGCTTGCGGTCCCCGTATTGGGAAAGCCTGATATGGCAAGCAAAAACAGAAAGGCACGCAACGGACAAAAAATTGTACTGGGAGCGATGGTAGTCATTCTCTTTAATAGATTTAATTGATGGGCTTGGTTCCGTTATTCGGATATACCACGCATACGCGGATATTTTCAGTGTGTATGTTTTTGCTATAGTCCGAGGTAGTACGGGATGACAAACATTATAAGGAGCGGTTTTGGCTAAGCGGCAAGAAACTTTGTGGGAGCTTAACGAGCATTCTCTCGGGAAACACCTTGTTCTGAAGAGCTACATCAATGCATGGTTTCCCATCCTATCCAAGTACAATGGTCGTCTTCTCTTCATCGATGGGTTTGCCGGTCCTGGCGAATATAACAACGGCTACATCGGTTCTCCGCTTATCGCGCTTGACGCGGCGTTGAATCATCAGCACCAAGCAGTGCGGGAACAAGAAATCGTCTTCTTTTTTATCGAGAATGATAAAAAGAGATTGGACCATCTTAAATCATTGATTGAAGAAAGATATCCGAACTTGCCGTCAAATTTTAAGGTGCATTTCTCTGAAAGCAAGTTCGACGCTGCGATGACCCACCTTCTAGATTACATCGAAGAGCAAAATAAGAAGCTAGCACCTTGCTTCGCTATGATCGATCCATTTGGGGTATCAGATACCCCAATGTCTATTGTCCACCGCATTCTTAAAAACCCGAAGGCTGAAGTATATGTTTCGGTAATGTATGAGTACATCAACCGGTTTTTGGGTTCTCCTGAATTTGAGCCCCATTTGAACGAGCTTTTTGGCGGAAACGAGTGGGTACAAGCGAAGGCGATTGAGGACAAGCATGAGAAGAAGGAGTTCTTGTACCAGGTCTACAAATCGAAGTTGAAGGAGTCTCGGGCTACGAATGCAATTCATTTTGAGCTCTTCAAAGGGAATCGCCACGTTTACAGTATCTTCTTCGCGACCCAGTCCTGGATGGGTACTGACAAAATGAAATCCGCTATATGGAATATTGCCCCTGGCGGAGATTTTGTCTTTCGAGGCATGGCAAATAACGAATTGGATCTCGCATCACCTGACTATGGCCCATTAATCGACGCGATCGTCGAACAGTTTTCCGGACGGTGGGTGACACCGAGGCGGATCGCCGAGTTTGTTGGCTCCGATCGGACAGACTACCACTCATCCCAGTTCAAAAAGAACGCGCTAAAAGTCCTTGAAAAGGACGAGCGGCTCACTATTCATCCCGAAGATGCACATAAGCGTAAGAAGCGCTTCACTTATCGAGATGATATTCGACTGATGATTGATGCCGAACCCAGGGACTAGAAGGACGACGTTTTCCGAGCCTCACCAATGGCGCGGATGCACTGGGCCAAAGCCCGCGCATCTTCCTCGTCGCCATTCCAGACCTCTGCGAGCGCTTGCATCAACTCCGGACTAGTTCGAGGATCAATTGAGGCTGTCACGCCAAGGGAGTCCGCAATCTTCTGGATTTGTGCACTTTTCCTTTTCCAGCGGCGGCTGAGTATACGGCTAACAAGAGCTTGGTTTGTCTTTAGCTCTTTAGCGGCCTGGAGCTGAGTCATGGCATTGGCATCCATGAAACGCCTTAGGGATATGGAAAGTTCTTCGTGCATTTATTCAAATATTCGCGTTATCTAGAATAAGCGAATATGGTAGTATTTTGTTATGGGCACTGCTATCTGGTTTTCTATACAGTAGATTTCACATACGGAGGCGATCATGAGCAACAGGAGCTCCATTGAATGGACTGAACACACGTGGAATCCAATGACCGGATGCACCAAGGTATCGCCGGGCTGTAAGAACTGCTATGCAGAAGAGATGGCTAAGCGCTTACAGGCGATGGGAACTCCCGGATATGAAAACGGCTTTGAGCTGTCTCTACTAACAGAGCGGTTGGAGCAGCCTCTTCGGCGGAAGAAGCCGACAAAATACTTCGTTAATTCAATGAGTGACCTGTTCCACGAAGCAGTTCCTGATCAGTTCCTAGATCGAGTTTTCGATGTTATCTCCCGTACGCCTCAGCATACTTATCAGATCCTTACTAAGCGGGCTCAGCGAATGGCTGATTACTTTGAGGGAAGAAGCGCGCCGAAGAACGCCTGGCTGGGCGTTTCTGTGGAGGATCGGAAATACGGTGTACCTCGAATCGATTTAATCCGCCGGGTGCCAGCGACCGTCCGTTTCTTGTCTGTTGAGCCGCTGCTCGAAGATGTAGGAAAGCTAGACCTGACGAATATTCATTGGGTAATTGTCGGAGGTGAGTCTGGCCGCAAAGCGAGACCGCTGAGGGAGGAATGGGTAAACCGGATTCAGGTGCAATGCGAGGAACAGAACGTGGCGTTTTTCTTCAAGCAGTGGGGTACTTGGGGAGCCGATGGAAAGAAACGAAACAAGAAGGCCAATGGTCGTGAGTTTCAGGGGCGCGTGTGGGACGAAATGCCACGAATAGCTGCCGTGAATCTGTAGATGGTCCTGAGTGAAGCTATGATGTTAAGTTTCACTGAATCAGTTTCTAGAGAAGGATCTTTATGCCTGCCAAGAATGGCTATGACTGGAGTGATCTTTCAAACCCGCCTCATCTTGATCGACACAGTTCTGTAAAGCACGAAATAATTTGCGAGTATTTGAGTCGCTACATTGGCGTTTTTACAAAGAACCCAATGGTGGACAGATTTCGAATCAATTTGATTGACGGGTTTGCGGGAGGTGGCCGATATCGGTCTCTGGACAGCTCCGATATCTTGGCAGGATCGCCCATATTGCTTCTGCGCACGATGAAGGAAGCCGAGGCGAAAGTAAACGTTTCCAGACTCAAGCCGTTTTCAATCGATGCGCACTACTACTTTGTTGAGATTGATAAGGGGGCGGTCAACCATCTGGAACTTGCTCTTACCGAAGATGAGTTTGATCAGCAGCCCAATGTTCATGTGCTGCATAACGATTTCTTGCAAGCGTTACCCTCGATAGCCAAAGATATTCAATCAAGAAGTCGCAAGCCCAGGAATATATTCATACTGGATCAGTATGGGTATAAAGATGTGCCTCCAGCTACGATCAGAAAGATATTTGAGATGTTCCCAAGTGGAACAGAAGTTCTGCTTACGTTCTCCACGGACAGCCTGATTAATCACTTATCCGGGGATGCCGCCTGCGTAAAACGGCTTGAGAAATGCAATATGGAGGGCATCTTGAAGCACCCGGACCTCCAAAATGCTATAGAGGTCAAACAGAGCCGGCTGCTCATCGAGCAGTTACTCTACCAGGAAATACAAAGCCAGTGCGGCGCTTCGTTCTATACGCCGTTCTTCATTATGTCTCGCTCAAGCAACCGCGCTTATTGGTTGATTCACTTGTCCTCTCACCCTACTGCTCGCAATGAGATGCTCATGACGCATTGGCAGAGCCAGAATTCATTTGTCCACCATGGTGGACAGGGGCTGAGTATGATGCTGGGGTATGATCCGACCTTCGAGGCCGTAGCGGATCAGCAGACCTTCGATTTTTACTTTGACGATAACGCTGATCAGCGCGTGCTTGATGCATTGATGAGAGACATCCCCGAATTTATTGAGAGATCTCAATCGTTCACTGTCCAAGATCTCGTGTTCAAAACCTGCAATACCTCTCCGGCTACACTGGCTCAGTACAAAAGCGCGCTATTCCAGCTACAGCAGCACCAGGTCCTGAGAGTTATGACAGCGTCCGGACAAACGCGGCGCTCTGCGTCTGCCATCTCGTTTGATGATGGAATTATGATTGAGAGCCAGTTGCACTTCTTGCTTTGAAGTACCGTGATACTTGCTCGGAATGAGCCTTCTTAGGTCAAAAGTCTCAGCTGCTTTAGCGCCTCTTGGGATAGGGCGTCTGACGTCCCATTCCGATCTAGCAGGTGGGCGCATAGCTAATCTTGAAAACCGCTCTCTCGCTGCTATGTTTTCATTGTCGTTGAGCATTTACTGGATGGGAAAGGAGAGCCCCATGGGAATGAGTGATCAAGACTACGTGAACTTTTCACAAGATCATGAGCTCAACTATCGTTTGAGGAGACTTGGTAAACGTCAAACCGAGGACAATCGGGAGATGCTCAGGCGCATGGGAGAGGAGCTGAAGACTCAGGCTGGTAAGCCGCGTCTACAACACGGCGATTTCCATACCTACGCATCCAAGGAGAAGCGTCGGCTGGATTAATCTCACGTTGTTGCTTCGTGACTCTGCATAGGTAGCTCAAAGAATGAACGTCAATCATTTGCTGCGATCGGCAAGTACACAGGATGTGTACTCGAATGGCGGCGCAAGAATAATTCGCGAATCGCCGATTCAAACAAGTGCCAATAACAACGAATGCCCAGCGGTGGTCTATCATGGCCTTGAGTCGTCACCACCCGATGCGGGAGGCGTCGTTACAAATGTGTACAAGGCATCAACCGAAACCAACGAAGAAGCCAGCGCGCGCCTCTCAAGCGTTGTTAGGCTGATGTCTAACGACTTGGGCAATGCTTCAGCAGATCTAAAATACTCCTACGAAGCAGCGTTGGAGAGTTTGTCGCCCCACTTGGCTGAAAAAGGATGGGGTTTTTCGATTTCGGGAGGCGAGCTGAAAGTTATCGCCGGCTCAGAAACTTTATCCGAGCAGGAAATGGATTCCATTCGTGAAGCTTTACTTTCGACCGGAGTAAAATACGGTGCTGAAAGGGTATCCAGTACCGTCATCGAGGCTATTGAGTTGGATCGAGGGCCTGCCGGTGTAAGTAACGGCATTGGTCGCTATGATGTTTCTGATGGGAACTTCGGCGATGTCGTAGATCTCAGGCTATATCTCCAATCTCATGCTCTTGGAGGGCGGTACGGTCAGCACAGGGTGGACCCCTCTGACGCTGCCGGTCTTTTCTATACTGGGGGACAAGCGATGATGGACCAAATTGTTGCTAGAGCAGAAGAGAGCTTTGCCCGACCCTATAATTTCGGTCGAATTGAAGTATGACAGAAAGGGCCGAATTCTAGGCCCGGGTCCGTTGTTTTGCATCTATAGCCACGTTTGATGGGGCTTCTCCCACTAAACGGCACCCCTCTGCCTCAACCGGAGGCCCAATCAACGACGCCTGAGCTGACGCCATTGCCAGCTCGATGTTTCTTGAGAATCGATAGGATCACTGACGCGCCTTCTCCAAGCTGTTCATCTAAACATGCGGAATGAATCAAGCCACAAACAATTCAAGGGCATTCAGAGAGCCATCAGAAAGCTGCGCGGAAACCTGGAGGTTCTGAATCGACTGTCTCTGAACAACAGAACCCACTTGGAGAGGTTCGTGCGGGTAGCAAAGGATAAGAAGTGTAAAGGTGAGCAGTCGATATGAAATTGCGTGCCTAGGTACGTTTCTTCATGACGCTTACCGCGAGCTCTGAAGCATGCCGAATGCTTTGTTACGCTTGGCCTACAATGCGAAACGTTTTTTTGCACAGTATCGTTAGAGTCCTACTATTCTTTGTGCGATCGCATCCAGGATTGGTGCGGCAACATCGTACAAGGAGAAAACTGTGCAAAAAGTAAAACTGAGAACGGTATCTTGGTTAGTGGCCAGCGTGCTGGCGTCACCGTCCCTTTTCGCAACTACCTCTGTGCCTTTATCGGTAGCGCCAAGCTCCTTTAGTAAGGCGGAATTAGAGAAGTCCCCCGAACCTGTAGAGCTCGAAAAAAGCTACTACAACTTTGAGGCTATCCCTGTTGATTCTGTAAATGACGTCGAACCCGCTCCGGTTTCGGCATCTGCGTCTACACAAGAGCATTCGCTGCCGACAGCCTTAGTGACCGAAGCAAGTAGCATCACACCACTGTGTACGACTCTGTCGACCGGCACCTCTTACAATTTGAACGGAACGGAAACCGGCGGCACTTACTGCTATCACTTTCAGATAACCCAACGTGCGAAGACGACAATTTATCTGAGAGGACAGAGTGCCGATACCGATTTCGCGTTGTCGCTGCTGCGTCATGAAGCTGACGATTCACTCACAGTTTTGGGCACATCAGATCAGGCCGGTAACGCAGACGAAGGTGTTCTGGCTCTAACTGAACCAGGTGACTATTACTGGTATATGGAGGCCAACGCATCGGACGGGAGCGCTTTTCAATTTGGCTCGATCGTGAACACCAATGCTGATGCAAATGAGCTCAATGATACGGTAGGGCTCTCCACGACATTACCGGAAGGGCAGTCTATCGTTGAAGGCAATATGGACAGTGCACAAGACGTGGACTACTTCCATTATGAGGCGACAAATGGCCAAGACGTACTGTTGCGCTTGAATGATGATTTTGGCCAAGGAGAGTGGGTTGCGGAGTATTTTAGCGGCACCTCATGGTTGAGCTTTTCCCCAAACCAGACGTACAACATCTCGGGCTTGCCCGCGCCGTTCACCTTGCATATCCGGGTGTATCCGAACTCAAGCGCAACGCTAAACCCTGCGCACTCTTATCAGCTTATTGCAGGCACCAAGGTCGCTTCTTCTGATATGGCCGATGCTGATACTACGGAAAATATCGTCAGACTCGGCCTCAACGACTGGAGCCCCTATCTGACCACTCAGGTGCATAACGAGATGAACTGGCGTCTTCGAGTGCTCGATTCTCTGGGTAACCCCGTTCCAGGTGCTGTGGTGAGGTTTCGATACTACACCGAGGATATTCCAGTGACGATGGATACCGCTGTTAGTGGCATCACCGGGATTGCATCAGGAACGGTGGCGCTTCCGGATTGTGACGGTAACCATCAGGTTACGCATGTGAGTGGGGGAAACACTTGGAAGACAGAGTTTGATGAAGGATTTTGGGATATGAAGGTCGATTATGCGGATCCTCTCGAAGTAGGTGTCGGTGGCGACAATTACCCCAACGTTCGGATTGGACACATTTGTAAGCAAACGCTTCAGTAAGGCATGAATGGGCCCGGTATCCCGGGCCCAATTTCACAGCAGTTTAACTAACGACCTTTATAGAGGAAGGTTTCATCCGCTTTAGCGGCCACCTGATCCATGATTCCAGTACCGGCGCCAAAATAGCGTGCTTGTATGTCATTCGGATTCACGATCCCTTTCCCATACTTGCCCCCGACTTGATAGTCCTCCATGAATGATCGCAAATCCACGACGTCCGCAAAATTAGACTGATTGACGTCAAAACGACCAATGCTGCGACTCAAGCCGTTGGGGCTGCGCTCAGTTTCAATCATTTCAATGACCGCATTCGCCACGGACTGAGCAGCATATTCGACACCGGCACCTTTGAGAGCATCGGTTATCTGCGAGCGTTCTTCGTCGCTCAGGCTATCGGAGCCTTCGATAACTTGAAGCTCTCCATCTTGGATGGAGAATCCCCAGTCTTTATCTCGGAGCCCCTGTGACAGGCTTTCAACGCCGGATAAATATCCCAGTTCCAAGTCGACCGAGCGTTCCGCAATTCCGAAGCCGAAGAGCTCCTGCACTCGGTTGTAACGCGCGTTCATCGTTTCAGGATCTTCAACGTTCTCATTGATGACGGCTTTTATGTCATAGGTGCCATAATTCGCCGGCAAGACGGGGTCATCTTTATGATAAATCGTTGACGCAATTTGCTGAGGCTGTGGTTGCTCTCCTTGGCCGTCGACCTTCGTGACGCGAGCATTGCCATTATCAAAGAGCTTTTGCTGTCCTTGCACTGAAGTGAGTGAATCTATTTTCATCCTTGTGGTCTCCTTGTGCCATATGCAGAGTATCGGCATGCGCTCGGGTAACTTTAGACTCTGAGTATCCATAGTAGAAGAATGTTGGGCCCGTCAGGGCATACATGCACCGGAGAGATATCTCGCGTACGATATTTCCTACAAATCAGGCAGCTGAGACTGCTAAACATGTGTTACGCGCCTAGTAAACTGCCTGACTCAGCTCTGATTGGATTGTGATGACAGGCCGTGAAGGCGGCTATATATGAAACCGCCGTTTGGGGGCCTGGAAGTGCTTATATTGACGCTCGACGAAATGGAAAAGCTCCACATTGGGGCTGACGTGACGATCCAGTTTGAGCGCCGGAAGCGTCCTGCAGTAGTTGAAGGCGCTAAACGATTGAAAAGTCGTCAAGTCCAGGTTCGGATTGATGCACCGGAAGAGGTATTCGTTATTCGTGAAGAGCTGGATGAGCGAGGTAATCGGTAAAGCTTTCAGTGAAGTGGACCCCGAAATTTGGACAGGTGCCTAAGCTCTGATTCATCATCTCCACAAGGAGGAGAATCATGAGCAAGAAACGCAAGCAATACAGCGCATCATTCAAATCCAAAGTCGCCCTGGCCG
>NZ_RHGZ01000040.1:0-31125 GCF_003789045.1 Marinobacter sp. R17 | reverse complement strand
CACTTCGACCGGTTAGGCGTGCCGCGTCTCTCGTAAACCTCAACTTCTCGAACCGCCCGGTGCGGACCCGCTTGCCGGGTGGTGTGGGAGGGGCGGAGCCAGAAGGCTCCCCCCTATCCCGATATGTTCGGGGAAAAGGTTTGAGGCGTGCGCTGCTGATGGAATATAAAAGGCAGCCTGGCGGCTGCTCCGAAGCTGAAGACGGTGTTGCAATCGCTTTGGGGCCGTAGGTTGGGCTGACGCAGGAAGCCCAACAACACGTGGGCTCCGAACGTTCCTAATCGCAGACATGCCTGTAGCAAGGGGTCCCAAAGCCGGCTTGGCGACGATTGAATTGGCCGCAAACCTGGCTTGTTGGGCTTCCTGCGTCAGCCCAACCTACATGGCTGTTGACGCCCACGATTCGGAATGTCACCTCGATGAGTCCCTAAACCCAGGCGACCTCCCCAAAGGCCAGATCGAAACCAATGGATGCCATCACTGGAGTCGAGGACAGGACCGTAGGTTGGGCTGACGCAGGAAGCCCAACAACACGTGGGCTCCGAACGTTCCTATAATCGCAGACATGCCTTCAGCAAGGGGCCCCAAAACCGGCTTGGCATCCATTGGTTTCAGACTCGAAGGCGGTTTTTTATAAGGAAGCGAGCCCCTCAATCACTCCACATCCCGCACATACTCGATCTCCGTGATCACCCAGTACGCCGGCCCCTTCGGCGTGCGCACCTCCACCTCGTCGTCCACCTCTTTCTTGAGAAGAGCGCGAGCCATGGGCGTGTCGATGGAGATGTAGTCCTTGCGGTCGAAGATCTCGTCGTAGCCGACGATGCGGAAGCGGCGGGTCTCGCCGTCTTCGTTCTCGACGCTGACCCAGGCGCCGAAGAACACCCGGCCTTCCTGTTCCGGCGCATAGTCGACGACGTTCAGCTCGGCCAGTGACCGGCGCAGGTAGCGCACCCGGCGGTCGATTTCCCGCAGCAGTTTCTTGTTGTACTGGTAGTCGGCGTTTTCGCTGCGATCCCCCAGACTGGCGGCCCACTGCACCTTGCGGGTGATCTCGGGCCGGTGCTCGCGCCAGAGGTAATCCAGTTCTTTCTGCAGGGCGTTGAAGCCTTCGCGGGTGATCAGTTTTGCGCGCATACCCTCTCGCATCCCGGAGCTGTGACGATGCGCTCCAGTCTACCAGATCAGCCCGTGCCGACAGCGCCCAGCCGCAGGGTGACCCGGTGACCGCCCGGTGCCGGGTCGTTCCGGTAGGACCAGCCCAGGCGCTCCGTGAGTTGCGCCGTCAGCTGCAGTCCCAGGCCGAAACCGAGATCGTCGTTGGCGTCCTCGTCGCTGGCCTGGTGGTTGTCGATGTGCACCGTGTCGCCCTGCTGGCGGATACTGACCTCGCCGGCCCAGGTGTGCTGGAAAGCGTTGCGGATCAGGTTGCCGATGACCACCCGGGCCGCCACGTGCGGCAGATCGAGAGCGGTAGGCTCGGTCTCCACCGTCAGCGTTACGTCCTTGTCCCGCAGCAGGTAACGGTGTTCGCTCACCAGTTCGCGGATCAGGGTGTCCAGGGACAGGGTGCGGGTCGGCAGATTCTCCGGCTCGTCCCGACTCAGCCACAGCAGCGTCTCGGTCAGGTGCTTCATGGTCAGGCTGGCGCGGTCGACCCGGTCGATGATCGGGCCCAGGGGCGAGTCGCTGGCTGGCCCTTTCTCGGGCGGCAGTGAACGGATCAGCTCCACGTTGTTGCGGATCACGCTGATGGGCGTGCGCAGTTCATGGCTGGTGTGGCGCAAGAAGCGGTGCTCCCGTTCCAGATTCTCTTCCAGGGACGACAGGCTGGAGCGGACCAGGCCGGCGAGCTCGTTGAGTTCCGGATACCGAAAGTCCGGGACCGGTTCGCGCAGGGTGTCGGTATTGAGGTCGTGTGCCCACTGCCCCAGCCGGCTCAGGGGTTTGGAGACACTTCTAAGCACCAGCCAGAGGATCAGGACCAGTGCCAGTGCCGAACCGATGCTGATGGTCAGCAGGCTGTTCAGGTTGTCGTGAATGATGGTGCCCACCAGATCGGAAACGGATTTCCGGGAAATCTCATGGGTAATGAACAGATCGCCGTCGGCCTCGGGAAAGCGCATGGCGAAATAGAGTCGGCCGTGCTGCTTGCCCTTGATGCGCTCCACGCGGGCCTTGAGCAACGTGCGCGCCGGTTCGGGAGGCTGGCCGAACGCCGACTGGACGGCGGAGGGCTGTTCGGCCCAGCGCCGGGTGATGGTGAATCCTTCGATTTCAGGTCGTGTCAGGCCCTGCTTTGCTTCGGTCTCGTAGCGCTGGACCGCGTGTTCCATGGATCCCACCAGGAAACTGTCCATCCCCAGCATGAAGTAGTGCGCCGCCAGCATGGAATAGCCCGCCACCAGCAGGACGCCCAGAGCCAGGAAAATCGCCGCCAACTGCCATTTAAGCCGGATTTTCCGGATCATCACCGCCCTCCCGGATCATGAAGCCGCGCCCGGCAACCGTATGGATCAGTGGCGTTGCATGGCCGTGATCCACCGTCTTGCGCAGGTGATGCATGTGCACCTTGAGGCTGTTACTGTCCGGCGGCTCGTCGCCCCAGACGGCCTCTTCCAGTGCCTGGCGAGTGACCACCGACGGCGCGGCGCGCAGCAGGGTTTCCAGCAGGCGCCAGCCGGTGGGCGACAGCTTGAGGGGCTGTCCGCAACGGGTCGCCTGTTGGGCGGTCAGATCCATCTCCAGATCCCCGCAGCGCAGGCGCTGCACCTGACCGCTGCGGCGATGGGCGAGGGCGCGGATGCGGACCAGCAGTTCCTGCAATTCGAACGGCTTGACCAGGTAGTCGTCGGTGCCGGACTCGAAACCTTCCACCTTGTCCGCCAACTGGTCCCGGGCGGTGAGCATCAGGATGCTGGTGTCGTCCCCGCTGCGGCGTACTTCGCGGCAGACCGACAGCCCGTCCATGCGAGGGAGGTTCAGGTCCAGCAGGATCACGTCGTAGCGGTTGTCGCGGATCAGTTGGAGGCCGGACGCGCCATTGCTGGCGTGGTCGCAGCGGATTTGCTGAATCTCCAGGTACTGGACGATGGTCATCGCCAGGTCCTGATCGTCCTCCACCAAAAGTACGCTGAGCATTATGCCGGGGCCTCGTCCGTCGGTTGCCGGTTGCCGAACCAGCCTGCGATCCGCTCCTGCAGGTCCGTCTGGATGCGCAGCAGGACCGGGATCAGGATCAGGGTGATGAATGTCGCGAACAGGATACCGTACGCCAGCGACACCGCGGCCGGAATCAGGAACTGCGCCTGGCGCGAGGTTTCCCCCAGCAGAGGCATCAGCCCGGCAAAGGTGGTGGCCGAGGTCAGCAGCACTGCCCGCATCCGGCTGGTGGCCGACTCGACAATCGCCTCTTTGCGATCCATCCCTTCCCGTCTCAGGTCATTGTAGCGTGACACCAGCAGCAGGCTGTCATTCACCACCACGCCGCTGAGCGCGATGATGCCGTTGAGGGACAGGATGCCCAGTGACAGGTCGTTGATCCAATGGCCCAGCAGCGCGCCGACGATGCCGAACGGAATCGCCGTCATGATCAGCAGCGGCTGGACGTAGGATTTCAGTGGAATCGCCAGCAGCATGTAAATCACCAGCATGGCCACCAGGAACACTTCCGTCATGGACGATTGGGTTTCCTGCTGCTGCTCCGCCTCACCGGCGAAGTAGACATCGACCCCGGGGTACTGGCTCTTGATCTCCGGCACCACATCGCGCTTCAGCAGGGCGACCAGCTCGGTGGAGGAGAGTGCGTCCTTATTCACGTCGGCCGTCAGGTACACCGCCCGTTTGCCGTCGATGCGGGTGATGGTGTCGCGGGTATAGCCCAATGACACCTTCGCGACGCTGGACAGCGCCAGCACCGTGCCGTCCGGCGCCCGCACATTGGACTGCAGGACGTTGGTGATGGACTGGCGGTCGGCGGCCGGGAAGCGCACCTTCACCTCGATCTCGTCGTTGTTGCGCTGGTAGCGCTGGACCACCTGGCCCTGGAAACCCTGCATCACCTGCTGGGCCAGATCGTCCGTGGTCATGCCCAGCGCCCGGCCCTGGGGCGTGAGCGACAGGCGTAGCTGCGGCTGGCCGGGCTGCATGTTGTCCTCGATGCCGCTGACCGCGGGAATGTCCGCCAGTTTGGTGCGGAACAGGGCGCCGGCCCGGGTCAGCAGACTGTCGTCGTTGGCGCGCAGCTCCACCCGCAGGGCATCGACGCTGTTGCGGTGGCTCTGGATGCTCAGCGTGCGCACACCTTCCGGGTTGCCGGCCAGGGTGGTCCATTCCCGGGTGAACTGCTTGAGATCGTAGGGCGCGTCGGCGATCAGTTTGACCGTCACCTTGCCGGACTGGTCGCCGGAGGAGGTCACCTGAACGTGTTCCAGGGCGCTGTCACCCTCATTGTGGCGCAGCTCCCGATCCGCCTGGTACGCGGAGTCCTCCAGTTCGGTCAGGGCCTGGTGGGTCAGCCCGTAGCTGGCGTCGTTGTACAGCGTGATCTGGGCCCGGGCGGTATCGCCGGAAATGTCCGGGAAAAAGCTCATGCGGATGGTGCCGTCGAACGGCATCGCCATCACCAGGATCAGTACCGCCATGAACAGCACCACGGTGGTGTAGCGGAATGTGAGGGCGAGCCGGATCAGCGGCCGGTAGAACCGCTCGGTGAAGAGGGTGAGGCCACCGGAAGCGGCGCCCTGGATGCCGCCCCAGATGCGCGCTGGCAAGGCCTTCGACGGCTCGCCCCGGGTTTTCAGGTGGGCCAGGTGAGCGGGCAGGATCAGCTTGGATTCGATGATCGACAGTACCAGGCACAGGCTGACCACGGCCGCGAATTGCGCATACAGCTTGCCCAGCCCGCCCTGGATCTGCGACAGCGCAAAGAACGCCACCACGGTCGTGAACACACCGAACAGGGTCGGCACCGCGACGCGCAGGGTGCCTTTGATGGTATTGCGCAGGGTATCCCCCTCGGCCTGCCGCACCGAGTAGACGCTTTCCCCGACCACCACGGCGTCGTCCACTACGATCCCCAGGGCCATGATGAAACCGAAGGTGGTGAATTCGTTGAGCGTGAGCCCGAGGAAGCTGTCGCCCATGAAGTAGAGGGTGCCGAAGAACACGAACGGCAGGCCCATGGCCACCCAGAAGGCGACCCGCAGGTTGAGGAACAGCGCCAGCAGGCCGAACACCAGCGCGATGCCGAACAGGGCGTTGTCGATCAGCAGCTGCAGCCGCTCGTTGATGGAGGTGCTGCGATCGTACCAGGTGGCGAGTTTGACGCTCTCCGGCAGCTTGCCCTCGTCCCGCCATTGCTGGACCACGTCGCGCGCGCCGTTGACCGAGTCGGAGATATCGTCGGTGCCGGTGGTGATGATCTGCAGGGCGATGCTGTCCTGGCCATCGAAACGGGACAGGGTCGAGGTCGTGTCGTCGAACGTATCGCGGATCTGCGCCACGTCTCCCAGCAGGATGCGGTCGCCGCTGGCGGTGGTGATCAATGGAATGTTGGCGAAGTCTTCCTTGAGGTAGGCCTGCTCGGACGCCTTGAGCTGGAGGTACAGGTCCTTGTCACGCAACACGGCGGTCATGGCGCTGCTGGACCCTGAATTGACCGCATCTTCCACGTCGGACAGGGTCAGCCCGTAAGCCTGCAGATGGCCTTCGTCGATCTCGATGGCCATCATCGGGTCCAGCCAGCCGGAGATGGACACCCGGCTGACGTTGTTGTTGGCGAGCAGGTCGCTCTTCAGACTGTCCGCGAGGTGCTGCAGGGTGCGCCGGCTGGCGTCGCCGTAGAGCTGGATCCAGAGGGCGTGCTCTTCCCGCTCGTCCTTGCTGATGACGGGTTTGTCGGCTTCCGACGGGAAGTTGTTGATGGCGTCCACCTTCGCCTTAACGTCCCGCAGCAGCGTATCCAGATCGTAGTCGGATGTTTTCTCCACCGTGACCGTGGTGCCGCTGGACGTGGACGAACTGGTGATCGAGTCGATGCCGGTGACGTCTTCCAGCGCGTCCTCGATCTTGATCGCCAGGCCTTCTTCGGACTGTTGCGCCGAGCCGCTGTTGTAGCTGACGGAGATGGACAGGCTGTCCGGCTCCATGCTCGGGAAGGCTTCTTTCTGCAGCGATCCCAGGGCGATGGCACCGAGGGCGATCACCAGCACCATCAACAGGTTGGCAGCAACCGGGTTGCGGGCGAACCAGGGGATGATGCCCCGGTCGAGCGACGGATCAGACATGGCTGTTCTCCTCGACCGGATTCACGGCCATGCCTTCGACGTAACTGCTGAGCGGCTGGCGCACCACCCGCGCCTTGTCGCCGGCCAGCGCTTTCGGCGGGACGATGTAGATGGACCCGTCGCTGGCGAATCGGGGTTCGGCCGCGAAGCTGGCCAGGGTGTTGTCGTCGGTGACGTACCAGATCTCGCCGCTTTGACTGAGTGCGGTGGCGGGCAGTTTCCACAGGCCGTCGACATCGCGGCCGGCCACGGTGGCCTGCAGGAAGGTGCCGGGCAACAGGGCCGGGGATTGATCGAACGGGGCATCGACGGCAATCACCAGTGAGCGCTGGCGGCTGGTGTCGTCCAGATGCTGGCGGGCGCGGATGACATGGCCGCTCCAGTGCTGGCCGGTTTCAAAGTTGGTCAGGGTGGCGGGCCACTGGCCGCCGGTCAGCAACGCCTGATCCGGCAGCTGTGCCCATTCCACGGCGGACAGGCTGACGCTGATCTCCACCCGGTCGGTGCTGACCAGGGTCGCCACTTCGGTGCCGGCCTGCACGTAGCTGCCCGGCGCCACGCTGCGATCGGTGATCAGCGCATCGAACGGCGCCACGATGCGGGTCTGGTTGAGGTTGTAGCGGGCGGTATCCACCGCCGCCTGGGCTTCAGCAACGGCGGCCTTTGCGGATGCCAGCTGTGGTTGGCGCAGCACCAGCGGGGAGTCGGGTTCCCCGGACAGGCCGGAGGCCTTCCATTCCGCCACCGCCTGCTCGCCCTGACGCTCTTCCTCCAGCAGGTCGACCCTGGCGCTGGCCAGGGTGCTCTGGGCGCTCGCGAGCGCTTCCCGGTAACTGCTGGCCTCCACTTCGGCCAGGAGATCGCCCTTGGCCACGCGGTTGCCCCCTTCGAAATCGCCGGTGATGTCGTCGATCTGGCCGGACACCTGGGCATTCAGGGTGAGCTGGTAATGGGCGCTGGCCGCGCCAAAGGCGGAGATCTGGGCGGCGTAGGTGCCCGGTTCCACCGATACCACGGAGACGTCTGCCCTCTGGACCGGCGTTTCCGGTTTGGTAAAGGGCCGGTCGGCGAAGGCCTGGGCCTGGTCGTGGATGTAGAAGATGACGCCCGCGACGACCACCAGGGCCGCGGTCAGGGGCAGGCTGCGGATGAGTTTGCGTTTCATGAATTCACTCCCAGTCCCAGTGCCAGTCCCAGGTCAATCCGGTTGGCCAGGCGTTGATAGATCAGATCGTCGAGTTGGGCCTTGAGGTCGTAGGTCTGCTGCTGCACCGAGAGCAGGTCGAGAATGTCCACCAGGCCGGCGCGGTAACTGGCGCGGTATTGCTTCAGGGTGCTTTCCTGGCGCGCGAGGGCATCGGCAATGTGCTGCTGGCGGCGGCTCAGGGACTGCTCCAGCCCGAGGTAGTCTTCCACTTCGTTGACCGCGTCCAGCAGGGTCTCGCGGTAGGCCTGGAACAGCTGCGCGCGCTCGTACTCGGCGGAATCGGCGGCGGCGCGCAATTCGCCACCCTGGAACAGCGGTGCGGTCAATTGCCCCAGCAGACTCCAGGCGGGATCGGTCAGCAGGGCCTGGGCCGGTGAATCCGCCACGTCTTTCAGGGCCGCTTCCAGGCTGATGCTGGGCAGTAGGTCCTTGTAGGCGGCGCTGACCCGGTAATCCTGCGCCTCGATGGCGTGGTAAGCCGCGATCAGGTCGGGTCGGCGTTGCAGCGTCTGGGTGGGCAGATCCGCCAATGGTGTGAGTACGGCGGGGTAGTCGCCGGGGACGTCACTGCCGGTGGACGGAATCTGGCCGAGCAGGGTCTTCAGGGCCCGCTCCTGCTGGGCCAGCGTTTCCCGATCGTTCTCCAGCGTGGCGCGGGCGCTGGCGGAGGAGCTGCGGGCACTGTCCAGGTCTTCCAGCGTGCCCAGGCCGTTCCGGTAGCGCTGTTTGATCAGGGTTTCGTTGTTTTCCAGGGTGGCCAGGCGTTCCTGCTGGATGCGGATGGCGTGTTTCTGGGCGATCAGCGCCAGCCAACGGCTCATCACGTCCGCCGCCAGGCTGTCGCGGGCCGATTGGTAGAGCGCGGCCTGTTCTTCCACGTCCTTGCCGGCGGCGGCAGTGCGGTCGGCGATCTTCTGCCACAGGTCGGCTTCCCAGCTGACCGTCAGCGAGCCCGTGTAGCTGGCGTCGCTACCTTCTTCATCGCTGGCAGAGAAGCCGGCTTCCAGGTCCGGCAGGCGATCGGCGCCGGTTTGTTTGAGCTCGGCTTCCCGGATGCGCAGGGTGAGCAGGGTCTGCTGCAGGCTCGGGTTGGCGGCCAGCGCCTGTTGGACCAGTTGATCGAGGGCGTCGGACTGGATCAGGTCGGTCAGCGTCGTAACGTTTTGGCCGTTCGTGGGCTGGGACCAGACCGGCACCTGTTCGACCAGCGTCTGGGTCTGTTCGGTGTAGTCGGGGTTGTCGCCGCGGATGGCGCAACCGGTCAGGGTGGTGGCCAGGATGATCGCCATCAGGCAAGGGTGTGTGGGGTGCGCCACGGTAACGGGACTCCTCGGGCTATCGGGCGGTTTCGGATAGGGTGAGCGTATCGAAGCGGGGGTTAACGCCGGGTTAAGGCGGGGTGTGATCGGCATCGGTGATAACCGTCACAAAACGGGCGAATAATTAAAACTGTTGCTTTAATTGGCGATAAACTGTCCAAATATTGTCGTCGTGACGCCATAGGAGACAGTCGCCACACGACCCCCAGTCAACATCGGTTCCAGGGATTTGGCCATGTTATCCGCCCGCTGTCACAAATTGCTTGCCCGCGCCTTCATGCTGTCGCTTCTTGTGACGGGCTTGGCCCATGCGCAGCAGGAAGGTGCCGACCAGCAGGCCCGCGAGGATTTTGGCTATGAGGAGCGGTCCACGGTCAAGACCATCCCGTTTGAATCGCTGGATTCCGAGACCCTGTCCAACACCGCCATCGAGGGCGGTCTGGCGGCCCCCGCCGCCGGTGTTCCGGCCCGGCCGGTCAGCAGTCCGGACGACGATTACTACCTGGATCCCCTGGCGCTGCAACCGCGCGACGACCGCACGGATCTGGGGCGCCACGAAATTCCTGCCGAAATCCGCTTCAGTGCGCCCAAGGAAGTCCCCGGGCAAACCTTCGGTAACAACTACGTGATCCGCCCGCCGGAAAACCGCACCTACGACAGCTTCAACACCAACGTTCAGGGGCGGTGATGCAACGCCGGGTCAGCTGGCGGCGGCACTGACGGCATTCTGTCCCACCACTTCCTCGTAGAAGAACGCCAGTGCCTGGCGAGCCTGGTTGAGGCGGGCCTGGGACACGCGCATGCGCTCCTGCAGATACCCCAGGAAAAGCTGTTGTTCACTCTCGCCCAGTTCGGCGGGATCGCGCAGATCGTGGAACAGCATGTACCGGGTGATCCAGTGCAGGTAGGTCTGCTCGGTGCGGAGGTTGAGTTTGTGGGTCTGGATGGCGCGACGAACGCGCGACAGCAGGCCGGACTGACTCTGGTCCAGCGCTTCAGTCATGCTCATGAAAGATTACTCGCAGTACGACGTGTGTTCTTGTTGTTAGAGTGCGCGCATTCTATGACAGGCGTTTGAAAGATTCACGTGCGGAAAGGCCAAAATGCGGGGAGCCAGCGCCACAAGGCCCTGTGACGCTGGCTATGTGACTGGAATCAGCCGTTTTTCAGGGATTCCAGACGATCAATATATTTTTGCATGGCCTGTTCGCTGGACATGCCCTTTACCTCTTCCCAGGCGTTGTACTTGGCGCGACCTACCACGTCCAGCATGCCGGGCTTCTTGCCGCTCACGTCACCTTCGGTGGCCTGCTTGTAGAGTGCGTAGAACTCCAGTTTGAGCTCGTTGGACGGCTTGAAGTCGCCCTCGGCGGTCTGGATGTAGTTCACGGCTTCGTCGAATTGTGTCTTCAGATCACTCATGCTTGTCCCTTGGTTTTCAAATGGCATACCGTTGAAGAACGAGTATAACCGCCCCGAATCGGCCCGTTCTATGGCCGTTTTGTTCCCCTCCAACGCCGGATGGGCTAATGTCGCATCTGGTTTTCAAACCTACCACACAGAGGCTCCGTGAAGAGCCCGAAAACAAACGCCCACAGAGGCGTTTTCAGACACTGGAGATCCACCCATGAAAGCAAACAACCGATTGCACGGCATCGTCAATCGTATCAACCAGCTGCCGGGGTTCGCCCGATCCCGCGCCCTGTCGCTGTTTTTCGGCAAGGCGGTCCCGTTTACCGGCACCGTCGGCATCCGCATCGAAACCCTGGATGAAAACCGCTGCGTGATCAGCCTGGCCAACAAGCGTCGGGTGCAGAATCACATTGGCGGTGTCCATGCCGTGGCGTCTCTGCTGTTGGCGGAGTCGGCGACCGGCTTCCTGGTCGGACTTAACGTGCCGGACGACAAGGTGCCGGTCATCAAGACCGTCCGTGCCGACTACACCAAGCGCGCCAGTGGCGACATGCGGGTGGAGGCCAGCGTGTCGCCGGAGCAGCAACAGCGCATGCGCGAGGACGACAAGGGCGAGGCGCCGATTCAGGTCACCATCCACGATGCGGAGGGCAAGGAGCCCATCACCATCGAGATGATCTGGGCCTGGACCCCCAAGAAACGGAAGTAAGTCCCACTTTTGGCGCATGCGGCAACTACTTACATGTCGCCAACGCACTGATTCTTACGTTTTTTTCATGTCCCTCTCTGGCAACAAGTTGCCCGCCGTACATAAATTAACCAAAAAATGGCGAATTTTTGCTTGAGAGGGGCTGGGTTGGTGTGTAGAGTTCCGACCGTACAGCGTGCCGGGACGGTACGCACATGGAGTGTACAACGCTAAACGGAGTTAGGAGTCCTCATGGCTAAGGAAGGTTCCGTTGCGCCAAAAGAGCGCATCAACATCAAGTATATCCCTGCAACTGGCGACCAACAGGCGGAAATGGAATTACCGCTGAAAATGTTTGTGGTCGGTGACTTCAAGGGACACCCCGAAGAAACCTCGCTCGAAGAACGTCAGAGCATTTCCGTCGACAAGAACAACTTCCAGTCCGTGATGAAAGAAGCCGGTCTGAAGCTGTCCACGACGGTATCCAATCGCCTCGAAGACGACGCCGACGACCTGCCGGTCAACCTCGAAATCGGCAGTCTTTCCGACTTTTCCCCCGACAGCATCGCCCGTCAGGTGCCTGAGCTGCGCAAGCTGATCGAGCTGCGTGAAGCGCTGATGGCGCTGAAAGGCCCGCTGGGTAACGTGCCGGCGTTCCGCACCAAGCTGCAGGAACTGCTCGACAACGACGAAGCCCGCGAGAAGCTGCTGGCCGAGCTGGAGCTGGCCACGGGCGAAAGCGAGCCGGAAGCCGGCTGATTCAAGCCGACGTCTCACTGAACCGGCGACCGGACTGAATCCCCCAATTGCTGACCGCAGGATGCGGGCAGGCCGGCTCGCCTTTATCCGAAGACCCAATACGTACTGAAGGGATGTGGTATGTCTGATACAGCTGTACAGCAGTCCGCCGCGACCGAAGCCGCCGAGGGTTCCCTCCTCGATCAGGTCATGGCCAACAGCCGGATGCAACCGGCGGATGAAGGATACGATGTGGCGCGCCGAGGCGTCGCGACGTTTATTGCCAACCTGCTGAAAAGCGATGAGAAAGGCCAGCCGGTCAACAAGGCGCTGGTAGACCAGATGGTCGTCGAACTCGACCGCAAGATCAGCGCGCAGATGGACGAAGTCCTGCACGCCCCGGAGCTGCAGGAGCTGGAATCCTCCTGGCGCGGCCTGAAGCTGATGGTCGACCGCACCGATTTCCGCGAGAACATCAAGGTCGATATCCTGCACGCCACCAAGGCGGAACTGCTGGAAGACTTCGAGTTCGCGCCGGACGTCACCCAGACCGGTTTCTACAAGCACATCTACGCCAACGGCTACGGCCAGTTCGGCGGTGAGCCGGTCGGCGCCGTGGTGGGCAACTATGCCTTCACCCCGTCCTCACCGGACATGAAACTGCTGCAGTTTGTCTCCTCCGTCGGCGCCATGGCGCACGCCCCGTTCCTGTCGTCCGTGGCACCGACCTTCTTCGGTGTGGACAGCTTCCAGGAACTGCCGGCGATCAAGGAGCTGGCCGACGTCTTCGAAGGTCCGCGCTACGCCAAGTGGCGTTCCCTGCGTGAGTCCGAAGATGCCCGCTACCTGGGTCTGACCGCGCCGCGCTTCCTGCTGCGCACGCCGTACGACCCGGAAGAGAACCCGATCCGCAGCTTCAACTACACCGAAGACGTCAGCGGCGACCACGAGCATTACCTGTGGGGCAACACCGCCTACCTGCTGGCGACCCGTCTGACCGACAGCTTCGCCAAGTACCGCTGGTGCCCGAACATCATCGGCCCGCAGAGCGGTGGTGCGGTGGAAGACCTGCCGGTGCACCTGTACGAGTCCTTCGGCCAGCTGGAAGCCAAGATCCCGACTGAGGTGCTGATCACCGACCGTCGTGAATACGAACTGGCGGACGAAGGCTTCATCGCCCTGACCATGCGCAAGGGCAGTGACAACGCGGCCTTCTTCTCGGCCAACTCCGTGCAGAAACCGAAGGTGTTCCCCAACACCAAGGAAGGCAAGGAAGCCGAGACCAACTACAAGTTGGGCACCCAGCTGCCGTACATGTTCATCATCAATCGCCTGGCCCACTACATCAAGGTGCTGCAGCGCGAGCAGATCGGTTCCTGGAAAGAACGTCAGGATCTCGAGCGCGAGCTGAACACCTGGATCAAGCAGTACGTGGCCGACCAGGAAAACCCGCCGGCGGAAGTTCGCAGCCGCCGTCCGCTGCGCGCCGCCCAGGTGACCGTGGCCGACGTCGAAGGCGATCCGGGCTGGTACCAGGTTTCCCTGGCGGTCCGTCCGCACTTCAAGTACATGGGTGCCAACTTCGAGCTGTCTCTGGTGGGACGCCTCGACAAGGAGTAAGTCGTGAGCTGGGACACCGGTGACCACGGTGTTCAGGCCTCTCGGGGCAGCCTGTTCGAACGACTTGATCAGGCTGCCCAGCCCGCAGGGACTGCAATGGGCGAATCCACCGGTGTGGTGGACTCCATCAAACGGCATCTGGTTCGGCTGCTCAACGCCCATCCGGGCAACAGCGCCAGTGCACCGGCCCTCGGGCTGGTGGACTTCAACGATGCCACCCTCGGCACCCAGGACCTGAACATCCGGATCCGCAGCGCGATCCGGCATTGTATCGAGCACTACGAACCGCGCGTGAAGCGCGTCGATGTGGCGACTTTGCCGGACGACTCGGACCCGTTGCAACTACGCTTCCAGGTCACCGTCCACCTGCGCGTGGATGACGTCGAAGAGCGAGCCACGATCGATCTTCTGTTGGACGACAAACGCTATTACCGCGTGGTGTAACGTCGTGAAGTTAAACAGATTCTATCGGGATGAACTGAATTTCCTGCGCCTTCAGGGGCGCGAGTTTGCCGAGGCCCACCCTCAGCTGACCCGCTTCCTGTCGGAACAGAGTACCGATCCGGATGTGGAGCGCCTGCTGGAAGGCTTCGCATTCCTGACCGGGAAACTGCGGGAAAAGGTGGAGGACGAGTTCCCGGAGCTGACGCACTCGCTGCTGAACATGCTCTGGCCGAACTACCTGCGCCCGGTCCCCAGTGCCACCATCATGCGCTTCGATCCGCTGTTGCACGCCATCAGCGAGAAGCAGACGATTCCCAGCCACACGGAAGTGCGCAGTGGCATGGTGGGCGATCGGCGAGGCCAGACCCAGTGCCGCTTCCGCACCTGCCGGGACATTGCCATGTACCCGATGACCCTGGCGGACGCCCATGCCGAGCTGTCACGCGAAGTGTCGGCGGTGGAGCTGAGCCTGGCGATGCACACTGACCAGCCCCTGTCGGAGCTGGGCATGGACAGCCTGCGTTTCTACCTGGGCGGCGATACGTTTACCGCGCAGACGCTTTACCTGTGGATGAACCACTGTCTCGAGGCCGTTGAGATGGAGGTGGACGGCAAGGTGATCCGCCTGCCCAAGGACAGCCTGCGCCAGGTCGGGTTCGCGGCCGAGGACGCGATGCTGCCCTATCCGAAGAACGCGTACCCGGGCTACCGTATTCTGCAGGAGTACCTGAGCTTTCCCGAATCCTTCCATTTCATGGATCTGGTCGGACTGCAGAAGTACCTGCCGGCGATCCAGGCGGATGAGTTCAAGCTGCGTTTCCATTTCAACCGGACGCTGCCGCCGGACGCCAAGGTCCGAGCCGAGAATTTCCAGCTCTACTGCACCCCGGCAATCAACCTGTTCAGCCACGAGGCCGAGCCCATCGACCTCAATGGCCGGCAGACCGAATACCGCATGCAGCCGTCCAGCCGCTTCGTGTCCCACTACGAGATTTTCAGTGTGGACCAGGTGGAAGGCTGGCTCGACAATCCGGTCGGGCGGGAGCGGGGCGAGCCGCGCATTTACAGTGCGTTCGAGAGTTTTCAGCACCAGATCGAGCGCGATCGCAACCGGACGGCCCTGTATTACCGGGTCCGTGTGCGCGAGAGCGTGCGCGGTGACGGCTTCGATCACTACATCTCATTCGTACGCGGTGACGAACAGCTGTGCCTCAATCAACACGAGGCCATTTCGGTGACCGTCACCTGCACCAACCGTCAGCTGCCGAACCAGCTGGCGATCGGGGATATCTGCGAGGCGACCCAGAGCACACCGGCGTTCGCCACCTTCCGCAACATCACCCGGCCGACGGCGACGCTGCGGCCGACGCTGGATGGCAGCCTGCTGTGGACCCTGGTGTCCAACCTGTCGCTGAACTACCTGTCGCTGCTGGACGTGGACGCCCTGCGTTCGGTGCTGCGGGTCTATGACTTCCGCGCCCTGGTGGATCGCCAGGCGGAGCGGGTGTCGCAGCAGCGGCTGGCGGGCATCCAGAAGATCGACACCCAGCCGGTGGATCGCATGTATCGGGGCCTGCCGGTGCGGGGTATTCAGTCGACCCTGACGCTGGACCAGCAGTCTTTCGCCTCGGAAGGCGATCTTTACCTGTTCGGCACAGTTCTCAGCCATTTCTTTGCGCTTTACGCGAGTATTAATGCGTTTCACCTACTGGATGTGGTGAATTCCGAAAACCGGGAGCGGTACACATGGACGTTACGGACCGGGCAGCAGCCCCTGATGTAGCCGGCCTGCAGCCCGTCCTGGGGAACGCGCGCCGCTACAACTTCTTTCAACTGGTCGACCTGATCCATCGCCTGCACGGCGACGATCTGGAGCGGGCCACCGACGACGCGCCGCAGCATGAGCGGATCCGCTTCTCGTCGGCCGCCGGCCTGGGTTTCCCGGCCAGCGACGTGCTGTCGGCCGGGCTGCCGGAGCACGAGTACGCGCCGTACCAGATGGAAGTCAGCTTCCTGGGCCTGCATGGCTCCCAGTCGCCGCTGCCGGGCTACTACCTGGAAGAGCTGGCCTGGGAGTACGGTCAGCAGTCGGGGCTGCGGCGTTACTTCCTGGATTTCTTCAACCACCGGCTGGTGACCCTGTTCCACCGGGTCTGGCGCAAGTACCGCTACTACGTGCGCTTCCAGCCGGGCGCCAGCGACGCCTTCTCCGAGCACGTGTTCTCGCTGGTGGGCCTGGGCGACAGCGACCTGCGCGGCGATACCCCGATCAACTGGTCGAAGATGCTCTCCTACGCCGGCCTGATGGCCGGGCGCAGTCGTTCGCCGGAGGTCGTCAGCGGCATCGTGGCGCACTGCTTCGATCTGCCGGATGTGGAGATCGAGCCCTGGGTGCTGCGCAAAGTCGCCATCCCCGCCGACCAGCAGACCCAGCTGGGCCGGGCCAACGGCTGCCTGGGGCAGGAGACCCTGGTGGGCGACCGCATCCGCGACCGCAGCGGCAAGTTCATCCTGCGACTCAAGAGCCTGAGCCGCGAGCGATTCATGGACTTCCTGCCCAACGGCCAGGACCACCAGAGCCTGGTCAAGCTGGTCGAGTTCAGTATGCGCGAGCAGCTGGCCTTCGACCTTGAACTGGAAATCCGGTCCGACGACGTCGAACCCATGCAACTGGGCAAGGATGTCCGGCTGGGTTGGACCACTTTCGTTAACCCAACGCCGGGCGTGCCACAGCAGGCCGTCCGTCTCCAGATCCGGCGGTGAATTATGGACACAGCAACCAAGACACGCCTCAGACTGAGCATTTCCAACCCCGCGGACGTCGGCGTCAGCTCTGACCTGGGCTGCGACTTCGGCGAACGCGGCGGTTCCATCGGCTCGGCCGACAGTGACACCTGGCGTTTGTCGCCGCACCGCACCGGCGTGCTGCCCGGCCACACCGAAATCCGCTGGATCGACGGCCACTACTGCGTCATTGACCGCTCCGGCCGCACCTACGTCAACAGCGGCAGCATGCCGGTGGGACGCGGGCGCCGGGCAAGGCTGATGGACGGCGACCGGCTGCGGGTGGGTAACTACCTGCTGCTGGTGGATCTGATCGAAGGCGACGAGCCCACCTCGATTCCCCTTGACCAGGCGGCGGACGATCCCACGCTGGTGAACGCGCCGGAAGGCGAACTGGCGGAATACGAGCCGGAAAAACCCCAGCGGGCCAACCCTCTGGATCACCTGGACCCGACTCCGACCGAGCGGGAACAGCGCGATCCGATGGACGGCTTCCGCTATCAGGACCGGGACCTGGCCGCCGAGCAGGAACGCAAGCTGCTCGACGACGATCCGGAGTGGTACGGAACACCCCCGGAAGCCAGCGACCCCTACATGGACGAACGGGAGCGGGCCCTGCGCCTGCCCGTCATTAACGGAGGACAGCGGCGCATGGACGACGACCGCACCGATATCAGCCGTGGCGACGCCACGGAGCAGAGCCGACAGCACATCAGTGGCGCGCCGCTGATGCGCGGACTCGACAGCGACATCCGCTTCGACAACAGCGACGCCATGCAGGGCTTCCTGGAAGAAGCCGGCCGCACCATCAAGGCCACGATCCAGGGACTGCTGGATCTGCACCAGCGGGAAGACAGCCGCCACCAGGCGCTGCGCACCCGCCTGCAGCCGATCGAGGACAACCCGCTGCGGCTGGGCCAGGACTACGGGCAGGTGATGGATACCCTGTTCGCGGGCGAACGCAGCCCCGTGCATCTGTCGGCCCCGGCCGCGGTGACCGAGAGCCTGACCGGCCTGCGTCATCACCAGCTGGCCACCCAGGCGGCCATCAGCGAAGCGCTGGACGCCATCCTGCATGCCTTCTCGCCGGACAACCTGCTGAAGCGCTTCCACGGCTATCGCCGGTCCCTGAAACCCGGCGAGAGCGAGCCGGCCTGGGCCTGGGAAATGTACACCCACTATTACGAGGAGCTGAGCTCCAGCCGTCAGCGCGGCTTTGAGCGTCTGTTCGCCGAAGTGTTCGAGCAGGCCTACGACCACCACCTGAGAAAACTGCAGCGGGAGGCCACCCTGTGAAAATCGCCCACTCACTCCTGTTACTGGCCTTGATCGGCCTGACCGGCTGCAGCGGCCCGTTCAAGGCCGTGTCCAAGACCGCCCAGGTGGTCTGGGATCCGGACATCCCGGTCGGTGAACCGGAGGACCGGCCCTCGACGGTGGACCTGGCGATGCTGGCCGAGCCGGACATGAACCCGAACGACGCCATGCAGCCGGCCCCCATGAACTTCCAGATCATCCAGATGGAAGACAGTTCCATGATGTTGGCCGCGGATTTCGACCAGATCACCGAAGATCTCGAAGACGCGCTGGGCGCCAACTACATCGACCACAGTGATTATTCGATGGTGCCGGGCCAGTTCAAGTACATCGAACCGTTCGAGATTGATTCGGACACCCGGTACATCGGCGTGGTGGCGTTCTATGCCTTTCCCAACGAGTCCCAGTGGAAAAAGGTGGTCAAGGTGGAGCCCGAGGGCGGCCAGTACCACATCCTGGTGAACCTGCGGGAACGCGAAGTCATGATGCAGAAGGCGGACAAGTAAGTATGTCGGGACAAAATCGCGTGGTCTGGAGTGACGGGCTGTTCATCAAGCCGCAGCACTTCCAGCAGCAACAACGGTACCTCGAGCAGCAGATCAACGAGCGGGCGTTCGCCGTGTCCGACTACCTCTATGGATTCGGCGACCTGCAGCTCAATGACGAATACCTGAGCTTCGGCCGCATCGGCCTGGTGCGGGCCAATGGCATTTTTCCGGACGGCACCAGCTTTAACCTGCCGATGGAAGACGCCATGCCCGAGCCGCTGGAAATCACCGACTCCTCGGTGGCCAACCAGGTGGTGTACCTGGCCCTGCCGCTGGGCTCGGACAGCCTGCCCGAAATCGAGTGGCCGGAATCCGGCGTGTCGGCGCGCTTCCTGGCGGCCACCCAGGACATTCGCGACCTGCACTCCATCGACGGCGACCAGCACTCGATCGACATGGCCAAGGTGAAGCCCTGCCTGATGCTGGAGCGCGATGACCGCAGCGCCTACGCCGCGCTCGCCATCGGCCGCATCCTGGAGAAGCGCCCGGACGGCAGCCTGGTGATGGACGCCAGCTTCATGCCGACCATGCTGAGCGTGCGGGCGGCGCCCAAGCTGCAGCGCTTCGTCGGCGAAATGGCCGGCCTGATGCGTGAACGCGCCAAGAACATCGCCGAACGGGTGGGATCGCCCAACCAGGGCGGCGTCGCCGACGTGTCCGATTTCATGCTGCTGCAGATGCTCAACCGGGCCCATCCGCGCTTCATGCACCTGGCGCGGGTGCGTCAGCTGCATCCCGAGCGGCTCTATGAGGCCCTGTTGGAGCTGTGCGGCGAACTGGTGACCTTCACCGACGAGAACCGGCTGCCCAGCGAGTACACGCCCTACGATCACGACCTGCCGGAGGCCTCGTTTGCGCCGCTGATGCAGGTGCTGCGCCAGTCCCTGAGCACGGTGCTTGAGCCGCGCGCCATGGCGATCCAGTTGCAGCAGCGCCAGTACGGTCTGACCGTGGCGCCGATCCAGGACAGCCAGCTCATGGGCCAGGCGGAATTCATCCTGGCGGTGCGCGCGGACATGCCCACCGACGACCTGCGCAAGCAGTTCATCCAGCAGTGCAAGGTGGGTTCGGTGGAGAAGATCCGCGACCTCATCAGCCTGCAATTGCCGGGCGTGCCGCTGGTCCCGCTGCCGGTGGCACCGCGCCAGCTGCCGTACCACGCCGGCTTTACCTACTTCCAGCTCGATGCCCGCAGTCAGGCGTGGCAGATGCTGGACAACGCCAGCGGCTTCGCCTTCCACGTGGCGGGCGATTTCCCCGGCATCGAGATGCAGTTCTGGGCCATCAGGAGCTAGATCATGGACGATTCCAGCGCAGTGGCAGCCCCGCAGGAGGATTCCTTCGGCAAGCTGCTGTTTGACGACAACCCCAACAGCGAAGTCACCGCCGACGAGACCTTCCGCCTGCGGGGCTACGAGAACAATCGCCTGGTGGACGCCGCCATCCCGCTGCTGGGCCTGGTGATCCGGGTGCGCCGGCTGGCGGATTTCAATCGCGTGCCCCAGCTCTACCAGCAGGTGGTGGACGAAATCACCGACATCGATCGCGAACTGATCGAGCAGGGCTACGAACGCCCGACGGTGGTGGCCTACCGCTACGTGCTCTGCGCCTTCATCGACGAGGCGGTGTTGGGCACGGACTGGGGCGCCCACAGCGCCTGGTCCCAGCAGTCGCTGCTGTCCCGGTTCCATAACGAGACCTGGGGCGGGGAAAAGGTCTTCGCCATCCTCTCGCGGATGGAGCAGGAGCCGGACCGCTATCGGGACATGCTCGAGTTCATCTACGTGGCGCTGTGCCTCGGCTTCGAGGGCCGCTACAAGGTGATGGAAAACGGTCGCGACGAATACGAGCGCATCATTGCCGGCCTGCATCGCCAGATTGCCGACCTGCACGACGAGGAAACCCCGGAAACCCTGGGTAACGCGCTCGAGCACGTTACGCCGTCGCGCAACCGCTTCCGCACCGGTCTGCCGTTGTGGAGCATCTTCGGCGTGTTCGTGGCCGCCATGGTCACCGTCTACACCCTCTACGACATCGCACTGGATAAGCGCATCAAGGACGTGCTCAGTGTGCTGGCGCAACTCCCGAATTAGGACAAGGAGAGCACATGCTTCGGGTTGAATTACCGGCGCTGATCGGGCGCCTCAACGAGATTTGCCGTGAAGGCCTGGAAGCCTCCGCGGCCCTGTGCATTGCCCGTCAGGGCGCCGAGATCATGCCGGCGCACCTGCTGTTCAAACTGCTGGAAACCCCGTATTCCGACATCCGCCTGATGCTTGACCAGGCCGGAATCGATCACATGGTCCTGCAACCGCTGGTGGGCGAGAGCCTGGAAGGCGGCCCGCAGACCGCCGACGCCTATCCGTCGTTCTCGCCGCTGCTGATCGAGCTGATCCAGGACGCCTGGCTGCTGGCCTCCACGGAACTGGAGCACGGCCAGCTGCGTTCCGGCGCGATCTTCCTGGCGCTGCTGCTCAACGCCGACCGCTACCTGATGCCGCGCGTGGCCCGGGAGCTGGATGGCCTCAACCGGGAACACCTCAAACGCCAGTTCGCCACCATCACCCGAGGCTCCATCGAAGAGCCGGTCGCGGAGAGTGACGGCGGCAAGCCAGCTGCGGTGGCGGCCGACGAGTCCATGCTCAGCCGCTACGCGTCGGACTTCACCGAGCGGGCCCGCAACGACGAGCTGGATCCCGTGCTGTGCCGGGACGCCGAAATCGACCAGATGATCGACATCCTCTGCCGTCGTCGCAAGAACAACCCGATCGTGGTGGGAGACGCCGGCGTGGGCAAAAGCGCCGTGGTGGAAGGCCTGGCCCTGCGCATCGTGGCCGGGGAAGTGCCGGATCGTCTGAAAGACGTGGCGCTGTGGGCGCTGGACCTGGGCGCCATGCAGGCCGGCGCCTCGGTAAAAGGTGAATTCGAGAAGCGGCTGAAAGGGGTGATCGAAGCGGTGAAAGCCTCACCGACGCCCATCATCCTGTTCATCGACGAGGCCCACACCCTGATCGGTGCGGGCAACAGCGAAGGCGGTTCCGACGCCGCCAACCTGCTCAAGCCGGCACTGGCCCGCGGCGAGCTCTGCACCGTCGCCGCCACCACCTGGCGCGAGTACAAGAAGTATTTCGAGAAGGACCCGGCCCTGAGCCGGCGCTTCCAGCCGGTGGCGCTGGGCGAGCCCACGACCGAACAGGCGGTGCACATCCTGCGTGGCCTGCGGCCGGTCTACGAGAAAGCCCATCAGGTGCTGATCGACGACTCCGCGCTGACCGCCGCCGCGTCCCTGTCCGCCCGCTACCTGGCCGGACGCCAGCTGCCGGACAAGGCGATCGACGTGCTGGACACCGCTGCGGCCCGAGTCAGCCTCAACCTGAGCACCCCGCCTCGCCGGCTCAGCCACGTGCGCAGCGAACTGCACCAGCTGCAGATGGAACACGAACTGCTCGAGCGCCAGACTCACCTGGGGCAGGACACTGACGCAGAACGCACGAGCGACGTCACCACACAGGTGGCCGCGCTGGAAGCGGAAGCCGCCGAACTGCAGGAACGCTGGGAAAACCAGCGCGCGCTGGTCGCCCAGCTGATCGACGTGCGTGAGCGTTTGCTGACCCCGGAAGCGCCGAAATCCGAAGGCGAGACGGCAGAAGAGGCTGAAACCGAAACGGTGGATGCGGACACGCTCCGCCAGGAAGCCGCGGCCCTGCAACAGGAACTGGACCAGCTCCAGGCGGACGAGCCGCTGGTACACGCCCTGGTGGACACTCGCCAGATTGCGGAAGTCATCGCCGACTGGACGGGTATTCCCGTCAACCGCATGACTGCTGATGAGCTGCAGAAGATCACTCATCTGCCGCAGCACCTGGAAGCCCACATCAAGGGCCAAGATCCGGCGATTGCCGCGCTGCACCAGCACCTGCTGACCGCGCGGGCCGACCTGCGCCGTCCGGGCCGGCCGATGGGTGCCTTCCTGCTGGTGGGCCCGTCCGGCGTGGGCAAGACCGAGACCGTGGTGCAACTGGCCGATCTGCTCTACGGCGGTCGTCAGTTCCTGACCACCATCAACATGTCCGAATACCAGGAGAAGCACACCGTTTCGCGCCTGATCGGTTCACCGCCGGGCTACGTGGGCTTCGGCGAGGGTGGCATCCTGACCGAGGCGATCCGCCAGAAGCCCTACTCGGTGGTGCTGCTGGACGAGGTGGAAAAAGCCCATCCGGAAGTACTCAACCTGTTCTACCAGGCGTTCGACAAGGGCGAGCTGGCGGACGGCGAAGGCCGGCTGATCAATTGCCAGAACGTGGTGTTCTTCCTCACCTCCAACCTGGGCTACGAGACCATCGTCCAACACGCCGAACGTGACGGCGAGTTTGACGCCTCGGCTCTGGACGACGACCTCTACCCGGTGCTGGCGGACTTCTTCAAGCCCGCGCTGTTGGCCCGCATGGAAGTGGTGCCCTACCTGCCGCTGGGCGAGGGCACGCTAGACCGCATCGTCGGCGACAAGCTGGCGCGTCTGGCGGACCAGATCCGCGATCGCTACCGCACCGAGGTGGTGCTGGAAGACGGCCTGGTGGCCGCCATCCGCAGCCGCGCCACCCGCAGCGAGAACGGCGCGCGCATGCTGGAATCGATCATCGAGGGCGAGCTGCTGCCGCCGGTCTCACTGGCGCTGCTGGAGAAACTCGCGGCCCGGGAAACGGTCAGCGAGGTGCGGCTGGGCATCGCCGACGGCCGCTTCACCGGCACCGTAAGCTAAGGACGCACTATGGGACGGATGCAGATGGAACTGCACACCGGGATCGACCTGGCGGTGGAGCTGATGCGTCAGCCGGATCGGGCGGCGCTGCTGGGTTGCGCCACTGCCCAGCTGGAACGGGCGTTTGGCCTGAGCCGGAGCTGGGTGCTGGAACTGGACGCCAGCGGCCGCACGCTGATTTGCCCGGCGCTGGATGCGGACCTGCGTTTCGAGTGCGATGACTTCTCGCACCCGTTCGCCCACGTCCTGCGCGAGGGCAAGGCCCGCGCGCTGTCGTCCGTGGCTTGCGCCCGGCTTGATCACGCCGGCCTGAGCCGCCTGTTCGACGCCAGCCGGGGCGCGGATTCCATCTGGATCCAGCCGCTGAAGGCGGACAACAAACGGACCCTCGGCATGCTGGTGCTGTGCGGCGCGGATCCCGCCTGGGACGACATCGTCGGCCAGCCGCTGTACGACGGCTTGCTGTCCTTGATCGGCCTGCAGTGGGCAGCGCATCGGGATCGGGACGACCGGCTCTGGCAGCAGCGCCTGCTGAGCCGGTCGCTCAGCTCCTTGCGCGACACCGAGACCGAACGCCAGAAAAGCGATCTGCTGGCCCGGAGTCTGGTCGGCCAGTCCCGACCCATGGCCGACCTGCGCGCCCAGGTGATCCGTGCCGCCGGCAGCCAACTGTCGGTGCTGGTGCAGGGCGAGACCGGCTGTGGCAAGGATCTGGTGGCCCGCGGCATCCACGATTTCTCGGCACGCAGCGACGGGCCTTTCATCGTGGTCAACTGCGCCGCCATTCCCGACAGCCTGCTGGAAAACGAGCTGTTCGGTCACACCAAGGGCGCGTTTTCCGGCGCGGACGCCGCCAAGCAGGGACTCCTGGCCCAGGCGGACGGCGGCACCCTGTTCCTGGACGAAATCGGCGACATGCCCATGGCGTTGCAGTCCAAACTGCTGCGCGTGCTGGAGACCCGCCAGTTCCGTCCGCTCGGCGCTCGAGATGAGGTGCATTCGGATTTCCGGCTGGTCGCCGCCACGCACCAGCCGCTGCAGACCCGCATCAAGGATGGCGACTTCCGGCGCGACCTGTTTTATCGCCTCAGCCAGTTCCCGGTGCGGGTCACGCCGCTGCGGGAGCGCACCGAGGACCTGGAACAGCTCTGCCGCCATTTCATCCAGGGTTATCGCGAACGCGAGGGCCGCGGCCCGCTGGGGATCAGCAGCCACGCGCTGGAATACCTCAAGCAGTACGCCTTTCCGGGCAACGTGCGCGAACTCCGCAATGTCATCGAGTTCGCCTGCGTGCAGACCCCGGAGCAGGAAGACATCCAGGCCGAGGACCTGCGGCTGGACACCCTGGCCAGTTGGGAGGAAACCCCGGTGGACGAGGCGGACGAGGCGGCTGTCCCGCAGCCGGGCGTGCCGGTGTTGAACGACATCGACGACCTGCGCGCGGCGGCCCAGGCGTTCGAAGCCGCGGTGATCAGTGCGCGACTGCGCCAGTACGGCGGCAACCGGGCCCAGGCCGCCGAAAGCCTGGGCCTGCCCAAGCGCACGCTGGCGCACAAGTGCCAGAAGTTCAATGTAACGGAGACAGGATAATCATGCGTCAGCGTTTTTCATGGGCCGTAATCGCGCTGGTCGCGTGGTCTGCACAGGTTCACGCCAATAGCGGAGAGACGCTGGCGGCAGCGGAAGCCTGCACCCAGAAAGTGGCCCGTCTGGAGCGTCTGGCCTGCTTCGATGCGGTCTTTGGCACGCCGGTCCGCACCCTGGCAGAACAGGCCGCCGCGGAACCGGCGGCCAAGCCGCTGGCCTGGCAGGCGGCCTACGACCAGGAAGCCCGGCGTACCCCGGAAGACGGTGCGCTGGAAGGGCAAGGGGATGCCGGTTACCTGGTGACCGTGCCCGCGCTGGGGGCGGTGCCGCCCCGGCCGCTGCTGACCGTGCGCTGTGACAACGACATCACCCGGTTCGCCGTGATGCTGCCGAAGGCCACCTCCGCCGAGCGGGTGGCCCTTCAGCTCGATACCGACGGCCGCACCCAGTCCCAGACCTGGCGCGTGCGGGACGACGGTTATGTGGTCAGCGGCGGGCGCGGCCTGCCGGCCATCCGCACCCTGCGCGGACTGGTCAATGCGAACCAGCTGAGTCTGCAGGCGGATGAAGGCGCCCTGGACGGGCTGATGTTTGACCTCAGCGGCTTCCGCAAGGCGCTGGAACCGCTGCGCGACGAGTGCGGCTGGTAATCGATCAAGGACGACACAGGACGTAGGCGAGCATGCAGGCAGTCGAACAACATCCATACGTTGAACAGGTGCTCTCGCCACTGGCGGGTGAATCGCCCCAGGGCAGCAAGCTGGAGGAAGATCCGACGCTGGAATTCCTCGACAACGAAATCATGAAAATGGGCTCGCTGGCCCATGGCGACATCGATTGGGGCAAGGTGGAGCAGGAGGCCCTGCGCCTGCTGGCGGACATCACCAAGGACCTCAAGGTGCTGGGTTTCCTGCTGCTGGCACTGCAGCGCGGCGGCAGCGGCGAACGCTTTGCCCTGTCGATCCACCTGCTGTGCGAGGTGATGCAGGGCTGGTGGCAGGACGCCTGGCCCTACCCGGGATCCAAGGGCGCCCGCCCGCGCCGCATGCTGTTCGGCCAGATGATGCAGCGCGCCGGCGCCGAAGTCACCCGGCTCAGTTTCGACAGCGGCCTCGGCGACGGCCGTCAGTTCTGCCTCGACCAGCTGGATCGCCTGCTGGCCCTGGCCGAGGATGAGTCGCTGCCCACCGAGGCCGTTACGGACCTGCGCCACGCGATTAATAACCTGCCGGAAGTAGGGCAGGTGCGCGAGGAATCGGCCCCGGCGGCCAAGCCGGCCGAAGCGCCCGCGCAGCGGTCGACGACCACGTCCAGCAGCGCCTCGTCGGGCGGCCTGGGTCACCTGACCCTGGACCCCAAGGACGAACGCGCCACCCGCCAGAGTCTGCTGCGGGTCGCCGATTTGCTGACCGACCTGGATCCCGGCTCGCCGCTGGGCTACCAGATCCGTCGCTTCGCCATCTGGCACAGCATCACCACCACGCCGCCGGCCCGCAAGGGCGGGCGTAGCGACCTGGCGGCGGTCAGTTCGGACCGGGTGTCCGATTACCGCGAGAGTCTGGGCCGGGGCGCGGATATGACGCTTTGGGGCCGCATCGAACAAAGCCTGTCGGTCAGCCCGTTCTGGCTGGAAGGTCATTATTTAAGCGCGCAGGCGGCGGAGCAGACCGGTCATCCCAAGTGCGCCGAGGCGATCCGCACGGCCCTCAAGGATTTCGTCGAACGGCTTCCGGCCCTGGCCGACATGACCTTCTCGGACGGCTCGCCGTTCCTACCCAAGCCGGTACGTGAGTGGTTGCTTACCAGCAGCCCCGGTGGCGCGGGCAAGCAGGCGCGGGGTGCCGATTGGCAGAAGGCCTACGAAACCGCCCAGGACGTCCTCAAACAGGACGGCCTGGCGCCGGCGATGAAGTTACTGGAAGACGGTCTCGCCAAGGCCAAGGAACCACGAGCCCAGTTCTACTGGCGCCTGATGAGCGCCGAGCTGCTGCGGGACAGCGGCCTGAAAACCCTCGCCAAACAACAGGTGGGCGACCTGCGGGACCAGACCGTCGGCCGCACACTCGAAGACTGGGAACCGTCGCTGGTGGCGCATCTGGAGCGCCTGTCTTGACGGCACCGACACGCAAGCTCGACACCGTTTTAACCGGGGGCATCGCAACGCCACCCATCAGGGAAAGCAGGAAGTAAAGGCATGGAAATCCGAAGCACGCTAATCAAGATCGGCAAGAAGCTCTGGCCGTTTATCCGTACCGGTGGCCCCATTGTGCTCGCCCTGGGGTTTGGTTTGCTGGTGGCCGCCATATGGTGGCTGGGGCCGACCTGGGAATGGCGCGGCGAGGTGCCGCTGGCCAACTGGCAGACCCGTGCCATGGTGACCCTGGGGCTCGTCCTGCTGGTGGCCGTATTCTGGGGCTGGATCCTGTCCCGTCGCCTGAAGAAAGTAGACAAGGCCCAGGCCGAGGCGCGCCAGGAGGAGGAAGACCCGATCCTGGTCTACGAGCGGCGCCAGACCCGGCTGCTTAACCGCAACCTGTCGTCCCTGCGCAACAACATCCGCGGGCGCAACGGCATTTACCGGCTACCCTGGTACCTGGCCATGGGCCTGGAAGGCGCCGGCAAGACCAGCCTGGTACAGCGCTCCGGCCAGACCTTTACCCTGACCAACGTTACCCGCAACCGCCAGACCGAGCGCAACCCGCTGGGCTTCGAGTGGTGGATCAGCGACGACGCCGTCGTGATCGACCCGGACGGGGAACTGCTCAGTCAGGACAGCGGTTCCGCCAACGGCGCCAGCCTGCAGGAACGCCTGTGGAAGCACTTCATCGCCTGGCTCGAAGAGCACCGCCCGCGCCGGCCGCTGAACGGCGTGATCCTGACCATCGACCTGGCCTACCTGAGCTCGCTGGGCGAGGCCGAACGCCGGACCCAGGCGGTGCTGCTGCGCACTCGCCTGCGGGAGCTGATGGAGCAGATCGGCTCGCGCCTGCCGGTGTATGTCAGCTTCACCAAGATGGACCTGCTGCACGGCTTCACCGCGTTCTTCCGCAAGCTGAACAAGGCCGAGCGGGAACAGCCGCTGGGCTTCACCTTCGAGCTGGAATCCCTGCAGGACCCGGATCAGTGGCTGGACCAGTTCGAGGCGGCGTTCCACAAGCTGGTGGACCAGATCAATGTGCGGGTCCCGCAGCTGTTGTCCGAGAGCCGTGATCCGGAAGAGCGGGCTGCGATCTATTCCTTCAGCCGCCAGGTGGCGGGCCTGATGCCGGTCACCCAGCAGTTCCTGACGGAAATGCTGGCGGCGGACGCCTTCTCCACACCGGCCCTGGTGCGCGGGGTCTACTTCACCTCCGTCTATCAGGAAGGGGTGCCGGAAGACGCATTTATCTCCGCGACCGCTCGCCACTACGGGCTGGCGGACGCCATCCAGCCGGCCCAGCGCAGCGGCCAGTCCATGACCTTCTTCAGCGAGCGGCTGTTCCCGGAAATCATCTATCCGGAAGCCGGGCTGGCAGGGGACAACGTGCGCGTCACCAAACAGCGCCGTCGCGCCATGGCCACCGCGGCCGTGCTTGCGGTCGCTGCCGGTCTGGGCATGACCGCTGGCTGGCACCATTACTTCATCAAGAACGCCACCGCCGCCCAGCAGGTGGAGAACCGGGTGCACGGCTTCCTGGACGACTGGCAGCCCACCGGCATCGGCCAGACCCTGGATCCCACCGGCCGCAACCTGCTGGCGCCGCTGAACCAGCTGCGGGACGCCACGTTGGCGTTCGGCGACTACCGCAACAAGTGGCCGGCGGTCAGCGACATGGGGCTCTACCAGGGTGACAAGGTGGGCCCGGAAGTCGATAAGTCCTATCTCGACATGCTCTCCTACCAGTTCCTGCCGGCACTGATGGAAGGGGTCATGGACGAGATGAACCAACTGCCCGAGGGCAGTGCCGATCGCCTCGCCCACCTGCGGGTGCTGCGCATGCTGTACGACGCCAGCGGCCGTCGCAACGACATCGTCATGGATTACATGTCCCGCTACTGGCAGTCCCAGTACCCCGGCCAGCGTGCCGTGCAGGAGCGCCTGCTGCAGCACCTGGAATACGCCATGAACTACACCGACCTGGCGGACCTTCAGGCACGGGGTGACATCGCCGCCGATACCGCACTGGCGCCGTTCCAGAACAGCGTGAAGTGGGCGCAGAAGGAACTGGGCCAGATGGCCACGCCGGATCGCGTCTACGACCAGCTGCGTCATCGTGGCCGGCGTGACCTGGCGGCGCCGCTGGACCTGAAAGGCAAGGGCGGTCCCGCGTTCCAGCTGGTGTTCACTGAAATCGACGACCACGACAAGCCGGTGGATAACGTCATGAATGCCGATGACGATCCGCTGCAGATCCCGCGCATGCTGACCAGTGACGGCATGAAGCACTACTTCGTACGGGAGTCCGAGCAGGTCACCGAACTGGCCCTGGTGGACGCCTGGGTCCTGGGTCGCCGCAACGACGTGGACTTCAGCAAGGCGGACGAACAGCGCCTGCAATCCGAGCTGCGCAGCCACTACGCCGAGGATTACGCGAAGACCTGGCGCGGTGCCCTGAACCATCTGGCGATCCGCGACTTCCAGGACCTCAACGACGGCGTCCGCGTGCTGGAAAGCCTGACCGGCACCCGCGAGCCGCTGGTGGAACTGCTGGAATCGGTCAAGGCCAACACCCAGCTGTATCCCTCCCAGGCCGACCAGCCGGAAGAGGCCCGCGAGGCGCTGGAAAAATCGCCGGCGTATCGCATGGCTCAGGACATCGAGCAGCAGTTCGGCGGCATCAACGGCCTGTTCCAGAAGGAAGGCGACACGCCCTCGCAGATCGAGGAGATCCAGACGGTGTTGCGCTCGCTGCACGACTACCTGCGCGGCATCCAGGAATCCCCGGACAGCGGCAAGGCGGCCCTGGCCGCAGCCCGCGACCGGCTGACCCTGGAAGGCGCCGACCCGATCTTCACCCTGCAGCGTATGGCCCGCACCATGCCGACGCCGGTCGACCGCATGCTCAACAAGGTCGCCGCGGAAAGCTGGCGCGTGGTGCTGGACAAGGCCATCGCCCAGCTCGAGCGGCAGTGGTACGACGAGGTCTACCAGCCGTTCCAGCAGAGCCTGGCGCGCAACTACCCGTTCAACAGCAACGCCGGTCGTGACGCGGCCCTGCAGGACTTCGAGCGCTTCTTCGCGCCGGACGGCATCCTGGATACCTTCTACAAGAACAAGCTGAAGCTGTTCCTGGAAGATCATCCGGAGCACATCGCCCTCAGCAAACGGGCCACGCTGATTCGTCGCGACGTCATGACCGCGCTGGACCAGGCCAAACAGATCCGGCAGGCGTTCTTCACCCGCAACGGCAGCCTGGACGTGGAGTTCGCGCTGGAGCCGGTGAACCTGTCCGCCAACAAACGGCGCAGTGTCATGAACATCGACGGCCAACTGGTTGAATTCAGCCACGGGCCGCGGCAGAGTATTCCGCTGATCTGGCCGAATACGCTGCGCGACACCGTCGAGAGCGAAGTGACCCTGGTGCCGGTGGAAGTGAACCGCTCTCCCCGCAGCCGCATTGCGCGCGGACCCTGGGCGTTCTTCCGGCTGCTGGACAAGGCCGACATCACCGGTGTCAGCCCCAGCGCCATCGACGTGAAATTCCGCATCGATGACGGCAGCGTCCAGTACCGGCTGCACGCCGCCGGCAACGTCAACCCGTTCACCCAGCAGCTTCTGGCGGGTTACCAGATCCCGCGCAGCCTCTACTGAGGCGCGGGCGCTTGGCAACAGGTCGTATTGTGGGCCCGGCGTAACCGGGCCACACTGCACGAAGGAACCGGCATTCCGTGTGGAATGCCGCATCAGGGAGAGACAACATGGGTAAGAAAGTTGTACTGCTGGGCGATATCGGCACCGATCATGAAGGCTACCCGCCCACGCCGGTGATCGCCGCGAGCAGCACCGTACTGATGGACGGCAAGCCGGTGGCCCGCCAGGGCGATCCACTGGCGCCCCACACCAAGCCCAACAGCGGCACCCATCCCCGCGCCATTGCCGGTGGCAATCCGACTGTGCTGGTGGAAGGCAAGCCCATTGCCCTGACCGGCGATGCGGTCACCTGCGGCGGTATCGTGATTGGCAGTGGGTCCGGTTCCGGCGGATAACGCCGTCGCGCTCGTGTTTGGGTAGTCGCCCGGCGTAGGACCGCGCCGGGTTGCAGGAAGCAACGCAGTACTGATCAAGGACGAATCACATGTCTCAGCCAACCGGCCTGCAGTTCACGGCCCGCCTCGGCACCCTACCGGACGACACCTTTGCGGTGGTCGAGTTTGAACTCGAAGAGCACCTGTCCCGGCCCTTTACCCTGACCCTGAAGCTGGCCAGCGCCTTTG
>NZ_RHGZ01000004.1:0-197164 GCF_003789045.1 Marinobacter sp. R17 | reverse complement strand
GGCGTGAAGGTCAGTTTTTCAGGTACCATTTTGGAAGCGGCTGTTGGTGTTGGTTTCTTGGGTAAGGTCTTGAAACCTTAACACTTTCAGCCGCTTTCTTTTATGCCCTGTGAGAAATCCGGGCTAGAGGTCAGTCTCGCCGAAAATGATATTGAAGAGTTGGCTCCCAATACCCGTAGCTTTATCCGGCAAACAGTAGGGCTATTGACCATAACCTACGAAGCGCAGTCACTGATTGAAAATTCTCCGGCGACGACACTTACCATCGATGGCAAAAATTACGAGTGGACCGCTGCAAACGGTCGCTTTCCATACAAGGTGCTCAAGCGAGGAGAAAATAAGGTTCTTATCAAATGAAGGTTGGTTGACGGCTCATGGGTAAGGGAGTCATCACATTTGAGAGCCCAGATCTTTACTGGGTTAGCTGGCAGGACCAATCGGATGTTGAGTTCAATGAGTACTTCATCCGCCAATAATTTAACAAGGCGCAGCAGTATATGGTGGACTTCCCCCGTCGAGTGGACACGCATCGCTAACTCCCAAGCAGGAGAAAGCCGATGCCGGAAATGATCACGGGGAAGAAAACCCAGCAGTACAACACCGACTTCAAAGTCAAAGCGGTGAAGTGGAGCCAACTGGCCCCTATAGGAGCGCATCTCTTTTGACAGGAATTACCGCCAAAGAGGGCGTATTCCTACTCCCTCAAATAACCCCGATAAACAGAAGCCTTTCCGAAACCAGAGCCTGATACCGAGCCTTCATCTCGTCGGGGAGGTAACTCGATCGAATCAAGTCCGGCGCTGCTTTTTCCACTCGTCCGGCCAACCGGCGAATACGGCTGGCGGCAGCCTTCTCTCCCAAACTTGCACTCGAAGCGAGTTCGACGAAATCCGATCCCGAGTAATGGCCATTGCCCATTTCAGCGTGGTAGGTCGGTTCCCGGTCCGGGAAGAATTTGAGCGCCATCGCCCGGCAGCCCTGATTGTATAGACTGGCGGCGAGGACGTCGTAGGCGGGCGCCAGGACGATCGGTTGGCCCAGGACAAAGCTGATGTTCTTGAGGTGATGGTCGTCGTTGCCGACCAGGTAGGAAAAGGCCAGGCGATCCAGCAATCTTGCGGCAACCGCCGTGCCGCAGCGCTCCTGCGTCAGCGTCAGCACTTCGGAGTAACTGGCTGCGTCGTACTTGGAGTCGGACGCGTCGTTGCGGATTCCGAGGGCCTGCATCGCGTCCTCTTGATGGCGTTTGCCATCGGCGGTGCGATCGTAGCGGCGAATGACGAAAACGCGGTGACTGTCCTGCAAGGTGATCAAGCCACACGGGGGGACTTCAAACCCCACCTGGCGCATCAACGTCAGGGTCAGGTGCTCGTTTTCGGCAACGTATTCAAAAGACTCCGGGCTGGGCTTGAGGATCAGGTCGCCATCGTGGTCCACCAGCTCCAGTTTTTCGTTAACAACCTTCAACTGGGCCTTGATCTGGACGCCACTGATGGAAAACCCCTGGGTCATGCGCGGCATCTCACGGACCAGGTCGCCCCGTGTTGCGGCAAGGTTCGTTGAGACTTTCGCGCTCCCGAAGAGCGTTTTCAGGCAGGCCGGGTGATACGGCTTGTTGCCTGAATCCTTAAGACAAATCTGACAGTTCAATGGTCACCGCTCCCGGCAGGTCTCTGCCGTTATGAACCAGCAAGGCGAACTGGTCGTTGGGATCAATATGCTGCTGCTGGGACTGCATGCGCTTGAGCCACCCTTCACTCACCAGTCCGCTGAAATAGCCGGGCAGCCCCTGGGTGATAAACGGCGCTTCCTGCAGCGGCAGGCTCATGCTGAGTGGTGGGCGAGACCGGGCCAGATAATCCGGGGCGTACTGGAACATCACGGCACCATCGGGCTTTCTCTCCAGTGTTCCGGCCAGCTCGCCATGCAGGTAGACGTGGGCTCTCATACCATCTCGATCCAGAGCTTGAAGTTCAGGACCTGTCCCACGCTTTCAAGCGTCTCAAGCCGCGGGTTGCCATCGGCTCGTTCCAGGGCCCGGTAGGTGTTGGGCGACAGACCAGCCAGCTCGGCCGTTTCCACCGGGCTGAGCCTGAGCTGCTCGCGCCGCTCCTGGAGCAGATCGGGCAGATGCCGGATTTCCCGGAGATCCGGCGTGGTGGAGTGCTCAAGATCGTCCACGAGCGTCTGGAGCGACGTGATTTGATGCTTGAGCGCCGCAACAATCGTGGCTTTTGTGCGGACATCGTCAGCCATGGCCGAACACCTCATTCTATGACGTTCAATATATTGACTAATAATTCACTTAATATGGCTTACCACTCGTTATTTTGATTTTTTGGTGGGATTTAGTCAATAAGCTGCGCTTATTTGTCAATATGACTGTTTTAGGTCATTAAAATGAATGGCTTGCCTGGCGTGAGACGCAGAAAGAGCGGCCTTGCACCACTCTCCGACCATTCCTTTTGCGTTCATAACCGTTGTAAAGAGCATCCAAATTCTGCATGGTCTGCAAGCTGCGCCTCAGGACGGCGCAACATTAAACATAATCTCACCAAGGAACGGTCACCATGTTGTCCATAGTGGTCTCTCTCATTCTCGTCACGATCCCTCTGTGGGCATGCGCGCTCTATGTGCGGTACACCCTTCAGGATGACCTGGGCTACTACTTCGAGGGATGGCAGCCCAAAGCGGCGCTTGTCGTTTTTTCGCTGATCATCATCGTGATCTATTTCGTGCCCGTTTTCCTGGATGCTCAAATCGCTGCAGCGATGGCCCGCCGCGCCTCGGCCCTGTTTTCGACCGTTCCCTGCATTGGCGCCGCGATGATTATCTTCCCCGAGGCCATCACGAATCTCACCGGCATGAATAAGATCGGAGCCGACGAGGCGGCGATCCATAAGTTTTACAGAGGCTTGGGATGGGTCTTTCTGGTGAGCGTGTTTATTCTGATGTGGGTGCTGTAGGTGAGGTACCGCGCGGCGCGTCAGCGCGGGAGTTTTGCTCGGCATTCAGGTAACGGCAAACCGGGACGTCGGGGTTCCTCCGCGTCGTCCCGGTTTGTCTCTTGACCGACTTCGTTGGCATCCGCTCATTTCAAACGCCGGATCAGGGCTCGGAAGACCTCCCGCCGGGCGCGGCGCTGATCCCGTTTGACCCGCTCCAGATCAATACCGCCCAGTCCGTCGCGGTACCGGGGCGAAATGCTCTCCTTGAGTGATTCCCTCTCCTCACCGGCGTGATCCTGACGTGTGACCAGGCGGCGGGGCATGTAGGGTGCTTGTCCTGAAACCATCATCGTGTGACCTCCTTAACGCCGCCTCCAATCAGGGGGCGTTGGTTATCCCGTGGATTCAGGAAAATGCTAACCTTGTTCTCTGTTGCACAACATTCCATAAACGTGAGTGTTTACTTTGCAAAAACGAACAGGTGAATCCGGCCAACCGGCCGCATCCAAAGCGCAGAAAACACGCAGCGCCCTGGCCTGGAATGACTTTGAGCTCGTCCTGGCCATTGCGACGGCGGGCTCGCTATCCGGCGCCTCGCGCACCCTGGGTGTCAGTCACGCCACGGTGTTCCGGCGGTTGGGCGAGATCGAGCGGCGGTTGGGGGTAGCGCTGTTTGAGCGGAGCCGGACCGGTTACCAACCCACCCTGGCGGGTGAGGAGCTGGCCGACACGGCCCGGGTGATGGACGAAGCCGCCCTGGCTGCGGAACGCAAAGTGGCGGGGCGCGATCTGGAGCCGATGGGAGAGATCTGGACCACCACCACCGACTCTCTGCTGATGGGCCTGCTGGCGCCGCTGTTCACGGAGTTCCGGCACCGCTATCCGGGCATCGTGCTGGACGTGGCCGTGTCCAACCAGTTGTTCAACCTGACCCGCCGGGAGGCGGACGTGGCTATTCGCCCGTCCAACCGGCCCCCGGAGAACCTGATCGGCCGCCCGTTGACCACCATCGGCCAGGCCGTCTACGGGCACCGCAGTCTGGGTCTGACGCCCGGGGCGCCCGTCGAGTCCCTGGTCTCTCAGCCCTGGATCGGCGCCGGGCCCCGGCTGCAGGATTCCGCGCTGGACCCGTGGATGGAGAAGCACAATCTGAAGGCCGCCTGCATCTACCGGGTGGATACCCTGGTGAGCATACTGAGTGCGGTGCGCTCCGGCATGGGGCTGGCGGTCCTGCCCTGCTATCTCGCCGACGGCGATCCGGACATCGTGCAACTCACCAGCCCCATCCCCGAGCTGCAATACGGCCTGTGGTTCCTGATGCATCCGGATCTGCGGGGCGTCGTGCGGATTCACGCGCTGATGGATTTTCTGACAGAGGCTGTGCGAGCGCAGAAACAGCGCTTGGCAGGTGCGAATATTGGTTGATGCCGTTGCCGGCCTGTACATAGGGAAAGGACAAGGAACCCATGACGATCCTCATCATCGCCCCCGATAAAGATCCCGAGCCGTGGATTAGCGCCCTGAAAAGCCTGGATCCGGCGCTCGACTTCCAGGTCTATCCCAACGAGGCCCGCAAAGCCGACGTGACCTTCGCCCTGTGCTGGAATCATCCCGAAGGCGTACTGCGGGACTACCCGAATCTCCGCTGCATCTGTTCCATGGGGGCCGGCGTGGATCATGTGTTGAGCGACCCGCAGTTGCCTGAAGGCGTGCCGGTCATTCGCCTGGTCGATCCGCAACTGGCGCAGTCGATGTTCGAGTATGTCTGCGCGGCGGTGATGGTTTACTTCCGGGACTTCGACGCCTACCGAGCCCAGCAGGAACAGGCGCTGTGGCAACCGCGGGCGCCGAGGCCGATCGGCGAAACGACGGTCGGTATGATGGGCTTGGGGCAGTTGGGTGAGTATTCGGCGATTCGTCTTTCGAGGCTGGGCTTCAACGTAATCGGCTGGTCCCGGACACCGAAAACGATCGAGGGCATTACGGCCTACGCCGGAGCTGAGCAGCTGGACGCTTTTCTGTCGCAGACCGATGTACTCGTCTGTCTGCTGCCCCTGACGAATGAAACCCGCGATATTCTCAATCTGGACAACTTGCGCAAACTCCCGGCCGGCGCGTGTCTGGTGAACGTCGCCCGCGGAGAACACCTGGTTGACGACGACCTGCTGACCGCGCTCGACGAGGGCACGTTGCGGGGCGTCCGTCTCGACGTCTTCCGGCAGGAACCTCTCCCCGAGAGTCATCCCTTCTGGCGCCATGAAAAAATACGGCTGACACCGCACTGCTCCAGCCTGACCGATCCGGTGTCGGTTGCTCCGCAGATCGTCGAGAACTACCGCCGCCTGAAGGACGGGCGGCCGTTATTGAATCGGGTTATGCCGTCTCGGGGCTACTGAGCAGCGTTCGGTCACTGCGGCTGAGGCGCCCGTCTATTGACCCTGGCCAGCCCCGCGGTCATCGCGATACCGGCAAAGATCATCGCCGTGACGTTGGGGCCGAGCGCGTCCAGCAGCAGCCCGAACAGCGGTGCCCCGGCGGTCTGGCCGATAGCGATGGTAAGAAATCCAACCATCAATCCGGTGGCCGGCCGGTCTGACAGGGCCGTGACGCCCCAGATCAGGTAGACCCCGGTCAGCATCACGTAGGCGGCACCGAACAGCGCGCCACCCGCGATCGTCGTGCCCGGTGTCGCCAGGCCCGAACCCACGGCGAGAATACTCACCGCCATGGCGCCCAGGAAGCCCCAGTGGACCCGGTCAATGCCGAAGCGTCCAACCAGCGAACCGGCCCCGGCCCCGGCGATCCCGGCCGCGCCGATCGCGATCCAGAGCAGGCCGATGCCGGTGGTGCCCCAGCCCAGCCGGAGCGTGGCCAGCTGCCCGCCAAAGGACCAGATGGCGGTGCTGGCGGCGCCCATGATGAAAGCAGCCATAATCAGTCGGGCGACGTCGTCGTTGATGGGTGGCAGGACGCCGGCGGTCGCCGAACGGCTTGTGGCCGAGGGCACACAGCGAGCGGTGGCAATTGCCAGTACGAGCGCTGCTGCTGCAAAGGCGGCAAACGCCAGGCGCCACTGGCCGCCAATCGCCAGGGCGACCGGTCCGGACAGCGCCACGCCAACGCTGGTCCCGGCGTTGATCGTCGAATTGGTTTTATCCTGCCGGTCCCGGCGCACCGCGGCGGCGACCGCGGCCGCCATCGGTGGGGAGGCCAGACCGGTGCTGGAGCCGGCCAGCATGACGGCGCTGGCGAGCCAGAAGGCGTTGGGTGCCATTGCGATGCCCGCCATACCCACGGCCGCTACCAGAGCGGCACTGACGGCGACGGCCCGCGCGCCGATCCGTTCGGTCAGGTAGGCCGACCCGACAATCGCAAGGCAGTAACCCAGAAACGAGCCGCCAGAAATGACACCCGAGAGGGCGGGGCCGAGCGCCAGATCGGCATCAATCTCCGGGAGGAACAGGCCAAAGGCAAAGCGCGCAAAGCCGTAGCAGACGCCAATCAGGCTGAAGCCGACGATGCCGAGGCGTAATGCCGGACTCATGGCCGCACCTGTTCGATCAGGATCGCCGCCGCTTGCCGGGCCGCCGCAATGGCTTCCGGCCCCCGATAGACGGATGCAGCCGTTGCGCCTTCGAAGAGCACCAGGATCTGGTCGGTCAATGCGTCACCGCCGGTCTTCCCGACATCCTGCGCAACCACGTTGGCAATGTGGCTTCTGAACGCGGCCTTGTGCGCGGTCACGGCCTCGGCAATTTCCGGCGTGTCGCCCCCGGTCTCGCCATAGGCGCGAAGGAACAGGCAACCGCGCGAGCCCTCGTCCCGAACCCAGTCTTCCAGTGCGGCAAAGAGCGCATCCACACTGTGAACGTCGAGATACTGCATGAAGCGGCGCTCACGCTCGGAAAGCACCAGGGCCGAGAGTGCGGCCTTGCTGCCGACATGCTTGTAGACCGTCCGACTCGAAAACCCGGCGGCCTTCGTCAGCCGGTCCATTCCGGTGGCGGTGAACCCGTGTCGATCGAAGAGTTGTTCGGCGGCTGTGATGAGTTTTGTCTTAATATCCATGTTGAACAGGGTAAAGTGATCGTTTTACCTGTGTCAACGATCAGCGCCTCTTCGTTACCGTGTGGCGGGAGCGGCCCATGGGAGCCCTACACGGCGGCGCCCTGCGACAACCACCAGCGCGCCACCCCGAACAGCAGCATGCCAACGCCGACGACCACGAGGGTTTTGCGCGTCAGCAGACTCAGGGCAATCGTACACAGGCCAGCCAGCAGATAGGGCGATACCGCACTGCCCGGGCCTTGTGGTGTCTGGAAGACGATGGGCGCCCACATGGCGGTGAGCACGGCCGGCGCGGTGAAATCCAGCGCTCTGCGGAATAAGCCGGGCAGCTCAAATCGCATGCTTTGAGCAAGGAACACATACCGGCAGCTGAAGGTGACGACGGCCATCAGAACAATGTTGAGCAACGTGTTCATACAGAGGCCCGTCGACGCGGGCCATTCATCGACGCCAAAAGCCCGACCAGCATACCGGCGCCTGTGGCCAGGATCAGCCCGTGCTCAACGCCCTGATGATTCAGGCTAACGCCACTGACACCACTGGTGATAACACAGAGCAGCGTCGGACGGCTGCGAATGCCGGGGATGACGATGGCGATGAAGGTGGCCGCGATGGCAAAGTCGAAGCCAAACTGATCGAGATCAGGAGCGGCATGGCCAAGGACAATGCCGGCCAGCGTCGCGAGATTCCAGACGCCGTACATGGTGAATCCGGCGCTGAGGGCGTGACGCGGGCAAAAGCCGGCGCCGCGCCCGAGCCGGTTGGTGACAACGGCGAACATTTCGTCGGTCAACACAAACGCCAGGGCCAGGCGCCACTGGAGATTCAGGCTGCGCACTTCGTTCCGGAACACGGCGGCATAAAGCAGGTGCCGGGCACTGATTACGGCGGTTGTGCCCAACAGCGAGCCGGTTGAGGCGCCGGCCGCAAACAGTTGCAGGCTGGCCAGTTGAGCGGCACCCGCGAAGACCAGCAAGGACATCAGTTGGGCCTGGACGGCCGTCAGGCCCACGTCCACCGCCAGTGAACCACACAGGATACCCCAGGGGATCGTGGCGAGGGCGAGCGGCAGGATATCCACCATACCCTGGCGAATCGGGCTTTCTTCGCGATAGGGGCTTACGGAGGGAGCAACGGGCATAGCGGGCCGGCCTCTGTCGATTCATTGAGGCAGACAGGCTATCCGCGCGACGACTATCCGGCTTGTACGGTCTTGCTCAGAGCTTTCTGGTAGCGGGCGGGTGTGGTGCCCATGCAGCGCTTGAAATTGTGGGTCAGGTGGCTCTGGTCGTGAAAGCCGCAGGCGACGGCGACGGTTGCTGGACTCAGGCCATCCTTCAGCAAGGCCTTGGCACGAATGACCCGGGCCTGGACCTGGAAGGCATGGGGCGGCAGTCCGAACTCGGCCTTGAACTGCCGGACCAGATGGTAGGGGCTGAGCTGGGCGACGGTGGACAGCTCATCAAGGGTCAGGTTCTGCTCCAGATGATCCATGAGGTAGCTGCGCACCCGTTGGAGCACCGGCTTGTCGGGCCTTCTTGGCTGCAACGGTTTGCGGGTTCTTGAGTGGCGCAGTACCAGCCCGCTGAGGATGGCATACAGGACCGTGTCCAACAGCAACCGGTTGGACGGGCTGTCGAGAAGTTCGTAGAACAGCCGCAACTGGGCGGCGATCTGGGCGTCTTCCACCACGGCTTCCGGAAAGTACGGAGCGCCCCGGTCGCCGCAGAGCAAACCGTTGCAGACCCGTTCAAAATGGTCGGGCAGTGGGTAGATCGCGCGATAGGCCCAGCCCCCTTCGGTTTCTGCCTCGCCGGTGTGGACGTCATCCGCATTGACCAGGATGATGCCGTCCCGGGCAGCAATGTGCTGGGCGCCGGTCCGGTAGAAACGTTGGGCCCCGGTTTCCACCAGGCCGATGGTGTAGGTTTCATGCACATGCCGGGCAAAGGTATGCGTGCGGTACTGCGCCTCGACCATCTCGATATCCTGCCCCGCGCTGGGGCCGGGCACCATGCCAAAGCGGACCTTTTCGGTCAGTTCGTGTCTTTCCATAGGCCTATCATTACCGATTTTGGCGTCGGGTCTTGTAAAAAATTGCGCGGAATCGGGTAAATGGCGTGAATACCCACTTTGGGTATTTTTGTACCCAAATTGGGTATTGAAGCAACGCCCAATCTCAGGCCCGTTGCCATAGCCTGACGGAATCGTTTTCGCTAAAGTCGAAAAGCAATGACCGGATGGCTGCTCTGCCTGTCCGGTGCTGCCCCGATCCCCATCCAATCACAGGTATTGCTTTTGGCGTTCGAACTTGACCCCTTCAACGGCGTCATCATCCAATCCGACGCCATGCCCGCTGAAACCGGGGCGTTTCGCGACGCCCTGCAGGAGATCGTGACGTTCTCGCGCTGTGAGTCGAAGAACATCGTCTGGCTGACGCTGTCGATCCGACGTTCGCACCTGATCGCGGTGGCGACGGAGCTGGGGTTCGTGTTCCATAACTGTCAGGAAGATGAGCTGACGCTGATCCTGAAGGCGCCGACGACAACTTTCGTGCCGTTTATCCCGACCCACACGGTGGGAGCCGGGGCGATCATCACCAACGATCGGGGCCAGATCCTGGTGATCCGGGAACAGGGCATGACCGGCTTCAAGCTGCCCGGTGGGCATGTGGAGCTGGGGGAGCGGATTGAGGATTCCGTGGTGCGGGAAGTCTGGGAAGAGACCGGTATTCGGGCCCGCTTTCTCTCGATTGTGGGCTTCACGACCCGCCACCCGTTCCGGTTCGGCAAGTCGAACGTCTATTTCGTGTGTCGGTTGGCGCCGTTAACTGAAGACATCGCGATCCAGGATCCGGAGGAAATTGCCGAGGCTCGCTGGGTCGACTGGCACGATTTCATTGCCGACAAAACCAACTCCCCGTTCAACCGCCAGATGGTGGAAGAACTGAGCCATGTCGACGGGTTACGCGCCTTTGAGCCCACAAACAACACCGGCCCGTTCCGCAAGCACGAGACCTTCTTTGCTAGAGGCAAATGACGTTCCGGGCCGAATCGGCCGTCAGGCCACGCAAACGCTGTTACGGCCACCGTCCTTGGCCCGGTAGAGCTGTTCGTCGGCGATCCGCAGCATGTCGTGCTGCGTGGTCTGCAGGCTGGTCAGGCCAAAGCTGGCGGTGACCTGCAGGCCGACGGCGATCTGGTGCCAGCTGTGCTCTTCGATGTGTCGGCGCATGCGTTCGGCGATCTCTTCCGCCTTCTCCAAAGACGTGTCCGGCATCAGCAGGATCAGCTCTTCCCCACCGAAGCGGGCCAGGATGTCGTGGCTGCGCACGCACTCGCGCAGCAGGCGGGCGATCTGTTGCAGCACGGCGTCGCCGGTCTGGTGGGAGAAGTTGTCGTTGATGCGTTTGAAGTGGTCGACGTCGATGATGATCAGGGCCAGCTGGCGCCCCTCGCGCCGGCACTCGCCGAACCAATGGTCGAACTGTTCGTTGAAGTAGCGGCGGTTGTACAGGCCGGTCAGCTCATCGGTGTAGCTCAGCTTTTCCAGGGTCTGGGCCTGCCGGGCGATGGTGGCGTTGGAGGACTGCAGGGCCTGGTACTGGTCGGTGAGATCGTCGCTCATCCGGTTGAAGGCGTGGGCCAGTGTGGCGATTTCATCCCGGCCTGAGACGGTGATCGGCTCGCTCCGGGTACCCGGTTCCATCCCGTGGACGGCGTTGCTCAGGTGACGCAACTGGCGCAGCATCGGCCGGGTCAGGAAAAACGCCACCAGGAACGAGAGCACCAGCGCGACACCGCCGGCGACGGCGAGGCTCTGGTAAAGCAGCGTGCGGTAGCTGTCGTCGAGGCCGGTTTCCGGTGCCGTGCCGGCGGCCAACGCGTAGCCCACCGGTTGGCCGTTGAGCGTCAACTCATCGGCCCGCAGGCGCTCCAGCCAGGTCAGCTTCTGGCCGGCCTGGTAGTCGAAGAACGGATGGAAGACGTAGCCTTCAGTGTCGGCCAGCACGAATCGCATGTCCTGTGAGGCAAAGGGATCGCCCTGCTGCCGGCCGGGTAGCCCGAAACCGGGCGGGGGCGGAAAACCTGGCGGCGGCCTTCGACCGGCCGGGCCCTGTGCCTGGCGTTGTGAGTGCCTGGCCTTGTCCACTTCGATAATACGGTGGTATAGATCCAGCGCGGCATCGCGACTGCCCCAGGGCAACGCCCCGGGCATCTGCTGGTAGCGCTCGATCAGGTGGGTGAAGTGGTCGAAGTGGGTGTTGCGGGCCTGGCCCAGGAATCGGTGTTCCATCAGCCAGGGTGTGACCAGGGCCACCACCAGCACGGCGCCCAGGCTGCTCAGCAACAGCGCAGCCAGCACCTTGGCCCTCAGGGTCAACGTCATCATAGGGGACATCCTCGTTACGTCTGCGTCGTCCTGCGGGACAACCCGCGTCCCCCGGCGGCCAGCGGTCTGATTCCGGCCGCTGAACAGTATAGCCTCAGTCGCTGGAAAAGATGAGAACCGGATCTTTCGGTGGGGCCGGTTCACTCGGTCATGTTGCGGATCGATCACCTGTGCTGGCGACTGCTACGCTATAGAAGCATTCCGGGGGCATCAGCCCCGGCGACCTTCTCGTATCACAAGGACTGAGCATGGCTGAATCCGGAGAGGCTGCGAAGCCCGGCCGCGCGGCGGTCGGGCTGGCGGTGCTGGGGATCGTCTATGGCGATATCGGCACCAGCCCGATCTATGCGCTGCGTGAATGTTTTCGCGGGGTGAGCCCGGTCCCCATCACCGAGGCCAATATCCTCGGCATCCTGTCGCTGATTTTCTGGGCGCTGATCATTGTGATCTCCCTGAAATACATGGTGTTTATCCTGCGCGCCAACAACCATGGCGAGGGCGGGATTTTCGCACTGCTCGCCCTGTTGCGGCCGGATCGTAATCAGGAGAGCCGTTCCCGCCGCACGTTGGTGTTGCTGGGCCTGTTCGGGGCCGGGCTGCTGTATGGCGGCACCATGCTGACACCGGCGATCTCCGTACTCAGTGCCGTGGAAGGGTTGGAGGTGGCGGCGCCGTCGCTGGAGAGCTACGTGCTGCCGATCACGGTCACCATCCTCGTGATCCTGTTTGCGGTGCAAAAGCACGGTACCGCCAAGGTGGGCACGCTGTTCGGGCCAATCATGGTGGCCTGGTTCCTGACGCTGGCGGTGTTGGGTATCAACAGCATCGTGGCGCACCCGGAAGTCCTGAAGGCCGTGGTGCCCTGGTACGCGGTCCAGTTCATGATCGAAAACCGGCTGCCCGGTTTCCTGGTGCTGATCGGTGTTTTCCTGGTGGTGACCGGCGGCGAAGCGCTCTACGCGGACCTGGGCCATTTCGGACCGACCCCGATCCGGCTGGTCTGGTTTGGCTTTGTGCTACCAGCCCTGCTGCTGAACTACTTCGGCCAGGGCGCGTTGCTGTTGGACAAGCCGGAAGGCACGCTGCAGCCCTTCTTTCATCTGGCGCCGGACTGGGCGCTGTTCCCGCTGGTGGGGCTATCGACGGCGGCGACCATCATCGCCTCCCAGGCGGTGATCACCGGCGCCTTCTCCCTGACCCGGCAGGCTGTGCAACTGGGTTTCGTGCCGCGGTTGCAGGTGCACCAGACTTCCGAACACTCCCACGGCCAGATCTACATGCCGGGCATCAACTGGCTGCTGATGGTGGCCGCCCTGGCGCTGGTGGTGACCTTCCAGTCTTCCGAAGGGTTGGCTGCCGCCTACGGCGTCAGCGTCAACGCCACCATGCTGGTGACGACCATTCTCGCCTTCAATGTGGCCCGGGAGCGCGGCGGCTGGAGCCTGGCCAAGGCAGGCTTCTTCCTGCTGGTGTTCCTGAGCGTGGACGTGGCGTTCCTGACCGCCAATGCGGAAACCATTCCCCGCGGCGGCTGGTTCCCGGTGGCGATGGGGGCGGCGATTTTCACCGTGATCGTCACCTGGCGGCGCGGCAGCGAATTGCTGGTGCAATCCTACGAGGCGAACACGGTTTCCGTCGAGACACTGCTGGGCCGGCTGGAACACGATCCGCCCCACCGTGTGCCCGGCACCGGGGTGTTCTTTACGGCGCGGGCCGAGGAAGTGCCGCGATCGATGATGCAACTGTTGAACCTCAATAAACTGCTGCATGAGAAGATCGTGATCGTGCATGTGAACGTAACGCGGGATCCGCGGGTGTCCAACGACGAGCGCTGGGAGATCAAGGATTGCGGCCAGGGACTTTATGAGGTCATCCTGAATTACGGGTTCATGCAGGGCTTCAACATTCCGTCGGACCTGGCCTACTGCATCGAGCACCGTAATCTGCCGATCGACCTGAACGAAACCACCTATTTCGTGGGGCGCACCTCGGTCATCGCCGACCGCAAGAAGGACGGTATGATGGCCTGGCGGGACCGGATGTTTGCCTTCATGGTCCGCAACACCTTGCATGAGACCTCGCTGTACCGGATTCCGGCGGGACGGGTGATCGAGATCGGGCTGCAGTTGGGGATTTAGTGCCCCGTCTGGTTTAAGGTGATCGGAGAACCGGGGCCGTCGTCCCGGTATTGACTAACGGAAAAGGAGATTCCAGACCATGATTCGTTCATTTCGCATTGCCGTTATGGCCCTCGCTCTCGTCTCGTTCGGTGCGCTTGCTGACGGCCGGCCCAGTGCCGCCACAGAGGCCTTGCTTGACGGTCAGTTAAAAGCCATCGCGGCCGACGATTACGCCGGTTTCGTCGAGCATGCCGACGCGCACTTCCGCCAGACCCTGGAGAAAGAACAGTTCCATTCGGTCGCACAGGCCCTGGGCGGTCCGTTGCAGGCGGGTTACGAGACGACCTATCTGGGCGCGCTGAATCAGGCCGGTTTGAAGGTATACCTGTGGAAGATTGTCTACAGTGAGAAGAAAGACGACAACCTGATCAAGATGGCGCTGCGGGACGATGACATTGCCGGTTTCTGGATTCAGTGACACACGCGAGCTGGCGATAAACGGCTTTTCGGTGAGCAGTCGAAAAGCCTGGGCAGAACCGGTGATCAGGCCATCCAGGAGGAATGGGAGGTCATGAAGGTTCATCACCAGCTCGCTATAGAAGCGCCGCCGCGGATTATTTACAAAGCCCTCACCGACCCGGAACTGATCGGCGAATGGTGGGATCGGCAGACGGTGCAGCATACGCCAAACGGGGTGATACTGGAGCACGATCCCGGGCCCGAGCACGGCGTGGTCCAGATGCGTGTGGTCGTGGATGTGCGGGATCAATGGGTGGAATGGGAGTGCATAAGCCGCCACCCGCCGAGCAGCCCGGCGTCCGCCTGGACGGGCACGCACTTCATCTTTGAAATCACCGAAGCCGAAACCCCCGCCACCCGGGTGCTGCGCGCCTATCCCGGTTTCGACTCCACCCGCCTGTGTACGCTGAATTTTTTCCAGACCGACTACGACGAGCGCAGCGAGTTCCTGGGCTTCAACAACTTCGCCTGGGCGCACGTGTTGCAGCAGTTGAAGCGGTTTTGTGAGGAATAAGGCGGCATTCGTTCGGTACAAATCGCCCAGCAAGGAAACGCCGTGAAGCTTGTTTCAGCAACTGAGATGGATATCCCCTTTGCCGAAAGTCTGGTTATCCACAATATGGATCCCTATTTCCGGGAGTATGGAATGAACTGGGATCCGGATCGATTTCGCGAAAACTGGGCGCAGGCCATCCCTCTGATTTTAGAGTCTGAGGGTTCACGAGCCGGCTACGTGTCGCTGGTGATGGACGATACGTGTACGTACATCAGAGATCTTCAAATCGTGGCGGCCCATCAGGGAAAAGGCATTGGATCCTGGGTCATGCGGCAAGTCGAGCAAATGTCACGGGATAGAAATCTGTTCAAGCTCCGGCTGCGAACCTTTCATTCCAGCCCGGCTACGACGTTTTACAGGAAGCTGGGCTTCGAAATAAAGAAATACGAGGAGGCCACTGTGGGCATGGAAAAGGTGTTAACCATGTCATGCATCAGTGAGGAGGCCGTATTGATTGGTCAGGTGACATCCGATGAGTCTTGAAGCTGCGTTCGTTCGACTGAATGCCGCCATATTTGCTGTTTATGGCATCGCCTTCATCGCATTGCCTGAAACGCTATCCAGGATGGTTACCGGTGAAATCCCTGCCTCGGCGACTGGCCTGACCGACATGCGCGCGACTTATGGTGGCATGTCCTTGGGTATCGGAATCGTGCTGTTAATCCTGACCCTGAAAACGGAAACGCTGCGCCTTGGCGTTTTGGGTGTGGTCATCCTGATGCTGTGCATGGCCGGCGGGCGAAGCGTCGGGCTGGTCATCGACGGCGTGGCCAGTCAGACCATGGTCACTTACCTGATGCTGGAGCTGGCCATGGCTGCCCTGGCCTTTTGGGTGCTGGTACGGTCCGGGGGCAGTAATCGGTAAACTGCAATCCCAATGGAAATAGACGAAGACAGGTTGTGGATGAAACGGAAAAGATTTGTCGATGGAACGACGGTGCTTGAAAGCCTCGATGGCGTCACAGGGCTGCGGATTACCAAGGTGAATGCCGCCGGATGCAATGCTTTCCGGGTACTGGCTTTGCCCAGCGAAGAAATTGTCTACTGGTCATTCTCCCGGCACAAAGTGAATCGGTTCGCGCGCGGCAAAGCCGAAGAACTGGCACGTCCCATTGAGCTTGGCGCCCAACTGGCGAAATACCCGTTGGACTATGATTTCGGGTATTCGCCTGGAGCGTACGTGATCGGCGGCATTGTGTTCGGGTTGATGGGCTTTTATGGGCTGATAACCGCCTCGGCGCCGACACCGTCGATACTCTTGCTTGGGGTGAGCCTATTCACCCTGTTTCAGGGGTTCCGAGCCAGTAAATACCTCAACGCCAGCCAGTAACCGTAAAGGCAGCCGGGTTAATCCTCTGTGTGGACTTGCTGGGAATCCTGCGGCGCCTCATCGCGTTCGCTGTTTGGCGGTGTCGATCAGGAGCTCGATCTGCCAACGGAACTCACAGAATAGTCGGGTGGCCGACTCGATAACAGAGCGAGGGATTCGCCTTGAAAAAAATCAAGCAGTGGTTTCGGCTCGTCTTGATGTTCTACATCGTGTTGCTGGTTATCGGTCTGATGGCACAGTGGGCCTCTCCAGGTTCGGTGGTGCCGGATCCAGGCCGTGGCACTGCATGTTATCTGCCCATCTATACCTACCACGGTGACCCAGGTTACGTCGCGGCTGTTTGTAGTACGCCGCATTCGATGTTCTCGCTATTGCGCATTTCGGCATCCGATCCGCCATCGGTTACTGCTAATAATCTGGCCGATGCCACTTTATTTCTGATACTGCTAGTTGCCGGCTTGGTAACCTGGTTTCGATTTATCATTGAGATTTTGCCAACGTATCTGCCATGGCTCGGATCGCTCCGGAATCGATACGGGAAAGGATGATTTGGAGAATATTCGATGCAATACCGCCCCATGGCGATAGAAGACTACAATGCCGCGATTCAGCTCTGGCAGGACACCGCCGGCGTTCGGCTTCGCGATGCCGACTCGCGGGAAGGCATCGCCCGCTATCTGGAGCGTAATCCCGGATTGAGCTGGGTGGCGTTGGATGACGGACGCATCGTCGGCACGATTATGGCGGGCCATGATGGCAAGCGGGGGTATATCCAGCATCTGGCGGTTGCGGAAGACCATCGCCGCCAGGGCATTGCCTCCCGTTTGGTGGCCAATTGCCTTGAGGCGTTGCAGCAGGCGGGGATTATCAAGTCACACGTCATGATCCTGCGGACCAACGCGCTGGGAGAAGCCTTCTGGCATCGTCTGGGCTGGCAGCGGCGTTCGGACGTGGAGCTGTTCTCGTTCATCAATGGTGGCGGCGAAAACGTCTAGTTCACGCTGTGAGGTTCAGTCCCGCCAGCGCGAATGCTTCTGCAGTTTCCGCTGCAGGGTCCGCCGGTGCATGTTGAGCGCGCGGGCGGTGGCGGAGACGTTGCCGTCGTGTTCGTTCAGGACCCGTTGGATGTGTTCCCACTCCATTTCTTCCACCGATGGCGGCGCCATGCGCAGGTTGGGCTCATCCGCCACGGGTTCAAAGCCGCCCATCAGCTGACTGGCCGTGATGGGCTTGCAAAGGTAGTTGATGGCGCCGCGCCGCATGGCTTCCACGGCGGTGGCGATACTGCCGTAGCCGGTGAGCACCAGCACTTCCAGATCCGGCTGCCGTACGAGCAGTTCGGGCAGTAACTGCAGGCCGCTCTCGCCGGCGAGGTTCAGATCCAGCACGCAGCGCTCGAATTCGGTCTCCGCCAGGGCGTCCAGCGCCTGCTCGCCAGTGTTGGCGGTGGTGGTGCGGATGCCCTGCCGGGTCAGCGAGCGTTGCAAGACCTGCAGGAAAGCGACATCGTCGTCGACAAGAAGCCAGTCACGCGGTTTGCTCATCTCACTCTCCTCTTATGACTTTCCCGGCTTGCGGCAGTTCGATGATCATCGTCGTGCCCTCGTCGGTGGTAAAGGCTTTGAGGGCCCCGCCCAGGCGCTGGATTGTGGCATTGGACAGGAACAGGCCCACGCCAAGGCCGCGCTCCGACTTGACGACGTGATCGCCCGGACTGCCCTGCTCGCTAATGTCCAACCCTTTGCCATGATCGCGAACGACAATCTCGACCCCATCCGGCCCGGTCACCTGGGCGCCAATGGAGACCCATTCCGGGCTGGCGGTCAGGGCGTTGGCAACCAAGTTGAGCACGGCCTGATCCAGCGTGGCGTCCACAGCGACCCGCGCCTCGGGATACGGCTGTTCCCAGCCAATGCGGCTGGCCGGCCAGAGCAGTGTGGCAGACTCTCTCAGGCGCGCCAGCCAGTCTTGCACCGTAAGGGTTTCCAGCTGCGCTGTCCGCACCTGCATCGCGGCGGTGGACAGCTGCTTGAGGTGGCCCGAACACAGCTGCAGCTGTTCCTCCAGCATGTTCAGGTCATCCCCCAACTGCGGGGCTTCGGCTCGCATCTCATCCACCAGCAACGTCATGGTGTTCAGCGGTGTGCCCAGCCGATGAGCGACCGTGGCCGAGGAAAGACCCAGAGCGATGATCTGTTCGTCCCGCAGGCGGCTCTCCCGGGTTTCCGACAGCTGAGCCTGCTGTTCGCGGATCTGCCGGGCCAGCGAACCGACCACCAGCATGAGGATGCCGGCGGTCAACGAGAAAGCCACCCACATGCCGAGCAGGTAAAGGTCCGGCAGGTGTGAGTTGGTTTCGTTGGGCAGCACCGGCGAGCGCCAGAGAATTTCCACCGCATAGGCGGTAATCGTCAGTCCTGTCAGTACGATGCTGTGGCGCAACGGGACCAGCAGGATGCCGAAGGCGATGGGCAGCAGTAGCGCAGGGGTTAATGGGTTGGTGTAGCCGCCGGTCTTCAGCAGCCAGGTGCCGATCAGGACCAGGTCGAAAACGAGGGTGGCGGTGACCGTGAGCGCGTGACGCGGTGGACGCTGCCGGAACCAGAGCCAGATCAGGGTGGTGAACACGCCGTAAACGAGGCACAGCAGCAGCGCCTCGGTACTGTAGAAACTGGGGGCCACCGCCTGGGTGACCGCCAGCGTGACCAGCTGCATGGCGACGATGGCCACACGCATGGTCAACAGGTAGCGGGATGCCTGGCGAAAACCGGTCTGGGATTGTGTAAGCCACTCCATGGCGGCCATTCTACCCGCTTTCAGGCGCGTCGTTGCTGCTGTTTTCACGGTAGTCCTGCGTCATTGTGTCGCGGAAACAGTAGCACAGGTTGGTTTTTATTCGGGCACTGCCGCCGGACCTTTCGTGAGCAGAGGCAGCAGTACGCCCTGCCAGAGGGACTCTCGATAGCGCTCGCGGAACCAGCCGAGATGTCCGATCTGACGTTCGCCGATATCGTCCGGCTCGATCCGCCGGATCGTGACGTCCGCGTTACGGTAAAAGCCGTGGAGCGATTCGGTATTGCGCCGGGACATCATTTCATCGTCGGTGAAGGCTATCGCAGTCATTGGAATCGTCACCTGTCCAAAACGTTCGCGCATGGCCGGCCCTTCGGCGCCGACGGCGTACTCCCGGTCCAGGCACCAGCGGCGCCACTGGCGGATCACGTTGGGCGGCAGGTCGCCCACCATCTTCAGGCGGTTGCCGGGGAAATAGCCCACGATCGCCACGCTCACCGGGGCGATCAGGTACCAGAGCAGCCAGGCGATGCGTTTGGTGGGCGGTGAGTTTTCCCACCAGTAGCCGCTGCCGCAGGCAACCGTAATGGCCTGATCCAGATCGTTCACGTTAGGTGTCATGCCCAGCAATTGCCCGCCCACGCTGTGGCCGATCCAGAGGCAGGGCCGACCGGAATAGCGGTTGCGGGCAAAGTCGATCACGCTTCGGCAGTCCTGCTCGCCCCAGTCGGTGACGCGTACCGGGCAATCCCGCATGGCGCCCTCCAGGGAGGCTCCGGTGCCGGCGTAGTCAAAGGTGATTGCACTGAAGCCCTCGGCCTGCAGGAAGCGGGCGAACTTCTCGTAGCAGTGCTGACCCACGCCCATGGCGCCGGCAATAATCACCACGGCGCGGGGCTCCGGGCACTCAAACAGGCGTAGTTGTATGCCGTAGCCGGCCGGAGTGGTCAGTGCCAGATCCTGTCGTTCCGTCTCGATGGGTGCATGCATAGTCATTGATCTCTCCCACGCCTCAGAAGTCGTCGACCAGGTGATTCAGGAAGCGGTAGACCACCTGCATCTCCTCGGCGGTGAAGCCGGCGCTCATGGTGTCGTTGAATTGTCGGACCAGCGGTTTGGCGGCTTCGATCTTCTGGCGGCCGCGGTCGGTCAGGTAGAGCCGTCCGGCCCGGCCGTCCGTTTCGCAGGGACGGCGTTCGATCAGTTCCCGCTGGATCATCCGGTTGGCCAGCCCGGTCAGCGCGGAGTTGTTCAGGTGCAGGCCGCTGGCCACGTCTTTCAGCAGGCAGCCTTCATTACCGGCAATCAGCAGCAGGGCACCGAGTTGGGTGACCGAAATCTCAAGGCCGTTCTCGGTTTGCTGGTCGGCATAGTTGTAGACGCGCTGGCGGGCGCTGTTGAGCAGGTAGAAGAGTCGCTGATCCATGGCGGGCCATCCAGTTCACATGTGAATCAAATATAGTTTACATATGGACTATATGGCAAGAGGCGGGTGGTGTGTGATTCCGCTCTGCTGTGTCTGGTGTTGAACCGGATCGCTACTCGCCAGTCTTCACACTGTCCAGGATGGCGCCCAGGAAGGGCTTCTGGGCGTCGATCTCGTCACGGCTCAGGCCGTTCATTTCGTAGGGAAACACCAGCCAGTCTTCCGAGGTGTGCTGGCAGAAGTCCGGCTTGAGCCCGGTCCGGTTCGCGCCCGGGCGCTGGTAGAGCGTGGCGATCCGGGTGTCCTGCGGCATGTTGCGTTTGAGCTGGCTGTTGAGTCGCTCCAGCACGGCGGCGATGCTGTAGCCGGTGCTGAACACGTCGTCGACGATCAGCAGGCGGTCGTCGTGGTTCAGGTTGTCCAGCAAATAGTGGGTACCGTGCACGCGGATGTTTTCCTGCGGTGAGGCCACCATGGCGTCGTAATCATGCATACCGCGATAGGAGGTGCGCAGGGCAATGTGGTCCGTGGCCACACCCAGGGTTTGCAGGCATTCCTGTACGTAGATGCCGATGGCGCTGCCGCCCCGCCACAGACCGACGATGAAGTTGGGCCGGAATCCGCTTTCAAACACCTGGACCCCCAACCGGAAGGCGTCTTCGATCAGGTCGGCTTCCTGCAGGAAACGACGGGAACGGGCGGGCTTCGGAGTGGTTTGGGTCATGGTGGCTCGATGATGGCGGATTGGATCAGGACCGGATGGTATCGCATCCGGGACGTATAGGTTAATCGTCGGCACCAACGGACACCAGCCCCCGGTCGGAGCAGCGTCCTTGTCGACTGACGGTTTGCCGCGAACGGCGGTTTAATGGGATTATGGCGCCATCATCCAAGCAGTTGTGGTGCCATGGCAGACAAACAGTACATCTGTGCGCAGAGCCTTCTGGAGGATGCCTTCCGGCTGGGGGCTCAGGTTCTCAACTCCGGTTTCCGTCCTACCTTCATGATTGCCGTCTGGCGCGGTGGTGCGCCGATTGGTATCGCGGTGCAGGAGTTTCTGGATTACCACGGTGTCGAGACGGACCACATCGCCATCCGCACCTCGTCCTACCACGGCATTGATCAGCAGAGTAAGACGGTTCGGGTGCATGGCCTCAACTATCTGGTCAAACACGTCACCCACGAAGATTCCCTGCTGATCGTCGACGACGTCTTCGATACCGGCCGTTCCGTCGAAGCGATCATCGGCGAGCTGCGCCAACGGGCGCGCCTGAACACGCCGCACGACATCCGCGTTGCCGTGCCCTACTACAAGCCTGATCGTAACGAGGTGGGCTGGGCGCCGCATTATTTCATCCACGAAACCGATGCCTGGCTGAAATACCCCCATTCGCTGGAAGGTCTTTCCGAGGCGGAGATCGCGCAGAATCGGCCCGAATTGCACGCGATTCTGGCGCCCCACCTCAAGCAGGACGCCTGACCGTCAGGCGTCTTCGGTCTCGGCGTCCTGGCGCTTGGCCACTTTGTGCTGGTCCTCGCTGATGCCGATTTTCCAGTAGCTGGACACATACAGGTTGCGGCGACCCACGTCTTTCTCCTGCTTGAAATAGCGGCGCAGGTTGCGCATGCCGCTGAATTCACAGGCGGCCCACACCGACGGTTCACCGTCCAGCCAGTCCAGCTGCCGGATGCGATCGACAATCACCTTGCCCCGCGGATCCGGCTCCGGATTGATCACCCAGTGCAGTTCCACGTTTTCCGGGTGCGTCAGTGGCTGGATGTCGGCCTCGTCGAGCACTTCGATCACGGCATAGCCGCGGGCATCTGCAGGCATCGTCTCCAGGTTGACGCTGATCGCCGGCAGGGCGGTCATGTCGCCGGCCAGCAGGAACCAGTCGGCCTCCGGGTTGATCAGTTTGCGGGCGCCGGGGCCGCCGACCAGAATGCGGTCGCCGGGTTGGGCTTGTTGGGCCCATACGGAGGCCGGCCCATCGGTGTCGTGAATCATGAAATCCACGTCCAGTTCCCGGGGCCGCTGTTCGCGGATGGTGTAGGTGCGCATAAGCGGTTGCCCGTCGCCGGGTTGGGGAAACAGGAGTTTGATGTAAGCACTGTCCTGCTCTTCGGGAAAGCCGGCCAGATTGTCGCCGCCCAGGGTGACGCGCAGCATATGTGGCGTCACATATCGGGAGCGGATAACGTCCAGTTCACGGGGTGCCGGTCTTGGCATGATTCGGTTCTCCAGTAGTGGTCGCCCCGGCCTCGCCTCCTGCGTTCTGCAGGTTGTCGGCCATGACGTTTGCCAGGGTGATGAAGGTGTCGACGTCGTCCGGTTTGAGATGACGCGTCATTCGGTCCATGGCGATCGTTTCCACCGCCTGCATCCGGTCGATCATGGATTCGCCGTCGGGCGTCAGTCGCAGCAACTGGCTGCGACGGTCCTCGGGATTCTCCACTTTGACGATCAGACCCTCACCCAGCAGTTCATTAAGGACCCGGGTGATCTGGGCCTTGTCCCGGCGCATGCGCTGGGCGATGAACTGGGCGGTACACCGCTCCTGCTTCCAGATCGCCTTGAGCACACGCAAGTGAGTGATCGGCAGGCCGATACCGGCATCGACGACGGCCGACCGCATGAAGGAGCGATAGGCGTGGGTCAGTCGGTGCAGCGGCTCACCGAGTGAGGTGAGTGACATGGGTCTCTCCTTATTGTTGATACTATCAACCATAATGCCGGCTGGTTGATACTGTCAACTACGTGGAGCTACCCATAGGTCGATGATGAGCGGACAGATATGACGGTGAGGCGACGGCGGGCCGGCGGGCCCGCCGATTGGAAAGACTCAGGGATGCAGGGTGCCGGGATTGCTGGCGTCCGGATCGTCTTCGTCGTCATCGATGTCTTCCAGCGTCAGATCCATGAAGCTGGAGGTGCTGGCGGGCTTTTCCGTGGCTGCCGGTGCGGCGGGGGCTTTGCCCGTTGATGCCGCAGCTTCGCCACTCTCCAGCTTGATTCTGAGCCGCAGGTTATTGGGGGAATCGGCGTTGGCGATGGCGTCGTCCAGGCTGATTCGCCCGCTCTGGTGCAGCTTGAACAGTGCCGCATCGAAGGTCTGCATGCCGAGGTTCTCGGATTTCTCCATGATTTCCTTGATCTCGGTCAGGCGGTTCTTGAGGATCAGTTCCTGGATCGTCTTGGTGCCCAGCAGGACTTCCACCGCCGCGCAGCGCTTGCCGTCGACGGTCGGGATCAGACGCTGGGAGACGAAGCCGCGGATATTCTGCGCCAGGGACATCAGCAATGCCGGGCGCTTCTCGTCCGGGAACAGGTTGATGATCCGCTCCAGCGCCTGGTTGGCGTTGTTGGCGTGCAGGGTCGAGATGGCCAGGTGGCCGGTTTCGGCGAATTCCAGGGCGTGCTCCATGGTTTCGCGGTCGCGGATCTCGCCGATCAGGATCACATCCGGCGCCTGACGCAGGGTGTTCTTCAGGGCATTGCGGAAACTGCGCGTGTCGACCCCGACTTCACGCTGGTTGACGATGGATTTCTTGTGCTTGTGCACATATTCCACCGGATCCTCGATGGTGATGATGTGGCCGCCCACGGAGGAATTGCGCAGGTCAATCAGCGACGCCAGCGAGGTGGACTTGCCCGAGCCGGTGCCGCCGACGAACAGGATCAGCCCACGCTTCTCCATCACCAGCTTCTTGAGGACCGGCGGCAGGCCAAGATCCTCGAATTTGGGGATCTCGGTGTTGATGTTCCGTGCGACGATGGCGACTTCATTGCGCTGCTTGAAGATGTTCACCCGGAAGCGGCCTACACCGGCGATTGATACCGCCAGGTTCATCTCCAGCTCGTTGGCGAAGATCTGCTTCTGCTCGGCGTCCATCAACTCCATGGCGATGGCCTCGACCTGCCCGGCCGTCAGCGTCTGCTGCGACAGCGGCTTGAGCGTGCCCTGGAATTTGGCGCTGGGCGGCGCGCCCGTGCTCAGGTAAAGATCGGAGCCGTCGTGTTTTGCCAGTACATTGAGGTACTTGTCGATGGGAGTGGCCACTGTGTGATTCCTTTGAAGCTGCCGGGGACCGCTGTCGGAGCGGTCCCGATGGATCCGGATCGTGGCGTCAGTATTGGAAAAACACAGGCCGGGCTACAAGATGAGCTTTGTAACTTTCGGTTTGTACTCGTATCTTTATCGGGTTGGCCGAAACGGGCCTGACTTTAATAGGCCGGTTGCACAGGACAGGGCAACGGCATCGGATACGGAAACCACAGACATGATCACAACAACCATCAAACGTTGGCACGACCTGGTCGAAGCCCGCAACCCACAGGCACTGGACGATCTTCTGGTGGATGAGGTGAAGTTTCACTCGCCGGTGGTGCACACGCCCCAGGAAGGCAAGGCGATCACCAAGCTCTACCTCACTGCCGCCCTTCACACGCTCAACAACGAGCATTTCCACTACACCCGCGAAGTGCTTGACGGCAACAACGCCGTTCTGGAATTCACCACCGAACTGGAAGGCATCCAGATCAACGGCGTCGACATGATCCGCTGCGACGGCGAGGGGCGAATCGTGGACTTCAAGGTGATGGTCCGACCGCTGAAGGCAGTAAACAAGATTCACGAGATGATGGCGGCGATGCTGGAGAAAATGGCTTAGGCCATCCGATAGATTTTCTGCTTGCCATTAAGTGTACGCACAGTCTGTTGGTGGTTGACGGCGCTGACAATCTGGCGTTAAACAGAGGTATGAGCAACGGTTTGCGGAGGCTTGGCGGATGAAATGGATTATCGTGCTTATTGTGGCGATCGTGGTCGGTATCTGGCTCTACCGCGGCCGGCGCAAGAATGACGTTGAGAATCCCGAAGCCAAGCCCTTTGAGGAAAGCGAGTATTACCTGTCGCCGGACGAGGAAAAAGAGTCCGACGACAGGCGCTCCTGAAGGGGCGGGGCTACATGGCGTGCTTCACGCCCCGCTGGACCAACCACCAGTTGGCCGGGTAGGCGGTGGCGAAGCCGAGTACCATGCCGATCTGCATCATGAACCAGAACTGCGGGGTGTCGGGGCGGGGCTCCATGCCCAGCCACAGGACCGCAGCGATGGCCATCCAGCCGAACATGCCGATCTCGAAAGCAATCAGCGACAAGGTGTCGGCTTTAATCGCATCCTTCAGCGCGCTACGCCAGTTGCCGTGGCCCATGCTCATGATGGGCAGAAACTGGAACAGGATGCCGAACAGATAGGCGCCCACGAACTCGCCGGCAAAGTGTCCGAGCAGCGCCGAGCCAAAGAGGGTTGCGCCCAACAAGGTCATCAGCGGTGCCGCGACCGTATCCCCCAGGGTGCAGCCGCCCCCGCAATGGGTGGTGGACACGAAAACGCCCTGCCACAATGGCTTGTCGCCATGGCCTTTCAGGCCGATCCGTTTGTAGAGCCACCAGCCAACGACCGGAAAGTAGAGGCCGGTCACGGGCCAGGTGATGTTCATGATGGCCATATGCTGGGGATGGCGTCTGACATCAAGCGCAATGGCGGCGGCTGTCAGTAGTCCCAGGACAATGAAGAACCAGGCAATCATCTCGAATCCGCTCAAAACAACCTCCTTAGCGACTGGAAGTGGCTATCCGATAAGGCTTCCCAGTGTTGCAGACCATTCGGGCGCGACAAAGTGTCGCGGGGATGTCGCGTCCCAATGGCGCGTGATCCGTCCGGGGCTGTGCCGCGCTCTCATATAGTCTGAGGCCCGTTACGGCCCGTGTTGACGGCATCCAGCGCGTTATCACCCGCAGTAGCCCTCACCCTAAAACCCTGGAGCCACTAAAGGGTCAAGGGTTGGGTGGGGCGTGGAGCCACATGAACGGTGTGATAGAATCTCGCCCCGCTGAGGGAGTGATCAGTGTCGCAATGTTGATGTCGGCGTCAATGCAGCGGTTCTGGTTGGAGACATAAGGCGGACATGACAATCCGTTAAGGATAATCCGTCATATGACGGACAGTCTGTCTGACTATTCGGCGATTTCAGCGGATGTGTCGCGTCAGGCGATGTTGCTGATTCCCTTGACTAACTGGGAGAATCGCTGCCGTCAATTGTCTCTGCATGATGTAGGTCAAGTTGCTGGTGGAATCCGACTGTGAGCTACTCCACTATTGGCGCCGATTTCTGCATGGAGTCAGGCTTCACCTGCACGCAGTCGGGCCTGACTGGCCGCACTGTCCGCTATAGATTCCTGAAACTTCCGTAATCCATTGATAGCTACATATGAGCTTGCCCGCCAGGCCCTGGCCTGCCCTTGCTCTAATGAGGTTGAAAAATGAGAGAGAAGAGCTATTTACGCGTCTTGGGCGCTGTACTACTAGCCGCTTTGCCATTGCTGTTGTCGGGTTGTAGCTCGGCGCTGATGGATCCAAAGGGGCAGGTCGGTGAGGAACAGAAGGTCCTGATCATCACGGCTTTCGCTTTGATGCTGATTGTCGTTATCCCCGTAATCGTGATGACGCTGCTCTTCGCTTACCGCTATCGCGAAAGCAACAAAGAGGCGACCTACAAGCCGAACTGGGCGCATTCCACTGCGATCGAAGTGGTGGTTTGGCTGGTTCCCTGCGTGATCATCGTCGTCCTCGCGATTCTCACCTGGATCACCTCTCACAGCCTCAACCCGATGAAGCCAATCGCCTCCGAAGACGGCAAGGAGACGATGGAAATCCAGGCGGTCTCTCTCGACTGGAAGTGGCTGTTCATCTATCCGGAACAAAAGATTGCCACCGTTAACGAGCTGGCGATTCCGACCAACACGCCGATCCGTTTCCACATCAGCTCCGGTTCGGTCATGAACTCCTTCTGGGTGCCGGAACTGGGTACGCAGATCTATGCCATGGCCGGTATGGACAGTCAGTTGCACCTGATTGCCAACGAAACAGGGGAATGGCAGGGCAAGTCTTCCAACTACAGTGGCGCCGGTTTCGCCGGGATGACGTTCCCGACGCATTCCCTGTCCGAGGAAGACTTCAAGGCATGGGTACAGAAAGTCAAGGACGAGTCGTCCAAGACCCTGTCCTTTGACGACGGTTACCAGGAACTGGCCAAGCCGAGCGAAGACGTGCCGGTTCAATACTTCTCGAAGGTTTCACCGAATCTTTACAACAACATTCTCAACAGCTTCCGCAAGGGCATCAGTGATGAGCATGGTGAAACCGGTGAACAAGAGCATGGCGAGCGCATGAGCGCAGAGGCAGCGGAGTAAGCATATGTTCGGAAAATTAAGTCTCGATTCGATTCCCTATCACGAGCCGATCATCATGTCGACGGTGGCCGTGATTGCCATCGTGGGCGCGGCGCTTGTTGGCTGGATTACGGTCAACAAGAAGTGGACCTATCTGTGGAGTGAGTGGATCACGTCCATCGATCACAAGAAACTGGGCATCATGTACTTCCTGGTGGCCCTGGTCATGCTGGTCCGTGGTTTCGCGGATGCCATCATGATGCGGACCCAGCAGGCGATGGCCGCTGGCGGTGCCGAGGGCTACCTGCCCCCGGAGCACTATGACCAGATCTTCTCCGCCCACGGCGTGATCATGATCTTCTTCGTCGCCATGCCGATGGTGATCGGTCTGATGAACCTGGTGGTTCCGCTGCAGATCGGTGCGCGCGACGTTGCTTTCCCGTTCATGAACAACCTGAGCTTCTGGCTGTTCGCCGCCGGCGTTGTGCTGGTGAACGTGTCCCTGTTTGTCGGTGAATTCGCCAAGACCGGTTGGCTGGCTTACGCGCCCCTGTCTGAGGCCAAGTACAGTCCCGGCGTCGGGGTGGATTACTGGATATGGGCGTTGCAGATCTCCGGTATCGGGACAACCCTGACCGGCATCAACTTCTTCGTCACCATCATGAAGATGCGCACCAAGGGCATGACGCTGTTCCGTCTGCCGATCTTCACCTGGACCTGCCTGGTGACCAACGTCCTGATCATCGCGGCCTTCCCGATTCTGACCGCGACCATCGCCTTGCTGACCCTGGATCGTTACTTCGATTTCCATTTCTTCACGAACGATATGGGCGGCAACATGATGATGTACGTGAACCTCATCTGGGCCTGGGGCCATCCTGAGGTGTACATCCTGATCCTGCCGGCATTCGGCGTGTTCTCTGAAGTCATTTCGACCTTCGCCAAGAAGCGTCTGTTCGGCTACAACACCATGGTCTGGGCGACCCTGGCGATCGGTGTCCTGTCGTTCATCGTCTGGCTGCACCACTTCTTCACCATGGGTGCGGGGGCCAACGTCAACGCCTTCTTCGGCATCATGACGATGATCATCGCGATACCGACCGGTGTGAAGATCTTCAACTGGCTGTTCACCATGTACCGTGGTCGCCTGGAGTTCTCCTCTCCGGTGCTGTGGACCCTGGGCTTCATCATCACCTTCACCATCGGTGGTATGACCGGTGTGATGCTGGCGGTACCGGCAGCGGACTTTGTCCTGCATAACAGCCTGTTCGTAATTGCCCACTTCCATAACGTCATCATCGGCGGCGTGGTGTTCGGCATGATGGCCGGCTACACCTTCTGGTTCCCGAAAGCGTTTGGCTTCAAGCTGGACGAGAAATGGGGCAAACGCTCCTTCTGGTTCTGGCTGGTCGGCTTCTACGTGGCCTTCATGCCGCTGTACATCCTGAGTTTCTACGGTGCGGTCCGTCGCATGCAGTCCTACGCCAACGACGAATGGCAGCCGCTGATGATCGTCGCCTGGTTCGGCGCGGTCCTGATCCTGTGCGGCATTGCCTGCACCGCGATCCAGCTGATCGTCAGTATCCGCGATCGCGAGAAGAACAAGGACGTCACCGGCGATCCGTGGGGTGGTCGTACCCTGGAGTGGGCCGTGTCTTCACCGCCCCCGTACTACAACTTCGCGCATCTGCCTGAGATCCACTCGATCGATAACTTCTGGGAAGACAAGCAGAAGAATCAGGGTAAGGCGCAGCTGGCTGATCCGGAAACGATTGAGTACAAGGACATCCACATGCCGCGCAACACGGTTGCCGGTCCGGTAATGGGTGCCTTCAGCATCGTGTTTGGCTTCGCCCTGGTCTGGCACATCTGGTGGCTGGTCGGCGTCGGCGCCCTGGGTATGTTCGCGGCCTTCATGGGTCGGATCTTCAACGAGGATATCGACTATTACGTGCCCGCTGAGGAAGTGAAGCGGATCGAAACCGAACACCATAAACAGGTGGAGATGCAGGCGTAATCATGGCAACAGATACGATGACTAACCAACACGTGGCCGCGCATGACGGCCACGACGATCACGAACATCACGATATGACCGGCACGAAGATGTACGCCTTCTGGGTGTACCTGATGAGTGACTTGATCATCTTCGGCTCGTTGTTCGCGACTTACGGCGTGCTGCACAACGGCACCGCCGGTGGCCCGGGTGGCAAGGACATTTTCGAGCTGGACTTCGTCCTGGTCGAAACCTTCCTGCTGCTGTTCTCCAGTTTCACCTATGGCCTGGCCGTGCTGGCCATGCACAAGGACAAGGTCAAGCAGGTCATTGGCTGGCTGCTGGTCACCTTCGCCTGTGGTGCAGGCTTCGTCGGGATGGAAATCTATGAATTCCATCACCTGATCGTGGAAGGCCTGGGGCCGGATCGCAGCGCGTTCCTGTCCTCCTTCTTCGCGTTGGTCGGCACGCACGGCCTGCACGTGAGCTTCGGTCTGCTGTGGATGGCGATCATGCTGATCCAGCTGTCCACCAAGGGCCTGACTGACATGACGCGTCCGCGCATCATGTGCCTGAGTCTGTTCTGGCACTTCCTCGATATCGTGTGGATCTGCGTGTTCACCTTCGTCTACCTGATGGGAGCACTGTAAATGAGTCACTCTCACGACCACGACAGCCATAGCCACGGCAGCACCAAGTCCTACATTATCGGGCTGATCCTTTCCATCCTGCTGACGATCATTCCGTTCGGCATGGTGATGAAAGGCGGATTCGACGAGACGTTCGTTGTCATTGCAATTGCGATCCTGGCGGTGTTCCAGGTGCTGATTCAGCTGATCCTGTTCATGCACCTGAACCTGAAGACACAGGAAGGCCGAGACTCCGGTTCCTTCGTCTTCTTCACCGCCGTGATCCTGGTCCTCGTCATTGGTGGCACCCTGTGGATTATGTATCACCTGAACATCAACTTGATGTAATGCCGGGCACGTCCTTCAAAGACGTGCTTGGGCAGTTCATCGCGCTCACCAAGCCGGGGATCATTTTCGGTAATTCGATCTCCGTCATGGGCGGCTTCTTTCTGGCCGCCCAGGGTGAGTTCAGCCCGGGCCTGTTCATCGCCACACTGGTGGGGCTGGCCCTGGTGATTGCCTCTGGCTGTGCGTTCAACAACCTGATCGATCGCGATATCGATGCGGTGATGGAACGCACCCGGAACCGGCCTCTTGTTCAGGGAACGATCACGCCGGCCACGACCCTGGGTTTTGCGACCCTGCTGGGTCTGGCCGGATTCACCATGCTGCTGAGCACCAATGTGCTGACGGCGGGTCTGGCGGTCTTCGGCTTCGCGATTTACGTCGGCGCCTACAGCCTCTACTCAAAGCGGCACTCCGTATACGGCACGTTGATTGGCAGCCTGTCCGGGGCGGTCCCGCCGGTGGTGGGCTACTGCGCCGTCAAGGGTCAGTTTGACGTTGGTGCAGCGATCATCCTGGTCACCTTCTGCCTGTGGCAGATGCCCCATTCCTACGCGATTGCCATCTTCCGCTTCCGCGACTACCAAATGGCCGGTATTCCGGTCCTGCCGGTGGCCCGGAGCATTCGCACGGCCAAGATCCACATTGTGGGTTACACCGTGGCCTTTATGCTGGCGGCGTTGTCGCTGAGCCTGGCGGGTTACACCGGCATCGCCTATTTCGTGGTGATGCTGCTGATGGGCCTGTACTGGCTGAAACTGGGAATCGCCGGTTTCCGCACCGAAGACAATGTGAAGTGGGCCAAGGGCAACTTCGGCTTCTCCATTCTTACGGTGTGTGTGCTGAGCCTGATGATGGGCATCAACGGCGTCCTGCCGGCTTTCCTGGCCTGAATCGCCATCCTGACGAGCTGCTGTAATGTGTTGTAGCAGCTCGTTTTTCCCTTCCTTATTCTCGAAATCCCCACCACGCTGTTGTTCACTGAAAGCGCTTTCCGGCCTGTGATTGAGTCATGATTCGGGCAATTTCTGTTCGATATCCGGTGTGCTATTTTCAGAATCATCAACTATATGTTTGAGTAATAGAAGCTAAGTGTAGAAAGCCATCATCACCATTGAGAGGGGTGCTTGTATGCTGACACACGTCTGGGGCCTTCTGACTCACCCGAAAAGTGAATGGGGCCACATCGAGGACGAGCACGAAACGGTAACGCATCTGTATGCGCACCACGTGTTTACGCTCGCCGCTGTTCCCGTTATCTGCGCCTACATTGGCACGACCCAGGTGGGGTGGGGCTTTGGAGGCGAACACGCCTTTATCAAGCTCGACCTGCTGAGCGCGCTGTACGCCGGTATTGCCTTCTATATCGCCATCCTGGCGGCCGTGTTCCTGGTCGGCAACGTGATTTACTGGATGGCCCACCGGTTCAGAAAACCCCCGAGTCGGCGCCGCTGCGTGATCTTCGCCGGTTACATCGCGACCCCCATGTTCCTCAGCGGCCTGGTTGCCGTGTATCCACTGGTCTGGCTGTGTCTGCTGGCCGGCATCGTGGGCTTGTGTATCAGCGCCTACCTCCTCTACTTGGGGATTCCCTACTTCCTGGGGATCAGCTCGGAAGAAGGCTTCATCGTCTCCAGTACCACCCTCGCCGTCGGGGTGCTGGTACTTGAAGGTCTGCTGGCCGTGACCGTGATGCTCTGGGGTTACGGCGAGGTTCTCCTGCCCTGGTTGTTCAGGTTCTGACGATGGGGTGCTGAGAGCACCCCAGTGCTTTTCCAACTAAGCCTATTTGGCGGGCACCGCGTTCCGGAGCGTTCTCTCCGGGACAGGTCGTCCGCTTTTTTGCGTTGGGGCTGGCGGTGCATGGACTGTCGTTCGACCCCGCCAGGTCTAACAGTGCCGCGTCGCTGGCTTGCCACCATGTCTTTTCCGGGCACGAGCCTTTCCGGCAATCGTTGATCGGCACTCTCTTGACGGCGGGGCTATTCGCGGAGAACGATGACGTAACCATCGCTGCGTTCTGGAGGTGCCCATGTGTCCGCCGTTTAGCGATCCCAGCCAACACCTGTCTGTACGTCAGGCCACCCTGCAGGATATTCCCGGCATCATTCGGCTGAGTCGCCGGGTGTATGCCAACACCGGCATGTACGGCTACACCGAAGGCCCGCTGACCGGGCAGATGAACAACTTTCCCGAAGGCCAGTTTGTGGCCGTCGTGGGTGACCAGGTGGTGGGCTACTGCGCGACGTTCCGCATTGCCGGGGAAGTCGCCCTGGCGCCCCACGACTGGACGTCCATCACCGGCAATGGCTACGCCTCACGACACGACCCGGAGGGCGACTGGCTCTACGGCATGGAGGTATGCGTCGACCCGGATTACCGCGGCTACCGCATTGGCCAGCGCCTGTATAACGAACGCAAGGCCCTGTGTCAGAGCCTGGGGCTGCAGGGCGTGGTGTTCGCGGGACGGCTGCCGTCTCTACGTCGGCGCATCCGCAAGTTCGAATCCGTCGAGGTCTACATCGAGGCGATCAAGAGCAAGAAACAGCGCGACGACGTGCTGTCCTTCCAGCTCCACAACGCATTCGAGATCCACGGCATCATTCCCCATTACCTGGATGCCGATCACGATTCCATGGGCTATGGCATTCACCTGGTCTGGCGCAACCCGGCAGTGGAACGCAACGGCGACCGCGGCAAGCAGAAGCGCTACGGCAAGCGCATGCCCGACACGGTGCGTGTGGGCACGGTGCAATACCAGCAGCGGCCGGTGGCGTCCTTCGAGGCATTCAGCGACATCGTCACTTACTTTGTCGATGTGGTGTCCACCTACAAGGGCGACTTTGTGGTGTTCCCCGAACTGTTCACGTTGCAGTTGCTGTCGATAGAGCGCCGCAAGGAGAGTCCGGCGGCGGCGATCGAGGCGATCACCGAATACGCCGGGGCCTACCACGACCTCATGCGGGACCTGGCCCTGCGCTACAACATCAACATCATCGGCGGGTCCACGCCGGTGCGGGAGGACGACGATGCCATCCGCAACATGGCCTACGTGTTCCTGCGCGACGGCCAGGTCTTCAGCCAGCCCAAGATCCACCCCACGCCGAACGAGGCCTACTGGTGGAACATCCGTGGCGGTCGGCCGGGTTAGCGCGATCGAAACGGACTGTGGGCCGATCGGCGTGCTGGTCTGTTATGACGCCGAGTTCCCTGAAGTGACCCGCCACCTGGTGGACCAGGGCATCCAGATCCTGTTCGTGCCCTTCTGCACCGACGAGCGGCAGAGTTACCTGCGGGTGCGATACTGCTGCCAGGCCCGGGCGGTGGAGAACCAGCTGTTCGTGGTGATGTCCGGCAACGTCGGCAACCTGCCCAATGTGCCCAACATGGAATTGCAGTATGGCCAGAGTTGCATCCTGACGCCTTGTGATTTCCCCTTCGCTCGCGACGGCATTGCCGCCGACACTACGCCCAACGTGGAAACCGTGGCTTTCGCTGACCTGCGCCCGCAGGTGCTGCTGACCGCCCGCAACAGCGGCACGGTGAAGAACCTGTACGATCGTCGGCACGAGTTATACAGCGTCAACTGGCGCGGGGAATGAGCAGATCGTCATGCGCCGTTCAGCCCCGGTTCATGGAATCGGGTTGATGTCGGCCGGGGCTGAGGGTTTAGGGTGGAAGGCACACTTCAAAGGACCGACAAACCGGAGGAAACCATGGCAGCGCCGTCTGAATGGAAAAACCTGCGCGAAGAGCATGATGCCGCCTGGCGTCATTATCAGGATGTGTCGGAGCGGGTGCATGAAGCCTATGAATCGCTGGATAGCGGTCTGCAGGACCAGGCGCCGCCCAACGAAGACCTTGCGGAATTACGCAGCGCCTGGCAGCGCCTCGAGTCGGCACGCCAGCAACTGGCCGATCACATGGATGAGGCACATGAAAAACGCATGGACGGCGCCAAATCTATGTCCAGTTAACCGTGCCTCCCGGCAGGGCGGTGTGTTGGACGTCCCTGTCGGAGCCCTTCCCGGAGTCATTGCAAATTTAAGTTAAATTTAAGTCCCGCCGACGGTTGCACCCGTTCCACACGTCTCCTAACGTATTAAACGTTAACTTAAAGCATTAAGTAAGCGGGCCATCGCTCAAGGTCTGACGGTCCAAAAGACCGCCGGGCTTGTGGGACGGCTCTCTAAAAAAGACACGAACCCAACAAAAACAAGATGAGGTTCTACTATGTCTACACCGATCCGTAGCCTGATCCTGGCCGGTGCGTTTCTCTCCGGCTTTTGCGTGAGCGCCGTCCAGGCGACCACTGTGACCATCTCCTGCGGCGCCGTGGGTGCCGAGCGTCAGCTCTGTGAGCAGGGCACCCAGGCCTGGGCCGACAAGACCGGCAACCAGGTCAAAGTGGTTTCCACGCCGAATTCCTCCACCGAGCGTCTCTCCCTGTACCAGCAATTGCTGGCCGCCCAGTCCGGCGATGTGGACGTGTTCCAGATCGACGTCATCTGGCCCGGCATGCTGGGAGACAACTTCATCGACCTGAGCCAGTACAGCAACGGGGCCGAGAAGGCGCATTTCCAGTCCCTGGTGCGTAACGACACGGTGGATGGCCGTCTGGTCGCGATGCCCTGGTTCACCGATGCCGGGGTGCTCTATTACCGCAAGGACCTGCTGGAGAAATACGACCAGCCCGTGCCCGAAACCTGGCAGCAGCTGACCGATGTGGCCAAGACGGTCCAGGCCGGTGAGCGCAAGGCCGGCAACGACAAGATGTGGGGCTTTGTCTGGCAAGGCCGGGCGTACGAAGGCCTGACCTGCGATGCCCTGGAATGGCTGGCCAGCTACAACGCCGGCACCATCGTCGATCGCGACGGCAAGGTCACGGTGGACAACCCGCAAGCCGTTAAAGCCCTGAAAATGGCCCAGGGCTGGATCGATACCATCTCCCCCGTGAGCGTCCTCAACTACACCGAAGAAGAGGCCCGCGGCGTGTTCCAGTCCGGCAATGCGGTGTTCATGCGCAACTGGCCCTACGCCTGGGCTCTGGCCCAGAGCGCCGACAGCCCGGTCAAGGGCAAGGTCGGTGTGGTCGCCCTGCCCAAGGGCGGCGAGGACGGCCGTCACGCCGGCACCCTGGGGGGCTGGCAGCTGGCGGTTTCCAAATATTCCGAACATCCCGAAGTGGCGGCGGACCTGGTGATGTACCTCACCAGCTACGAGGAGCAGAAGCGTCGCGCCATTGAAGGCAGCTACAACCCGACCCGTCCTGACCTCTACAAGGACGACGAGGTGCTGGCCAAGGTCCCCTTCTTTGGCGACCTGTTCGAGACCTTCAAGAATGGCGTACCGCGGCCTTCTTCGGCCACCGGCGACAAGTACGGTCGGGTGAGCAACGCCTTCTACAACGCGGTACACAGCGTGCTGTCCGGTGAGAGCTCACCAGGGGACGCCCTGGGTAGCCTCGATCACCAACTGAACCGTCTGGGGCGGCGCGGCTGGTAAGCCCGCCGCCTATCGATCGAGGTCACCATGGCTCTGTCCAAAACCGATCCGGTCGCCACGCGGCCGGTCCCTCCTGCGCCGGTGCAGGCAATGCCCCGTCGGCGCGGCCGGGTGAGCCGCCAGCGGGTGCGTGCCGCCTGGCTGTTCCTGATCCCCATGCTGTTGGTTCTGGCCGGCGTGGCTGGCTGGCCGTTGCTGCGGACCATCTGGTTCTCGCTCACTGACGCCAGCTTCTCCGATCTGACCAGCTACCACTTCATCGGCCTGGAGAACTACCTGGTCTATGACGATGGCGCCTGGTACGGCGTACTGGCCGATCCGGTCTGGTGGCACGCGGTCTGGAACACCGTGTTCTTTACTGTGGTGTCGGTCAGTCTGGAGACCGTCTTCGGTCTGGTGATCGCGTTTACCCTGAACATGCAGTTCCGCGGTCGGGGCTGGGTGCGGGCCGCCACGCTGGTGCCCTGGGCCATTCCCACCATTGTCTCTGCCAAGATGTGGGGCTGGATGCTCCACGACCAGTTCGGGATCATCAACCATATCCTGTTGGGCATGGGGGTCATCGATTCGCCGCTGAACTGGACCGCCAATCCGGACCTGTCCATGTGGGCGGTGATCATGGTGGACGTGTGGAAAACCACGCCGTTCATGGCGCTACTGGCACTGGCGGCGCTGCAGATGCTGCCGTCGGACTGCTACGAGGCGGCGAAGGTGGACGGCATCAACCCGGTGAAAGTGTTCTTCCGGGTGACCCTGCCGCTGATCACGCCGGCGCTGATGGTGGCGATCATCTTCCGGGTGCTCGACGCCCTACGGGTATTCGACGTGATCTACGTGCTGACCTCGAACAGCGAGGACACCATGTCCATGTCGGTCTACGCCCGCCAGCAGCTGGTGCAGTTCCAGGACGTGGGTTACGGTTCGGCAGCCTCAACCGTGCTGTTCCTGATCATCGCCCTGCTGACCATCACCTACCTCTACCTGGGCCGAAAACAGATCGGAGGTGACGCATGAGCGCGCAGCCGTTGGTGTCCCGTCGCAAGCTGAAACGCTATGTGGGCAAGGTGGCCTTCTTCTTCCTGATCGTGGCGATCCTGCTGTTTACCGTTTTCCCGTTCTATTACGCGATCCTGACCTCGTTCAAGAGCGGCTCCGAGCTGTTCACGGTGGACTACTGGATCCACTCGCTGAACGTCGGCAACTACGCCTCGGTACTCGGCCAGCAGTCGTTCCTGGACAGCATCTGGAACTCGGTGCTGGTGTCGTCGATGACCGTCTTGATCGCCATGCTGCTGGGTGTGACGGCTGCCTATGCCCTGGGCCGGGTGCGCTTCCGCGGACGCGGGCCGATCCTGATGATCGTGCTGGGCGTGTCGATGTTTCCGCAGGTGGCGGTGCTGTCCGGCCTGTTCGAGGTCATCCGGGCGATGGACCTGTACAACAACCCCTGGTCGCTGGTGTTCTCCTACACCATCTTCACCCTGCCGTTCACAGTGTGGGTGCTGACCACCTTCATGCGGCAACTGCCCAAGGAGCTGGAAGAGGCGGCCATCGTGGATGGCGCGTCACCGGTGGTGACCCTGTTCAAGGTGTTCGTGCCGCTGATGGGGCCGGCCATGGCCACCACCGGTTTGCTGGCCTTCATCGCCGCCTGGAACGAGTTCCTGTTTGCCCTGACCTTCACCCTGACCAACGACCAGCGCACGGTACCCGTGGCCATCGCCCTGATCACCGGCGGTTCCCAGCATGAATTGCCCTGGGGCACGCTGATGGCCGCCTCGGTGATCGTGACCGTGCCGCTGATCGTGCTGGTCCTGATCTTCCAACGACGCATCGTGTCCGGCCTGACGGCGGGCGCGGTCAAAGGCTGATTTTAGGAGTTCCTTCTTATGACCCAAGCACGACCCTGGTGGAAAGGCGGGCTGATCTACCAGATCTATCCCCGCAGCTTCATGGACAGCAACGGGGACGGCATTGGCGACCTCAAGGGCGTCACGTCGCGCCTGCCCTACGTGGCCTCACTGGGCGTGGACGCGATCTGGCTGTCGCCGTTTTTCCTCTCGCCGATGAAGGATTTCGGCTACGACGTCTCCGACTACCGGGCGGTGGACCCGATGTTCGGCACCCTGGACGACTTCCGGGCGCTGACCGCCGAGGCCCACCGGCTGGGACTGCAGGTGATGATCGACCAGGTGCTGTCCCACACCTCCGACCAGCACCCCTGGTTTGCCGAGAGCCGGGCCAGCCGTGACAACCCGAAGGCGGACTGGTTCGTCTGGGCCGACCCGCGCCCGGACGGCACGCCGCCCAACAACTGGCTGTCGATCTTCGGCGGCAGTGCCTGGGCCTGGGACACACGGCGCGGGCAGTATTACCTGCACAACTTCCTGGCCAGCCAGCCGGACCTGAACTTCCACAACCCGGACGTGCGCCAGGCCCACCTGGACAACATGCGCTTCTGGTTGGATCTGGGGGTGAACGGCTTCCGTCTGGACACCGTCAACTTCTTCTTCCACAACCGCTCGCTGGCGGACAACCCGGCGGTGCCGGCGGGGGAGAAGAAAACGGTCGTGGCCAAGGGGGTGAACCCCTACACCTACCAGCGCCACGTCAACGACCTGAGTCAGCCGGAAAACCTGGACTTCCTCAGCGACATGCGGGCGTTGATGGACAGCTACCCGGACACGTCGCTGGTCGGCGAAATCGGCGACGACAAGCCGCTCGAGCGCATGGCCGAGTACACCGCCGGCGATCATCGGCTGCACATGGCCTACTCTTTCGACCTGATGGCGGACAGCTTCAGCCCGACCTATATTCGCGACGTGGTGCGCAACTATGAGCACGGGATCGGCGACGGCTGGCCCTGCTGGGCGCTGAGCAACCACGATGTGGTGCGGGTGGTCAGTCGCTGGAGCCACGGTGACGAAGACCCGCAGGCCTACCCGCCGGTGCTGATGGCCCTGTTGCTGTCCCTGCGTGGCAGCGTCTGCATCTACCAGGGCGAGGAACTGGGGCTGCCGGAGGCGGACGTGCCGTTCGAAAGCCTGCAGGATCCCTACGGTATCAACTTCTGGCCGGAGTTCCGCGGCCGCGACGGCTGTCGCACGCCGATGATCTGGACACCCACCGAGAAGGCCGATTTCACCACCGGCGAACCCTGGCTGCCGATCGATCGTGATCATCTGGAGTATGCGGTCAGCGTGCAGGAGGAACACAGCGATTCCATCCTCAACCGTGTCCGCACCCTGATTCGTTGGCGTCAGCAGCAGCCGGCGTTGTGCGGTGGCGAACTGGAGCTGGTGGAGGACACCGGTGACGTCCTGTGCTGGATCCGCCGTCACCCGGACCAGACCCTGCTGGTGGCCATCAATATCACGGGCCAGGCGCAATCGTTGACCTGGTCCGGAGCCGGACTGACGCCCGTAGAGGGCCACGGATTCAGCGGCCAATGGAAGGGCGGTCAGATCGACCTGCCGCCGTACCAGGCTTTTTACGCCGAACTCTGAGACAGGGCGCGTACGACGCCCGGGAGCAATGAACATGGCTTGTGTGGAACTGAAAGACATCACCAAGGCGTTTGGCAACGAGGAGATCATTCACCAGATCGACCTGCGGGTGGACGACGGCGAGTTCGTGGTCTTCGTCGGCCCTTCCGGCTGCGGCAAGTCGACCCTGCTGCGGCTGATCGCCGGCCTGGAGGAAATCACCGACGGTGAACTGGAGATCGACGGCGAGATCGTCAACGAGCTGTCCCCCAAGGAGCGGGGCGTGGGCATGGTGTTCCAGTCCTACGCCCTCTACCCGCACATGAGCGTCTTCGAGAACATTGCCTTTGGCCTCAAGTTGGGCAGCGGCGCAGGCAAGGAGAAGATTCGCGAATGGGTGCAGAAAACCGCCGATGTGTTGCAGCTGGGCGAACTGCTGCACCGTAAGCCCCGGGAGTTGTCCGGGGGCCAGCGCCAGCGCGTGGCGATCGGTCGGGCGATGGCGCGGGAGCCGCGCATCATGCTGTTCGATGAACCCCTGTCGAACCTGGACGCCAGCCTGCGGGTTCAGATGCGCAACGAGATCGCCAAGCTGCACAACCGGCTGCAGTCCACCATGATCTACGTGACTCACGACCAGGTGGAAGCCATGACCCTGGCGGACAAGATCGTGGTGCTCAACAAGGGCCACATCGAGCAGGTGGGCTCGCCGTTTGACCTCTACGAGAACCCGGAAAGCCTGTTCGTGGCGGGCTTTATTGGCTCGCCCAAGATGAACCTGCTGCCCGGGACTCTCACAACCCCCGGGGCGGACACCAGCGAGGTCACGCTGGACGGGATTGGCCTGGCCAGCTGCGCGTGCGATAGTTCGCGGCTGGAGGCGGGCGCGACGGTGACCCTGGGCATTCGCCCGGAGCATCTGCAACTGCGCAAGCCGGGACCCGACGACACGCCGCTGGAGGTGATGAACGTGGAATACCTGGGCAACGAGGCCTACGTCTATCTGGACGTACCCGGCGCCGGCGAGCCCCTGGTGGTGCGCCAGCCGGTGCCCTGTCCGGTCATCCAGGGCCAGTCGCTGGTGCCGGTGATCAGCGTCGACAGCGCGCATCTGTTCGATGAAAGCGGGCAGGTGCTGCGTCGGACCCGCGCACCGGCCGCCAATGAGGTCGGGGAAGCCCGGATGGGAGGTGCCCAGGGATGACCGGCACCGGAGCGCCGTCGCGGCCAGGAAGGGAGCGGCTGACCGTCAAACGCATGGCGGAGCTGCTTGACGTCTCCACCGCGACCATCTCCAACGCCTTCAACCGCCCGGATCAGCTGTCCGAAGCCCGCCGGCGCTGGATTCTGGACGAGTGCAAGCGCCTGGGCTACATGGGGCCCAACGCCGCGGCCCGCAGCCTGCGTACCGGACGCACCGGCAACGTCGGCGTGATGCTGGCGGACAATCTCGCCTACTCCCTGACCGATCCCGTGGCCAGCGAATTCCTGCACGGCCTGGCTGAAGTCTTCGACCAGAACCGCATGAACATGCTGCTGCTCTCCAGTCAGGATCCGGACAGCGAGTATCGTAGCCATCTGCAGGAAGCCATGGTGGACGGCTTCATCATTTACGGCTGGCTGTCCAAAGGACGCACCTACGACCGGTTGCTGCAACAGGGCAAGCCCATGGTGGCGGTGGATTTCGACCTGGACGGTTGCACCTGGGTCAATATCGACAACTATGAAGGCGCCCGTACCAGCGCCGAGCACGCCCTGAAAACGCCACCGCAGCGGGTCAGCATCCTCGGGTTGCGACTGGTGGCGTCGGAAACGGTCTGCCGTATCGCCGGCCGGGAACTGTTCCGTGAGCAGCGGGCTGTGTCCGTGCGGCGCCTGGGTGGCTATCTCGATGCCCTGCATGCCGCCGGCTACGACGTGCCGGCCGAGCGCATCTGGTCCACTCCCACCAACGATCATCCCGACGCCTATCAGGCCGCCTGGGAAGCGCTCAACAGCGACCAGCGGCCGGACCTGCTGCTGTGCATGAGCGATCGCCTGGCGCTGGCGGCGATCCAGGTGGCGCTGCAGATGAAACTGCGCATCCCCGAAGACCTGCGCATTGTCGGCTTCGATGGCATTCCCGAGGGCAACACCCTGCATCCATCGCTCACGACGGTCTACCAGCAGAGTGCCGAAAAGGGACGCATGGCGGCACGCCTGTTCCTGGGCGAAGAGCCTGATCGCAACGTCCTGATCCCGACCCGCCTGATGGTGCGCGAAAGCTGCCCCTGAGCGGAGTGTCCGGGCGGGTGAGCGTCACATGACAATCCGGACAGGTTGCGGGCTGCGACAACATTCCTATCGTACATCTGGCCTATAGTGTAGAAGTATGTCCGGAAAAGGCTTTTATGTACGCGTCCATCGAAAAACTCTGGTTGCAGGGCACGGCAGGCCGACCGCCCCGTCTGCGTCGTCAGATCGCGTTGACCAACCAGATTGCGTTGTTCGGTGCCATGGCGACGTTGCCGTACCAGGTGTTCTATCTGTTCTACGACATCGCCCTGTACTGGCCGGTTTTTTCCCTGAACATGCTGTTCATGGCGGGCTACCTGACGGTGCTGGGCTTCAATCGAAGTCATCGATACACCTATTCCCGGAACCTGGTGCTGATCAATGCCTGCACCCAGATCCTCGTGGTGACCTATTTCATCGGGGCAGCAGCCGGTGTCCATCTCTTCTACTACGCCATTGGCAGCGTGCAGGCGCTGATCTTTATCCGCCACCGCACGGCGGTGCTGGTGTGGCTGCTGGGCGGGTTGGTGACCCTGTTCCTGATGTGCCAGTTCCTGTTTGCCGAGGCGGCGACGCCGGTGCCCGAGGCCTATGTAAACTGGATGTTTGCGGTGAGCGTCGTCGGGGCCATGACCCTCAGTGGCAGCTTTTCCCACCTGTTCCGGAAAGAGATCGATCACGCCGAGGACCAGTTGATCCAGTCAAACCGTAACCTGGAAAAGCTGAGCACCACCGACAAGCTCACGGGCCTGGCTAACCGGCGCAGTCTGGATCAGTTCCTCAACCACGACTGGAGCCGGGCCCACCAGGATCAACTGCCGACGTCGATCCTGATGTGCGACGTGGACAGCTTCAAGGCCTTCAACGACCACTACGGCCACCAGGCGGGCGACGATTGCCTGCAGGCGATCGCGCAGGCCCTGAGGGACGTGGTGCGCCGCCCCACGGATCTGGTGACCCGCTATGGTGGCGAGGAATTCGCGCTGGTCCTGCCCATGACGCCGGAAGCCGACGCCCGGGCCATCGCCGAACGGCTGCGCACCCGGGTCGAGGCCCTGCAGATTCCCCATGCCCATTCGGAGGTGGCGCCGGTGGTGACCATCAGCATCGGTCTGAGCACCCTGATGCCGGCGGACGAACAGCCGGTGGCTGAGGTGCTGGCGCAGGCGGATCGGGCGCTCTATCGGGCCAAGCGCCAGGGGCGCAATCGAGCGGTGGTGCATGGAGAGACCGGCTGATGCGACCCGACGTGGGCCGGGATGGGGCGAGGACGGCGACGGGCTGCAATCTCGACATCAGCGGGTTATGGTAAGGCCACACATTCCGGGTCTGTCAGGAGGTGCTTATGTCCCTGTCTGGTCAATCCCTGGCCGGTAAACGCATTCTGGTCACCCAGGCGGATGCCTTTATGGGGCCGGCGCTGTGCGAGGTGCTGGCGGAACACGGCGCGACGGTGATCGACGACACCACGCCGCTGTTGCCCACCGGCGCTGCGGCCAAGGTGGTCCGTGCCGCCGGCGATGTGGACGTGCTGGTGGCCAACCTGGCGATTGCCGCGCCCAGCACGCCCGTGGATGAAGTGACCCAGGACGAATGGCGCAACGTGTTTTCCGCCCTGGTGGATCCGCTGCCGCGGCTGGTCCAGGCGGTCCTGCCAGGCATGCTGGACCATGGCAGCGGCAAGATCCTGCTGATGGGCAGCGCTTCGGCCCTGCGCGGCATGAAGCGGGCGTCCACCTACAGCGCCGCCCGGGGCGCGCAGCTGGCCTACGTCCAGTCGGCCGGCGTGGAGCTGGCCCGGCACAACATCCAGTTCAATGCCATCGCCCAGAACTTCGTGGACAACCCCACCTACTTCCCGCCGGAGGTCCAGGCCAATCCCCGCTTTCAGGAACGGGTGCAGCGGGAGGTGCCGCTGGGGCGATTGGTGACACCCCGGGAGGATGCCAGCCTGGCGGCCTACCTGTGCAGTGACGCCGCGGACTGCTTTGTCGGGCAGGTGTTTCCGATGAGCGGCGGTTGGGTCACCCGCTGAGGGAATCGTAACCTGACAGCCTGTGAATTCGCTTATAAAGTAGGCGGGTGCACGTCCGTTTTCACAGGTTGGTTATCCGATCATGGCCAGTGTCTTGTTTTGCAGCCTTTTTGCCGGGAAGCGCGGCGCCCTGCCCGCCGCCGGGCTCCTGCTGGTCATGTTGGGTCTGGGCGGTTGCGCCAGCGACAGTGCCCTGCCGCGAAGCCCTGCGACGCCGCCGGATACGATCGCGACGTCGGACACGGCGGCCCGCCTGTGGCAGGTGTTCGAACGTTACGAGGGCACGCCCTACCGCTATGGCGGCACCGACGGCGATGGCTTCGACTGCTCCGGGTTTATCATGACCGCCTATCGCGAGGGGCTGGACCGGCTGCTGCCGCGCACCACCGACCAGATGCTGGCCATGGGCGATGTGGTGCCCCTCAACCAGATCCGGCCGGGCGACCTGGTGTTCTTCCGCATCGAAGGCAAGGACCAGCACGCCGGCATCTACATGGGCGACGAGCGGTTTATCCACGCTTCATCGTCGGTCGGCGTCACCGAATCCCGTCTCGACGGCTACTACTGGCGGGACCGATACAGTCAGGCCCGCCGTTTCGACCATTGATCAGCCACCGCCATCGAACATACCCAGCAACTGCCACCACAGGTAATCCAGCGGCGTCAGGATCAGCAGGGCGATCACGGTCAGGGGCACGGTGATCTTCAGCAGGCTGCGCACCGGCTCATTGGCCAGCTGCATGCCCACCAGCAGCGGGCCGGACTGGTACGGCAGCAGGATCGTGGAAAAGCCGACCACCTGGGTCATGATCACCGACTCCAGACTCATCCCGGTCAAGTCGGCCAGTTGGCCGGCCATCGGGGTCAGCACCGCCGGTACGCCGGGCAGTGTGGTCAGGATACCGGTGGAAAAGGCCATCCCTACCAGTGAGAAGAAGTTGCGGGCATCCTCGCCCGGCGCCAGTGGCAGCCAGCGCTCCAGGGTGGCGGCCAGGACCTGACTCAGTCCCGAACTGTTCACCACCGCGCCCAGCCCGAGCACGCCGGCCACGAACAGCAGCACCGTGATGTTCAGCTGCTGGCTCACCCGGCTGTTATCCACCAGCCCGATTCGGGGCAGCAGCAGATAAATGGCGGCGCCCAGTCCGACCCAGGCCGGGCTGACGCCGTGCCAGCTGTCGGTCAGCCACAGCGCCAGGGCCAGCAGCAGGATGCCTGACAGGTAGCGCTGTTGCCCGGACATCGGGCCGATGGGCACCTGCGCTTCCGGGTTGACGGATTGAGCGGCGATACGGGCGGGAAAGAACCGCAGGATCAGGCCGGCAATGATCACGGCCTTGAGCGCTCCCAGGATGGGAAAGTGAAGCAGCAGGTACTGGGTGTAGCTGAAGTCGACGCCGTAGATGGTGTTGGCGGCGCCCACCAGTACCATGTTGGGAATGTTGGCCGGCAGGATGGTAAAGGTCGGCACGTGGCAGCCGAAGGTGACCGCCAGGGCGATGCCGGTGCGGCCCTGGCTGCCGGCCCCGAAGCCGCAGCGCTCGGCCAGTGCCAGGCCCACCGGCACCATCATCAGGATGCGCCCCATGGACGACGGCATGACGAAACCTAGCAACCCGCAAAACACCACCAGGCCGATGATCAACCCGCGATAGCTGTGTGCCAGATGCCGTCCCAGGACGGCCGCCACCCGATCGCCCAGACCGGTGGAGCGAATCGCCATGCCGATCACCATGCCGGCGAAAATCAGCCACCAGGCGGAAGAGGAAAACCCGGAAAAGATCTGCGCCGGTGTGGCCACCTCCAGCAACAGCGCCGCGAGGAAGAAGATCAGCGCGCTCAGGTATTCCGGCAATACCCCGGTGGCCCAGAGCACCAGGGTCACCAGGACGATGCCCAGCGTTCGGGTCTGTTCGGTGTCCAGGGCGGCCGGGGGATGGATCTGGACCAGAATCGCCAGGAACACGGCGACGATCACCAGGCCCTGGCTGAGATGACGCTTATCAAGCACGTCGTGACTCCTGTCGTGAAAGTGGCTCCATCATGGGTGTATGCTCGTCATGTGAAAAGACGACAGACTGACAATGGATATCGCAAACACGACACAGCATGAACCCCAGGGCAAGGGCTTCATCGAGGACCCCCACCGGCCGGTGCTCTGCCATGCGGCGGTCTACGGCAGCGATCGCACCGTGCGCGTTCACCGCCATCCGCGGGCCCAACTGGCGTGGGCGGAATCCGGCGTCCTGCGGATCCACACCGACAGCGGCGCCTGGGTGGTGCCGCCGACCCACGCCGTCTGGATTGCGCCGCAGTTGAATCATCAGGTCACCACCCACACACCGGCGTCGGTCCGCTATCTCTACGTGGATGCCAGCGCCTGCAGGGACCTGCCGGAGCATTGCCAGGTCATGGAAATGACCGCGCTGCTGCGGGCGCTGATCCGACGCATCATGGGGATGGATCTGTCACAACCGGTGGCCGGCGCCGAGGGGCGTCTGCTGCAAGTGGCCCTGGACGAAATTGGTCGGCTGACGCCCTCGCCGCTGTACCTGCCGGCCGGTCAGGATCGACGATTACAGGCCCTGATGCAGGTGCTGACGGAAAATCCGGCGGAAACCGGTCGACTGGATGAACTGGCCCGCCCCTGTGGCGCCAGCCCCCGCACCATGGAGCGGCTGTTCCGCGCCGAAACCGGCATGAGCTTCCAGCAGTGGCGCACCCGTCTGCGATTGCTGGAGGCGATCAACCGACTGGGCGAGGGGGAAAGCAGTGCCGCCGTGGCCTATTCGTTGGGTTATCGCAGCAGCAGCGCTTTCGTGGCGACGTTCCGACGCCATTTTGGCAAGCCGCCGCAGAGTTTTATCCGGGAAAGTGACACACACGAGAGGTATTAACGACATGCTGGATCCGACAACGCTGTTGGTGGCCCTGGTGTTCAGTTCGATCGGACTGGGTTATTTCATCTATGGGCGGCGTCAGCAGGACAAGCGGTATTTCTATACGGGGCTGGGGCTGATGTTCTACCCGTACGTGGTCAGCGCGGTGTGGCCGATGATGGGGGTGGGCGTGGTCTTACTGATCTTGCCCCGTTTTCTGCCATAAGGTCATGGTGGTGAGTGGCCGGATAGAGAGGAAAGCCGCATCCGGCCGGGAAGATGGCCGTCAGGCCCTTCCCGGAACCGGTGCGCAGAGCGGCTCAGTAGCCGCTGACATCGCCGTAGTCGCCGGTGCTCTGCGGAACGCAGACGGTCGGCTTGTTGTAGCCGCTGACATCGCCGAAATCACCGGTGCTTTGCGGCATGCAGGACACAATCGGTTCGGCGGGGCCATCGGAAGCGCGGTCGGCCAGGCTGGCGTTCGCGGACAGGGCAGTGGCGGTCAGTGCAACGGCGAGCAGAGTTTTGAGAGCTGAAGTACGCATCGTGATAACTCCTTCATCAACGTGATAATGAAAAGGCTGGTCAGGGGAGAAGGGCCTCCTCGCCAGATGCAATCATTATCAATCTTCCCGCCGGCATAGAATAATTCTATAGAGATATTTCAAACATCACGTTTGCTGATGTACGTATTTTTTCATACAAATCAGCGGTGTATTGGATGACTTCCTGAATATGTCAATGCCTTTCATATATTGATTATCGAGTTGCCATTATTTTTTGGAATGGCCTGCTTTCGCGGTCAGGAGCGTCGGCAACACCGCGACAGAACCGTCGCAGACCGTGCAGAAGCCCTCCCGGGACCATTGTTTGTGGCTGGCTGATTGCCGCCGCCCACACCCGGGAAGTGACAGGGGGCGAGGCGGGCCGCGTCGTGGTCCGGGGCGGGCGGGTGTTCAGCAAGACGCGGAACCGATCAGCCGTTGCCGGCCAGCAGGGCGGGTTTGCGGTGGCCGGTTTTGGACGGGCCCATGCAGGTGGCCCAGCGTTCCTTGGTGACCCGCTCCACCAGTTCCCGCATCCACACCACGCCGGGATCCCGGTCGTGCCGGGTGTGCCAGATCAGGTACAGGCTGGTGGGGTCCACCTCCACCGGCAGGTCGGTCATCCAGATGCCGTCGTGGAAGCCGGCGTCGTTGGTGGCGATTTCCGGGATGGCGGCAATCATGTTCGACGTCCGCAGCAGTTTGGGGACCGCCGGGAAGTGGTTGACGGTCACTGCGACCCGACGCTTGAGCCCTTTGCGCATCAGCGCCATATCCACGAACCCGGTGGCCTCCCCGGACATGGACACCAACAGGTGGCGTGCCGCCATGAAGTCCTCGACCGAAACGGGCTGGCCAGCCAGCGGGTGATCTTCGCGCATCGCCAGGGTGTAGCCACTGTCGAACAACCAGATACTGCGCAGACTGTGGTCGTGTTCGGTGAGCAGGCCGATGGCCAGATCCACGTGGGCCTCGCGCAAGTGCCCGAATGCCGTCTCTGCGGTGTAGGGCACGGCATGCAGGTCGATGCCCGGCGCCCGCTTTTCCAGTTCACACACCAACGGCTGCCAGATCAGCTCGAGAATGGCGTCGGTAATGGCGATGCGGAATTCGCGTTTGGACTCGGCGGGCTCGAAATGAGTGGCCTCGACCGCGTTGGACAGCTCGTACATCGGTCCGCGCACCTGGTTCCACAGGCTCAAGGCGTAGGAGGTGGGCTCGATATTACGGCCCTTCTTGATGAATAACGGATCGTTCCAGACCTGGCGCATCCGCGACAGGGTGTTGGACACCGCCGGCTGGGTCATGGACAGGCGCTCAGCCGCCCGGGTGATCGAGCCTTCGGTCATGATCGCGTCGAAGACATAGAGCAGGGTCAGTTCCTGGTTTTTCATGGCATGACTCCGGACCGGTGGGGCGCGTCCCGTTGCGTTGGCCGGTGGATCGGACAATGGACGGGCCTTGGCGAACGCCTTGTGACGTTGGCTGCGGAAGGTGGATCAGTATGCCAAAGGCCGCCTGTCATCATCAGCCGTGATGTCCACTATACCGACGGGCAATTAGTCGGCCGGGGGCGGGTCGTCCAATATGGTGTCATCAAGTCAGTCCACAGAACGGAGACGACCCCATGAGCGATGTGATCCGTGAGGTATCCGACAACGAGTTTACCGAGGCGGTGATCCAGGCCAAACGGCCCGTCCTGGTTGATTTCTGGGCGCCCTGGTGTGGTCCGTGCCACACGCTGTCGCCGCTTCTGGAGGAATTGGCGGATGAGTTTGCCGGCACACTGGATGTGGTCAAGGTGAATGTGGACCAGAACCCGGAGATTACTGCTGCCATGGGCATTCGTGGCGTACCGGCGTTGATTGTGTTCAACGGCGGCAAGGCGGTTGCCCAGCAGAATGGCGTCACCGGACTGGGCCAGCTCAGGGCCTTTTTAGCCGAGGCGATCTGAACCGAGCCGCTGACCGCCAAGCGAGGCGGCAGTGGTTATCGAACCCCCTTGGAGCGACTTCGGTTGCTCCTTTTTTTGCCGTCACAGGCCCAGCACATCATCGTCCGTGATCAATGCCCCGCGGTTCGATGCCCAGGTCCGCGAAGCCGGCAGCCTCCCGCCCCACCACATTATCCGTTTCCATGAGGATCAGCTGGTCCCGGGTCAGTGGCGGTGATTCGAGTACGGACAGCAGCGCGGCACCGATAAACCACAGGCCGAACGGCACCGGCAGTAGCGGGCGCCGCCGCTTCTGAGCGCGCATCACCGCTTCCAGCAGACCGCGATAACTGAGCGTATCGGCCCCGCCCAGCTCATACACCCGGCCGCGGGTGGTGGAATCATCCAGAGCGTTCAGGGCGGCCCGGGCCACGTCATCCACATGCACCGGTTGCAGTCGCGTGTCGCCATGACCGAACAGAGGGATCACCGGCAGACGCGTGAGGCCGGCGAGAGTCGCCAGAAGCCCCTGGCCGTCACCGAACAGGGCGCCTGGACGCAGGATGGTTGCATCCGGGAACGCGTCGCGCACCGCCACCTCACCCCGGCCCCGGGCGCTCACGTAGCGCGAGCGGGACGCGGGATCGGGGTTGAGTCCCGACAGATGGATCAGCCGTGGGATGCCCAGCTCCTGGCAGTGACGGGCCAGCAGGGCGGCGCCGGCCACATGCACCGATTCGAAGGTCAGTGCCGGTGGCTTCTCCACATAGAGGCTGACGGCATTGACCACAGCATCGGCGCCGTTCAGTGCCGCGTCAACGGTGGCCGGTTCCAGCAGGTTGGCGGTCTGGTAATCCACCCGGGGGGACGACACCGCCAAGGTGCCCGGATGCCGGGCGACGATGCGTACGCGGTAGCCGGCCAATAGCGCTTCCCGCACGATACGGGCGCCCAGGAAGCCGGTACCGCCAAAGACAACCATCAACGATTCGCTCATGGCGACAGGTTAGTACCTGGGTGCGCGAAGAATCCAGCCCTACGCCCGTCGGATCAAAGTCGGCTACTATCAGCAGGTCATCAGTCGTAAGGACAGCATGTATGGATCAGGTGATGATCATTACCGGAGCGAGCCGTGGCATCGGTGCAGCTACGGCGCAACTGGCGGCACGTCAGGGTTACGCGGTGGCGGTGAACTACCGGCATGACCAGTCCGCGGCCGAGGCCGTGGTTCGGGCGATTGAAGCGGACGGAGGTCGTGCGCTGGCCGTGGCGGCGGACATCTCCGTGGAAGCGGAGGTGATGCAACTGTTCGAGACCGTGGACCGGGCGTTTGGCCGGCTCACCGTCCTGGTTAACAACGCCGGCATTCTGGAGAGACAAATGCCGGTGGCACAAATGGACAGCGGTCGCCTGGCCCGCGTTTTCGCCGTCAACGTGCAGGGTGCTTTCCTCTGCGCCCGGGAGGCTGTGCGGCGTATGTCAACCGCCCATGAAGGCCCCGGCGGCGCCATTGTTAATGTCTCCTCCATGGCCGCGCGGCTGGGAGCGCCCAATGAGTACGTGGATTATGCCGCGGCCAAAGCGGCCGTGGATGCCCTCACCACCGGCCTGTCAAAGGAAGTGGCGGCCCAGGGGGTTCGCGTCAACGCCGTCCGCCCCGGGGTGATACGCACCGACATCCATGCCAGTGGCGGTGAGCCGGACCGGGTCGAGCGGGTCAAGGCGGCGGTGCCGATGCAGCGGGGTGGCGAACCGGAGGAAGTGGCTGAAGCGATTCTCTGGCTGGCGTCGGACAAGGCGTCCTACGTCACCGGCAGCTTTATCGATGTCGCCGGCGGGCGCTAGCCCGTGTGACTGAGGACATCCGCGCCGGTGTCGTGAAGGTCGCTGGCGATGCAATTGCGGCCCTGCCGCTTGGCCTCGTACAGCCAGTGGTCGGCCCGCTTGATGGCCGCCTCGACGGATTCGCCGGGCCGCACGCTCACCAGACCGAAACTCATGGTGACGTTGATCCGGTCGTCTCCGACCCTGGAGTGATGCCGGGCGAGTCGGTCCCGGAAGCGTTCCAGTGCCGCCTGCGCCGTTTCACGGGTGGTGTCCGGGAAGGCGATCATGAATTCCTCGCCGCCCCAGCGGCACAGGCAGTCGGAACGTCGGAACCCGCCCAGCAGCGCAATGGCAATGTCTTCCAGCACTTGATCCCCGGCTTCGTGCCCGTAGCGGTCGTTCACCGGCTTGAAGTGGTCGATGTCGCCCATGGCGATGCAGAAATTGCGGGTCATACGGTCGCTGGCGGCGAACGTCTGGTGCAGGAAATCGTTGCCGAATCGGCGATTGTAGAGACCGGTCAGTTCGTCCCGGTTGGCAATCTCGGTCAGGCGCCGCTCCTGGGATTCGTTGAGGTGCCGGACGATCACCACCGCCAGGATCAATGGCAGCGCCGAGGCCATGATGTTGAAAAACAGCATCAACGGCTGGTATTCCGCATAATCGAAGACATAGGGCACACCGGCATAGCGCAGTTGCAGGTAGGCGAACAGGGCAATCAGGGTATAGCCGATCACCGCAGCCTGCTTGGGCAGCATCCGGGGGTTGATGGTCGCCACGCAGGCCACCGGCCACAGGTAATAGTGGAAGCCCGCTGCGGTGCCCAGGGTGGCCGTGGCCAGAAAGGCGTGGCCGGCGATTTCCAGGCACATGAGGTAAATGGTGGTGGCGTGTCGGCCGTTGCGGTTGCACCACAGCGCTATGCCCCAGACCAGCACACTGAAGACGTTGAACTGTGCCAGGGTGTCGGCGCCGATCACGGCAAACAGGGCAATGAAGCCGGTATGCACCAGCGTCCCGGCGATGGCCGCGATGTTCAGGACCACGTACTTGCGGTAATTTTCGATGCGGACCCGGGCCGGCTTTCGACGCAGGCGGTAGGCTTCAATGGCAGTCATCGACAACGCTGGCTCTTGCTGTATGGGGCCTTGCACAAGGCGCTCTTGTTTAACGGGAGTATAGCGCGATTGGGGGCAACCTTGCCGCTTCATTACCACCCGGGCAGACGGCTATCCGACACGGGGATTGTGGCGCTAGACTGGGGCATGGAGGAATAGTTCCCGGGGCCAGACCGGGGCCCCGACCGACAGCGCGGTTCTCGCAGGGAGGTGACCATGTTGAAGGTGACACTGGATCGTGATGACGGCATCGCCACGCTGGAGCCGGACCGGGCCATCACCCGGGAGGATGTCCAGCGTGCCGCCCACGTGATCGATCCGTATATCGAAGAGCACGGCGACCTCAATGGACTCCTGATCCAGGTGGCGTCGTTTCCCGGCTGGGCGTCGTTTGCGTCCCTGCAGCATCACCTGCGCTTTGTCCGGGACCACCATCGCCACATCCGGCGCGTGGCGCTGGTGACGGATTCCGGGGTCGTCAATGCGGCCGAGACCCTTGGCAGCCATCTGGTGGCCGCGCAGGTGAAGACGTTCCCCGCAGCCGCCGTGGGCGAGGCCCGGCAATGGCTGCAGAACACGGACGAGGCGGTCTGAAGGGAGGCCGGGGGGGAGAGCGCAATGGAACAGCTGGCGAAAGATCTCTGGGTGGTGGATGGCGAAACCGTGTCGTTCCACGGGTTTCCCTACACCACACGCATGACGGTGGTCCGGCTGTCGGACGGCACGCTCTGGGTGCACAGCCCCGTCACCCTGACGCCGGCCATGCGCTTCCGGGTCGACAGCCTGGGCCCGGTTGCGCACCTGATCGCCCCCAACCATCTGCATCACCTGTTTCTGGCGGACTGGATCGAGGCCTATCCCGAGGCGACCGTGTACGGCACCCGTCAGGTGATGGAGAAGCGACCGGACCTTCACTTCGACGAGATGCTTGACGGCCAGCATCGGGAGTCCTGGCGACAGGAAATCGATGAAGTCCTCTTCACCGGCTCCCGTCTGATGGAGGAGGCGGTGTTCTTTCATCGGCCGTCCGAGACGCTGATCGTCGCGGACTTGATCGAGAACTTCCCGGCCGGGCATTTCAACTGGTGGCAAAAACCCATTGCCCGGCTGGCCGGGATCATTGCGCCGCACGGCAAGACGCCGCTGGATTGGAGGCTGAGCTTCCACAAATCGCAGGCCCAGGCTGGCCTGGCGAAGATCAAGGCGTGGACGCCGCGGCGGATCATTATGGCCCACGGTGAAGTGGTCCGGGAAAAGGACAACCAGTTCCTCAACGACTCTTTTGACTGGCTCCAGTAACGGTACCAGCGGTCGGTTGTAAGCCGTTTTCGGTCACCCGGCCACTGATCAGGGTTGCGGGTATGGGCTCGAAATAGACGTTGCGGACGCGGATGTGATGGTTGTCGATGCGATCCACCTCGGCCGGGTCCATTTCCTCCAGTGTGACCGAGGCCCGGGTCAGCGGGCTGTCGCGGAAGCCGTCCGCCAGTACCCAGAAGGGTTTGCCCCGGTCCCGCGCCGCCAGCGCCTGCAGGTAGGTGCCCGTCTTGTTGAGAAAATGATTGTCCGCCAGCCAGCAGTCGCAGCCGGTGAGGTTGAGGTCGACGTGGGGCATGAACAGGCCCATCTCGGCGTCGGTGATCAGGGTCACCGGCACCGCCAGACCGGCCAGTTCATTGGCCACCTGCACCCCCTCGTTGCCCGGGCCGCTGAGCGTGCAGACCACGCTGAACGGGCGTTGTCGGTCCACCAGCGCCTGGAAGAGCTGCATGACCGTGCCGCTGCGGCTGTGGGTCATGATCACGGCACCGGGTGGAACCAGGTTGACGGCGTGCCGGGCCGTGTCGCGGCCGGCGTGGGTCAGGTCGCGGTGGAGCACCTGGGCCGCATCGCGGGCCTGTCGCCGAAGGTCATCGCCGGTCAGTGTCAGGTCGATCGCTGCCAGCCAGCGGCGAATGGCGTTGCCCAGCGGCACCATGCTGGGACGGGCGTCGGCGAGGGTATCGGCCAGCTCGTTCAGCAGATCGACGGTGGGGTTGTCTTCATGGGCGAGGAAGTCGTCCAGCCCCTGCAGCGCCTCAAGCGTCAGTTGAGAGGCACCCGAAGACTGATCCTGTTCCAGTTGGACAATGAAGGCCGGGCGTTTCATGGTGGCTTCGTCCTGTCGCTTTTCGCAGACCATTATAACCACCTTGAGTGCGGATGGATGAAACACGGGGAATCATGACGGACCACAAGGCACCGATCACCGTCTACTACGACGGCGCCTGCCCACGCTGCCGGGCGGACCGGCGGCGCTATGAACGCTGGGCCGGGCCGGCCGCCGAGTCGGTGGTCTGGTACGACATTACCGGGCGGGAGGCGGAACTGGCGTCCCTGGGCATCGATCCCGGGACGGCCCTGCGGGAACTGCACGTCCGGGATGCGGAGGGCCGTATCCACCGGGAACTCGAGGCCTACCGCCTGCTGATGGCCCGGGTGCCGCGCCTCAGACCCCTGGCCTGGCTGATCGGTCTGCCAGTGGTGAGGCCGTTGCTGTCCTGGCTCTACCGGCGCTGGGTGCTGCGCCGGTTGCATCGACAGGGTCGGCTCTGACCGTTGCCTCTACCCATGGGCATTGTTGATAATGCGCCCATTGCAAGCAGAGAGAGTGAATCATGGCGAAATCCCTGCAGGAACAGCTTCTCCAGGCCGGCCTGGCGGACGAGAAAAAAGCCCGCCAGGTGCGGCAGGAAAAACGCAAGGCCCGCAAACAGAAACAGCCGGCGGATGCCGAGGCGGCCGCCCGTAAAGCGGAGGCCGAAAAAGCCCGCGCTGAAAAGGTCGAGCGGGACCGTGAGATCAATCGCCAGCGCCAGAAACAGCAGGCGCAACAGGCCCGTCAGGCGCAGATCCGGCAGATGGTCGATCAGCACGGCGTCGCCCGGGACAAGGGCGAGACGCCCTACCAGTTCGTGGTGGGTACGAAAATCCACAAGATCTACGTCAGCGCCGAGCAGGCGGACAAGCTGGCCCGCGGCCGGCTGGCCATCGCGGTGCTGGGCGAGGACTTCCACCTGATCCCGGCGGATACCGCCAGCAAGATCCTGGAACGGGACGCCGAGATGCCCGTGATCCTCCATGATCCCAAGTCCGATCAGCCGGACGAGGACGATCCCTACAAGGACTACCAGATTCCCGACGATCTGATGTGGTAACCCGCACTCCGTGATCCTCCTCCGGTGCCCGGCCTGAGATCCTCAGGCCGGGCACCGGACCTACCTTTGCGCCTGACCTGCCTCCGCCGATCCCCGGATTACCCTGTTGCCGCTCGTTGAATCGCGGATATCGCCCCCAGCCATAGGGGGATGCCCTTACAATATGTAGCTGGCTAAGCAATTGGGGTCCGTTGTAGAATGGGCCCATATTAGCTTGCTAACGAATTGGTCCGCCGGCGGCCCGCTCCATCGGCGACTCAAGGAGTTTTCCCCATGACGGATACCGAATCCGGCGGCAACGCCGCCGCCAGCCCGCTGACATCATCGATCCATGACGGCCTCAAGCCGTCGCTGGGCGGCGCCCTGGGCCGGCTGCACCGTCTGTGGCGCCGGGCCATCACCAACGCCGTCGCGCCCATGGATCTGACCGAGAGCCGCTGGTCGGTGATGGTGCACCTGTTCAAGCTGGGCGAAGGCATCAGCCAGCAATGCCTGGCCCGCGCCCTGGAAATCGAGATGCCGTCGCTGACCCGCACCCTCAACCAGCTGGAGGATCAGGCGCTGATCGAACGCCGCCCCGATCCCCATGACCGTCGGGCCCACACCCTCTGGTTCACCGGCCGCGGCCGTGAGCGGGTGACGCAGATGGAGGCCCAGATCAAAACGGTGCGGGCCAACATCTGCGACGGCCTGACGCCGGAGCAGCTGGATCAGTTTGCCGAGGTGATCACCGTCATGGAAAACAATGTCCGCCAACACCTTGCGGATGCCAAACAGAAGGAGTCGTCCCCGTCATGACGCCGGATCAGAAGTTTGCCCGGTGGGTCCATGTGTCCCTGGTGGCGTTTGTTGTCCTGTTTATCTATTTCCTGGTGGCGGATCTGTGGCTGCCGCTGACCCCCCAGTCGCGGGTCATGCACACCGTGGTGCAGGTGGCGCCCCGGGTCAGTGGCCAGGTGGCTGAAGTCCATGTGCATAACAACCAGCACGTGAACGCCGGTGAGGTGATGTTTACCCTCGACCAGCGGCCCTACCAGCTTGCGCTGGACAAGGCGCAGCTGGCGCTGGAAAACGCCAGCGTGCAGAACGACCAGTACGACGCCTCGATCGCTTCGGCGGAAGCCAACCTGGCTGCCGCCCGGGCGCAGGCGACGGAACTGTCCCGCGAGGCCACCCGCATGAAACACCTGATCAAGCAGGGGGGGGTGTCCCGCCAGCAGGCGGACCAGACGTTGTCCCAGTACGATGCGGCCCGGGCCAAGGTCAAGGCCGCGGAGGCACAGGTGCAACAGATGGAGGTCCAGCGGGGCCTGAGTGGCGAGTCCAACCTGCGCCTTCGGCAGGCCCGCAATGCCCTGTCCCAGGCCAGGCTGAACCTGAGCTACAGCGAAATCCGCGCGGAGGAGGACGGGGTGATTTCCAACCTCCAGGTGGAGCCGGGCACCTACGCCAGGGCGGGCACTTCCCTGGCCGCGCTGGTCGGTGACGAGGCAGACGTGATCGCCGATTTCCGCGAGAAGTCCCTGTCCCACGTCAAGCCGGGTGACCGTGCGGCGGTGGTGTTCGATGCCCTGCCCGGCGAGGTGTTCGACGCCCGCGTGGATGCGGTGGATGCGGGCACCCGCCAGGGCCAGCTGGCCGCCGATGGGACCCTGGCCGCGCCCCAGTCCACCGATCGCTGGGTGCGCGATGCCCAGCGCCAGCGCCTGCATCTGAGCCTGACCGAAAACCCCGGGCTGCTGCAGACGCTGCCTTCCGGCGCCCGAGCCACGGTGCAGCTGTTTCCGGTGGGCGGCCCGGCGGCCTGGCTGGGGTCTCTCCAGATCCACGCCGTCAGCCTGATGCACTACATCTACTGAGGTTCGCCGATGCCCCGTATCAAGCCCCTGCTGATGGTGCAAAAGCGGGAGATGAACGCCAATGACCTGCGCCAGTGCCTGCGCATTGCCTTTGGCGGCATCCTGGGCTTCCTGTACTGCAAGCTCACCCATAGCAGCTACGGCGCCTTCTACGTGGTCTACCCGATGCTGCTGCTGGGGATGGTGCCGGTAATCAATGCCCACATCCTGCGCCAGTTTGCCGCCAGCGCCGGTCTGGTGACCGTGGTGGTGCTGGTGCTGCACGGCCTGTTCGGCGACAAGCCGGTGCCGATGACGCTGCTGGTGGCCGGCCTCTTTGCCCTGCTGTTCCGGGAGATGGCGCGCGGGCCCAACCTGCTGTTCGGCGCCCAGTCCATCGTCGCCCTGTCCATGCAGTTCAATTTCGCCAGCTATCCCGGGTCGGACGTGGTGAACCTGGTGCTGTCCAACGGCGCGGCCACCCTGTTGACGGTGTTTATCGCGTGCCTGATGCACACGGTTTTTCCGGATGTGGAACCGCGTCAGCCCCGGCAAATGCCGAAAAAGCCCGCGAGCAACCAGCGCCACGAAGTCATCCTGGCCACCACCGTCGCGACCCTGTCGTTCGTCGCCTTCCAGGTGATGGACCTGCGCGGCTCCCTGTCGGCCCAGGTGGCGACCATCCTGATCCTGTTCCCGCTGAACTGGAAAGGCGCCGGGCCGGCCGCCTGGAACCGTGCCATCGGCACGCTGGTGGGCTGTAACGTCGGGTTGTTGCTGCAGCTGCTGCTGTTCAACCACTTCAACATCCTCCCGCTGACCGCCTTCGGCCTCTGGCTGAGCCTGTTCATCTTTGCCCGGCTGCACACGCTGGAAGGCGGGGTGTCGGCGTCCGGTTTCAGTGGGCTGACCACCATGGCGATCCTGTTCGGCCAGTACCTGTCGCCGCAGCAGGATCTGATCTACAGCGACCTCTACCGCTTCAGTTCGCTGGCGGTGGGTGTCTCGGCCGCCCTGTCCGCCGTCTACCTGATGCACCATCTGCTGGACCGTTTCGAGAGCACCCGGTTGCAGCCGCTCGGGTAACAACCGCGCTTGACCTGAGGGGCTGGCAGGGCATGATGAGCCATCGTCTGAAGAGAGTGAGGTTCACGCGTGGCGCGACAATCAGGTTGGAAACGCGCGGCCCGGTGGCTGCTGTACACGGTGTGCGGGGTGATGCTGTTCATGCTGGTGGTGATTGGCGTGCTGCGTTTCGTCAACCCACCCACCACCGCGTTCATGATCGCCGACCACATCGCCCATCCCGAGCGTCGCCAGGTGCAGAACTGGGTGCCGATCCAGAAGATGTCGCCGTGGATGCCGCTGGCGGTGATGGCCAGCGAGGACCAGCGTTTCCTGCAGCACTGGGGGCTGGACCTGAACGCCATCGCCACCGCCGTGGAAGACTATCAGCAGGGTGACAGCCTGCGCGGGGCCAGCACCATCTCCCAGCAGACCGCCAAGAACCTGTTCCTGTGGAACGGTCGCCAGTTGATCCGCAAGGGGCTGGAAGCGGGCCTGACGCTGGCCATGGAGGCGCTCTGGAACAAGCGGCGCATTATGGAGGTGTACCTCAACGTGGCTGAATTCGGCGACGGCGTGTACGGTGTGGAAGCGGCCAGCCTGCGTTTCTATGGCATTCACGCCAGTCAGCTCAGTGCCAGCCAGGCGGCGCGGTTGGCGGCGGTGCTGCCCAACCCCAAGGCGCTGAGCGCCGCGCGCCCATCAGCCTATGTCTGGCAGCGGGTGGATTGGATCCTGCGCCAGATGCGCCAGCTGGGCGGGCCTGCCCTGGTCAAGCCGCTGGTGGCGGCCGACTGAATCGGAGCCAACGCAACACAGGAGAGCGGATGCTGGAGATTTCCCGCAATGTCACACTGCCGGAGTCCGAAATCGAACTGAGCGCGATCCGGGCGCAAGGCGCCGGCGGTCAGAACGTGAACAAGACGTCGTCGGCGATCCATCTTCGCTTCGACGTGCGGGCCTCGTCGTTACCCGAGTTCTACAAGGAGCAGCTCCTGACGCTGGCGGACCAACGCATCAGCAAGGACGGCGTGATCATCATCAAGGCCCAGCAATACCGTACCCAGGAACTGAACCGGGAGGATGCGCTGGCCCGTCTGCAGGCGCTGATCCGCAGCGTCGCCCGCCCGCGCAAGGCACGCCGGGCGACCCGCCCCACCCGCAGTTCCCAGCGCAAACGCATGGATCGCAAAACCCAGCGTGGGCGTACCAAACAGCTCAGAGGTCAGGTAAAAATCTGATTAACCGGTTTGTCACGACTATCCTATATCCATACTCGGAAGGAGGAATCAGGATGATGCAGGGTAAACAAGCGTTTGGCGGGATCGTGCGGGGTATGGCCATGGCCGCACTGGCCGCGGTCACCGCCGGTGTCTTGTCGGGGTGTGCGCCCATGATGGAACGTTTCCAGGCGTCGAAAATGCGCCAGATCGAAGGCTCGGTCACCTACCGGGAGCGCATGATGGTGCCGCCTGAGGCCCAGGTCACGGTGGCGCTGGAAGACGTGTCGCTGGCCGATGCGCCAGCCGAGCCAGTGGCTGACACACAGTTCAAGGCCGAGGGCGCGCCGCCCTGGGACTTCACCCTGTCCTACGATCCGGAACAGGTGATTGAAGGTCGTCGCTACAACCTCCGCGCCAAAGTCACCCTGGATGACCGGCTGCTGTTCATGAGCACCCAGGCTTACCCGGTTGAACTGCCGGGCGACACCGGGCCGGTCGATATTATGGTGAGCCGCGCCAGCGGGAGCGTTGCCGATATGGCCCGGGCCGACAGCGAGCCCAACAGCCTGGTGGGCACCTTCTGGGAACTGACCGAGATCCGTGGCGATGCCCTCAACAAGGAAAGCGACCAGCGCAAGCTGAACATGGTGCTGTCCGAGGAAGGTCAGCGGATTTCCGGCTTCTCCGGCTGCAACCAGTTCACCGGCACCTACACCCTCAATGGCGACCAGCTCCAGGTCGGCCCGCTGGCTTCCACCATGATGGCCTGTTTCAAGGGCATGGAGCAGGAAGACGCGTACCAGAAGGCCCTGCAGGCCGCGACCCATTACCAGATCCGGGGGCCGATCCTGCAACTGCTGGATAGCGACAACGAGGTCGTTCTGCAATTCGTGTCCGGTGACCAGCTCTGATTGACCGGCGATGAGCGAGCGTATTCTCAACATCACCAATGGGGACTGCGCCGTCGCGGCCCTGACCCGGGCCGGGCAGCCGGGAGACTGGTTGCCCTGGCGGGATATCCTGCATGAAGGTCCGGTCCCGGCCGGACTGGATCTCACCGCACTGTCGGTGTTGCGGGCCCGTTTCATCAGCGAGCGGGGCTGGGCGCCGCTGGAGCCGGTGCAGGCAGATTTCGAAGCCCGGGATGCCCGGTTAGCAAAAGGCGGCGAGTACGATCGCATTCGCCTCTGGTTCGAACACGATCTCTACGATCAGTTGCAGCTGCTGCAAATCCTGGACTGGCTGGCGGACCATCCGCCGTCCACGCCGGTTACCCTGCTGTCGCTGGATGATTATCTGGGCACGGCCTCGCCCGAGCTGATCGAGCGTTACGTAGCGGCCGAACAGCCGGTCAGCGACGCCCAGAGGCAACTGGCGCAAACCGCCTGGGCGGCGTTTCGCGCGGACACGCCGGAGCCATGGGCCGGATTGCTCGAGCAGGATACGCAGGCCCTGCCGTTCCTCGAGGGGGCGGTCCGCCGGCTACTGGAAGAATACCCGCAACCCCACACCGGCTTATCGCGCACGGCCTACCATGCCCTGAGTCTGATCGGTCAGGGTGAAGAATCGTTCAGCACCCTGTTCAGCGAAGTCCAGAACACCGAAGAACGCCGTTTCATGGGGGATCTGGGGTTTCGCTGGCTGCTGCACAGCCTGTGTGCCGGCGTCGAACCGCTGCTGGAAACGGACAGCGCCCTGCCCGCCTGGCAGATCGATCCGACGCAGCGCTTCAGCCTCTCCGTAAAAGGCCGCGCCGTGTTGGCGGGCCAGGCCTCGGCGGGGGACCTGATGGTGCGCGATCGCTGGATCGGTGGCGTCCACCTGCGGCCGGATCGCTTCTGGGAGTGGGACGCTGCACTGGGGCGCTTGCAGGCAAGCTCGCTGCAACCGGCCTCGGTATGATGGGCGTCCCAAAATCTGCGGAATGAAGGACGACCCTGAGATGAACGAACGCCCCAATATTGTCCTGATCGGCATGCCCGGTTCGGGCAAGAGCACGGTCGGTGTCCTGCTGGCCAAGCGCACCGCCATGGACTTTATCGACACCGACCTGCTGATCCAGTCGGCCGAGGGCCAGACCCTGCAGGAGATCGTCGACGGCGCCGGCTACCAGGCCCTGCGGCACATCGAAGAGCGGGTGTTGTGTGAACTCAACGCTCACGGCGCGGTGATCTCCACCGGGGGCAGCGCGGTCTACAGCGACGCCGCCATGTCGCACCTGAAGACAAATGGCCGCGTGGTGTTTCTCGATGTATCGTTGGCCACAGTCCAGCATCGTATCGGGGATTACAGCCTGCGCGGCATCTCCAAGCGGCCCGACCAGACCATCGACGAGCTGTTCGCCGAGCGCAACGCCCTGTATCGGCGTTACGCCGACCTCATCGTCGACTGCGATGCCCTGAACCAGGAGCAGGCCTGCCAGGCGGTGCTGGACCAGCTTAGGTAATCCGCACCGAATGGTGCTCGCTGACAGGACTCTGGCCATGACCGAACGGATGCGTCGTTCTTCCCTGTTGCTGGCTGTCGTTCTCATGATGGGACTGGCCGGCTGTCAGACACAGCCGACCGGGGAGGCTGAACGGATCGGCCATATGGTGCAGGCGGTGGATGCGGCCATCGATCACCCGGCGGATCCCGAGTCCCTGGAGACCATCGTCCGCTACGGCACCGACAGCCGCTACTACATCATGATCCGCGGCTGGCTGTCGCAGGAGCTGGACGGCGTCGAAAGCCAGTACGAGGCCAGCCGGAATCCCACCCTGCGCCAACAGCTCCAGGTCCGGGCGGACTTCCTGCGTCAGGCGATCCGCCGCATCGACCTGGAGTAGTGGCTTAACGGCCTAGTCCGGAATACGCACCTCGTTGTCCTCAAACACGATCCGGTCTGCTTCGTCCGGACTATCCGCGATCGGCGGCACGTTGGCCTCGGTGATCGCCGGCGCGCCAGCGCCGCGAGGGGTGGTCCGGACCACCTGGCTGGGCGGCAGGGCTGTGCCATCGGTCAGGTGCGCGTACACCCGATCCAGTCCCTCCAGATAGTAGCGGTGCAGCGGGATGTAGCGCTCGTCAAAGCCGGCGAAGGCATTGAATGCGTCCAGGTGATGGCCATTGAGCACTTCGTAGTAATGCAATTGGCTTTTCTGGCCCTCGACAGTCCGGTTCAACCCGAAATAAGGTCGCGACGTGTGGTTGATGGGCAGGATGGCGTCGGATCGCCCGGTCACGATCACCGTCGGGATGCCGTGCAGGTCGCCGCTCGCTCGAATGGCGTCGATGCCGTCGGCAATCCGCTGCGCCTGGCTGGCCTGTTCGTCCGACAGGTCGGCCCCGGTGACCGCATTGCTGCCCTGGGCCAGGCTGCGCAGGCACAGCAGGGCGTCCAGGCCATAGTCCTGCAGGCCGCTGGAGGGTGACGTGCTCAGCTTGAGGTTGGTCGGTCCGCCGCTGGCGGCGTCGTAGACCTGATGGATACCGGCCGACGGCGGAATGCCGTTGCTGGTGGCAAACAGCGTGGCCTCGGCGGCCTCTGCCAGTGGCTCGACAGCACCGGTGCTGGCGTTGGTCGCGGCGTAGCTCAGCTCACACAGGCGGTCGGTCACGTCGAAACGACCGTAGGCGTTGGCGTAGGTCATGCTGATGCTCTGGGCCACCGCGGCACCAAAGTGACTGGGGGCCACGAGGTTCTGTTCCGGCTGGATGCCGAAGGTCTCATTCAGGATCCGCTGGGCGTCCGTCGCCCGGGCGTCGGTGTCCGCACCCGTCACCAGCCCCTTGGCGGCCAGCGCGCTGCAGATGTTGTCATCCACCGTGAAGTCGTTGAGGATCCCGTTGAACGGCGCGGTGTCCTTCACTCCCGGTGCCAGGTTGGCGCAGCCCTGGTAGACCGCCAGGGCGGTGGTGTAATCCAGCAGGCTGCGGCTGTGGTCGGTGATGGGTGTGGCGCTGCCCTGGCGGATGCTGAAGCTCCTATCCACCGTCGGGTTCACGTTGGGTTCGGACACGGCGACGCCGTCGATCAGGCCGCGACTGTCTTCTTCCGCCGCCCGCACCGAGGCGCCAGCCCCGTTGGACACCGACGAGGCAATCACCAGCGTGTTGCCCGGTTTCAGCGTCACCCGGATCTTGCCGTTGGGCAATGCCTCCCCGTAGGCCTCATTCAGCACGTAGAACCCGAATTCGATCGACTTGAGCACATACTGGCCCCAGTCCGCCTCGGGGTTGGTTTGCGAATGGGTGTGCTTGACGGCAAAGCGATCCGGCCAGTCGGTGTTGAACGTTTCGATGTCAGACGCGGACAGATCCGGCCGGAACTGGAGCGAGGCCGTCGGATCGGTCGTTGTCTGCCCCTGCAGGGTCTGGCCGGCACCGGTCATCAGGTTGAAGGCGCCGGTGCCCGTGCCCTTGTCGGTGTAGATCACCGCGCAGCCTTTTTTCAGGCCCCACTCACCCGCGGTGCCGATGGCGCCATAAATCCCGCGGGAACCGGAGGACGGTGCGGTGATCATGCAGGCGTTGTCGGGATCGAAGCTGTCCGGCACCTGCAACATCACGGTGGCCGGTACGTCGCTGTCGTCGAGGGTCATCAGGGCCAGGTATTCGTCTCCCGGGATCATGCCCTCGCTGTCGTCGGCTCCCACCTGCGGGCCGAACAGCGTGCCGTAGCCCCCGCCATCGCTGGTATCCACCAGCGCCCGGTAGTTGTTGTAGATCGCGAGCGTGCGCAATTCGGTCGCCGTGGGATTCAGTGGATCGGCCGGCGCCGGCGCGGTGCCGCTGGCCAGTCCGCTGGCGCCGAGACCACCGGTCAGCAGGTCGTTGCTGCTGCCGTCATAGCGTTGGTGAACGATGTCGCTGGTCAGGAAGTCCGGTTTCTGGTTGATGCCGGTGATCGGTAGGTCATCGGTCTTGCAGGCGGCCAGTACCAGTGTGCAGGCCCCCAGCAGGGCATAGCGTGTCAGGCGTTGCATGGTCATTTCCTCGGTTTTTATCGATTGTTGTTAAGGATGGTATCCGTCCCATCCGGTCCAGGACCGAATGGGACGCCATTGTCACGGGCACTGCCCGACTTCGTAAACGCCCGCCGTACTGCTGTGGACCCAGCTGTAGGTGCCGGAAACAGCGCCCAGTGAATCATCGCCCCCGACCGTGTAATAGCCCATCTGGTAGTAGGCCCGGCCAGCGGAGTCGTGTTGCAGGTTGGTGCCATACCAGTCCTGGCAATCGCCGGTACCACCACCGCTGTCGCCGCCCCCCGTGCGACAGGCTTCCGGTTCCGCGGCGTACCAGGTGCCCGGCTCACCCTGGTACAGCGTGACGGTCGACCAGGTGTCGAAGGAGCCGCCGATGTCCTGCTGGTCGGTTAACGAGAAGGCACGCAGGTTGGAGGTGCCGCCGGCGATGGCGCGGCCCGCCGTGATGTGGCCGCTGGGTGACGCGTCGGCAGTGTCGCAGGTGACATCCGGGGCGCTGGGATCGGTGACCGAAACGGTCCGGGTGCGGGTCACGGTGTTGTCATCGCTGTCGGTGGCGGAATAGGTACAGGTGTAGTCCCCCTCGGTGCTGGTGTCGACGCTGCTGCAATCGGCCGAGACGTTCAGACTGCCGTCTTCGGGATCCGTGGCGGTGGCGCCGGGATCGGTGAAGGACGCGCCCAGGTCAATGTCCAGTGGGTTCTCGCCGTTCAGCGTCAGCGTGGGATCGCCGTTGCTGCCACCCGACCCGTTCCGGCTGTGACGGTTGAAGAAGTCCCAGATGATGTCCGGATAGCTGGGGCCGACGCGGACCGCCCAGGCGCCCTCACTGCCGTCCTCACCGCCGACCCAGTAGTGGCCGTGGTCGGTATCCGTGGTGTTGGCCGTGGTCGTAGGCCCGTCGAAGAACACCGTTTCCACCACCGAGCGGCCATCGCCGTTGCCGTAGCGGGTGTGCAGGCAGTCGTAGTTGTCCTGGTAGAACGGCGTGCAGGAGGCCTGACTTTGCTGGGCCTGGGCGGGCGTGTTGTGACTGGCGTCGCCGAAGACCTGCAGGTGGGCGTCGCGGATATTGCGACCGGCCGGCTGGATCACGGTGCAGTCGTTGTTGTTCTGCAGCACCATCAACGGGATCGGGTAGGTGTCGTCCAGTTCGGCTTCCATATCACTGGCCACCTGACTGACGCTGTGGAAGGTGGCGTAGCCGGGGCACTGGCCGGACAGGGAGACCGAGGCAGAATCCTCGCCATAGGGTAAACCGGAAGCCGAGGCGGCCGCGGCCCAATACTCGTTGTGGGCGATCGCGGCGACCACCGTCATAGCGCCGCCGGAGGACAGGCCCGTGATGTAGCGCCGGTTTGGGTCGACGCTGTATGCCGCCTCCACCGCCTGGCCGATACGCAGCAGGTCCTGGGGCTCGCCGGAGCCTTCATGCTGGTGCTGGTCGAACCAGAAGCCCCAGCAATTCTCATTGCGCAGGCCGTCGTAGCTGGTGATAAACGGCGTGACCAGGATAAAGCCGTAGCGATCCGCCGCCGCTTTCAGGCCCCACTCATTGAGGGCGTTGGATTGGGTCTGGCTGCAGCCATGCAGTGCCATCACCATCGGAGCGGGCGTGGTTAAGGCGTCCGGGACATAGACCTGGTACTGCCGATCGCGGGAGGCGGAATAGCTGCCCGCCGGCAGGGTGTCGGATGTCACGGTACCGGCGCTGGTCAGCGCCGGAATCAGCACGGTCAGGACGACCGCCATAAAACGTCGGATTGGCATAGCGTGCTCCTTGCTCTCTTGTTGTTGTGTTGGAGGGGCAATCTGCCCGGCACCGGAACACCTATGCGCATGCTGTGCCAAAAGGTAAAACGTTTGTAAAACAGCGAGGTAATGAACGAGGCAGGATTGGGTCAGGGGAAAACCATCCGGAAATCCGGACAGCTGATGAGGCCCGGCAGGCAGGAAACCACTGGGAAACAGGGCTCAGGGCAACCGCTTTGGGTGTCCGTCCTGACAGACAGTGTCCGCCAGTATGGACACTCGGGTTGGGAATGCGCCGATAGCAGGGTGGCTACCGGCGCCTCAGCCGCCTTTAACCGGCTGTGCTGGGACGGAGCAAGCCCAGGCTGACGCTGACAGCCGCCGACGCCACCAGAGCGCCGAGGAACGGCGCCAGGGTCGGCACGCCACCGGGGAAGCTGGCGGCGTGCAGGCCTTCAATCACACTGCCCGTTGCGATCCAGTCCGGCAGCACGGCACCGATCAGGCCGGCCGTGGCACCGGCGACGGCAGCCGCGGTGGTCATCCGTGACCAGAGGCCCAGCAGCACCGGAATCACCGTGGTGGCGCACAGCAGGTCGGCAATCAGGAACAGCCGCAGCACCGAGTAGCCCTGCAGGGCGATGAGAATCACCGGCACCATCAACAGCACCGTCAGCCAGCGGGCACCGGTCAGGGACAGGCCGCGCTTTTCGGTGACCGCCAGCGACGCCAGGCCATTCTGCAACGTGTCGACCGACGACGCGACCAGCGTGAGAGCCAGGACCAGCGCGACAGTCGCCAGCCAGGCCGGCGCGCTGTGCAGCAGGGCGAAGAACGGAATCGGCGGCGAGCCGAGGTCGGCACCACTCAACGCGGCGGCGATGCCAAGCCCACCGACCAGGGCCACCACCAGTACGGTGGTCACACCGCCCAGAATGGCTCCGCGACCCAAGGCAGCGCCGTCCTTCGCAGCCCAGAGCCGTTGCCAGTAGCCCTGATGGAACAGGTTGGCCGCGGTCACCGCGATCACCAGGGTCAGGGCCACGGCCAGGGCATCCGCTACCGGGACCTGGGGCTGACTGGCCGAGGCCGACGCGTCCGGCAAGGCCGGGATCGCCACCGCCCCGACCAGCAGGATCAGCGCGATCAGCAACAGACCCTGCCAGCGATCGGTCACCAGGCTCGCCCGCAAGCCGCCCCAGGCAGTGTAGACCAGCGTGGTGATCGCCACGCCGAGGATGGCGAGGTTGCCGTTGAGGTCCGTGAGCAGGCCGGTGATGGCGCCCACGGCCGTGAGTTCGGCGGTCAGGAAACACAGCATGTAGAGCACGGAAATCAGGGCTACCCAGCGGCGCACGCCGGTGCCGAAGCAGGCCTGGGCGAATTCGCCGATGCTGCGGCCTTCGGGCAGGTGACGCCGGATGGCCGGGCCGCAGGCCGCGAACACCAGGAACGGCAGCGCCGCCCCGACGGCGTAGCCGGCCAGCGCAATTGGGCCCACCATGGCCCCCACTTCGGGCGGGGCAAACAGGATCCAGCCGCCCATGCCGGAGGCCAGGAAGGACAGCCCCAGAGCCTGGGCGCCCTGGGAGTTGCGGGCGGTGACGTAGTCGTCCAGGCCGCCATCCGCGAAACGGGCGCGCAGGCCCAACCAGGTAAAGACAAGCAATGCGGCGGCAACGGCCGCTACGGTGATGATCACGTCGCACTTCCTCCGCCGGTATGAACCGGATCAGGTTCCAGGGTTTGGACGGTTTCCCGTCGTATTCTCAGCCCGCCGGCGTGCGGTGGACTCCCCTGGCGACAAAATGTGTGGAATGGGTTTTCGGCGACCATACTGACATAGTTCAAAGTCGCAATCGATTGGCGAAACATCGGCTTTACTTCGACCCACGTAGCATTAGCGACACACCGATGGATTCTGATTCCCAGGGAGACTGCTCATGCACCTCATTCGAAACAGCCTTGTATCTCTCGCCTTGCTGGCACTGGTAACGCCGGTGGCGCGTGCCGCCGATACGGTCCGCGTCACGCCACTGGGCGGTCAGGACGGCGAGTTCTGCGTTCTCGACCGGGCCCTGGTGTTCGAAGACCCCAATGGTACGCGCATCCTGTATGACGCCGGCCGCACGGTCGCCGGGGCCGATGACCCGCGCCTGGGCAACATCGACGTGGTCCTGGTCAGCCACGTTCACGGCGACCATCTGGGTGACCGGCACATTCCGGAACCCAACGCCGGCAGCTGTGCCTCACCGGCGGCCTCCGAAGACGACGCGCCGCTGTCCAACAGCGTCAAGATTGCGGTCAAGAAGAACGCCCGGATCGTAACGGGCAGTGAAATGGCGAGTTTCTTTGCCGGGCGACTGAAAGCGGCGGACGGCGACCCGAAGGCTTCGGTGCTGGTTCGCTTCGGTGCCCATGTGGAGGAAGGCGGCGTGGGGATCACCACGGTGCCGGCGGTGCACAGCAACGGCCTGTCGCCGGCCTTTATCGATGGGCAGATGGGCAAGATCCTCTCGGCGGCGGGGCTGACCGCCTATGTCGGCCCGCCCACCGGTTACGTACTGACGTTCACGAACGGCCTGGTGGTCTACCTGTCCGGCGATACCGGCATCACCGCGGATCAGGAAGCCGTGGTGCACGACTACTACGGGGCCAAGCTGGCGGTCATTAACATTGGGGACACCTACACGACCGGGCCAGAGGAAGCGGCCCACGTGATCAACGAGATGGTCAAGCCCGCCAGCGTGATTCCATCCCACGCCAATGAGCCGGCGACGGAAAAGGGCAAGGTCCGGCCGGGGACGCGGACCGACGCGTTTATTCAGGCGTCCGACGTGCCGGTGCATGTGCCGCTGAGCGGCCGCACCATGGCATTTGACGCCGGCGGCGAATGTGTCGAGGGCTGTGGTTGATCGCCGCAGGGGTGTCTCGCTTCCGGTCGCCGTCCCCTTTAAGCTGGGCCGGTGACAGGCAGGAGTGAAAACGGATGCCCGAATCCCTGGACTTACCGGATGTGTCCCTGGCGCTCATGGTGGCGCTCAACACGCTCGTCACGGCTATCGCGGTGCTGGTGCATTTCCGGGGGCTGTCTTTGCTCAACCGCTACATACCGCGGCTGGGTATTCCCCATCATTTCCGCATCGTGGTCGGAGTGGGCGGCGCCATGCTGGCGCACATGGTGGAAGTCTGGCTGTTTGGCGTTGTGTATTACTGGATGAACGCGTCGCCTTACTGGGGGCACCTGGCAGGCAATTTCTCCGGCACGCTACTGGACTGTGTCTACTTCTCGCTCACCACCTACACCACCGTGGGCTTTGGTGACATCGAGCCGTTTGGACCGATTCGCTTCCTGTGCGGGATCGAGGCACTGACCGGGCTGGTGCTGATCACCTGGAGCGCCTCGTTCCTGTTCCTGGAAATGCAGCGCTCCTGGAAGCCCGGTCGCTGATCCGGCTCAGGCGTCCTCCACCGACACCTGCGCCGCGGCGCTTTCCAGTTCCCGGATGAGTTCCCGCAGGCGCCGGCTCATGTCGGCGCTTTCCACCAGCTGATTGACCATCGCCTGGGTGGTTTCGCGGATGCACTGGACGTTCTGCTGCACCTCGTCGGTGGCCGAGGTCTGCTGGGCGGACACGTCGGCGATGTCCTGGTTGGTGTCGTCGATGCGCAGCACCATGGCGCTGATTTCCTGCAGCGCGGCGGCGCCGGCGTCGGCTTCTTCCACGCAGCGGCTGGCGTCCACGGAGCTGGTGTTCATCTGCTGGACGGCTTCGCCCATGGTGCCCAACAGCCGGTCGATGGTGCCCTGGATCTGTTCGGTGGAATCCTGCACCCGCTGGGCCAGCTTTCGCACTTCGTCGGCAACCACCGCAAAGCCCCGACCCTGATCGCCCGCCCGGGCGGCCTCGATCGCGGCATTCAACGCCAACAGGTTGGTCTGCTCAGCGATCCCCTGGATTTCGGTGACGGCACTGCCGATTTCCCGGCTGTTCTCGGCCAGCGCTTCCACGCTGCCCGCGGATTTCTGGATGACGTCGGCCAGTTGCTGGATGGAGCGGGAAGACTGGGCCACCCGTTCACTGCCCTCGACCGCGGCACGGCGTGCCTCATGGGACAGCTCCTTGGCCGCATCCGCCTGCCCGGCAATGCCACGGAAGCTTTCCAGCATGGCCTGGATGGCCTCGGCAGAGCGGTCGGTACCGGTCTGTTGGCGTTTGAGTTCGTCCCGGCTGCGCTCGGCGGCTTCGGTCAGCGCGGCGACTTCACTTTCGAGTCGCTGGATGGCGGCCTTCATACTGCTCACCACGCGACCGGTACGGGCCTGCATGGCGTTGAACGCCTCGCCCATGGCGCCGATCTCGTCGGTGGAATCCACCGGGGCGCGCAGGCTCAGGTTGCCGCTGGCCTGAACCTCCACCATGGTGTCCTTGAGTCGGTGCACGTGGCGCTCGATAAAGCTGATCAACAGCTGGGAGCAGGCCATTTCGAAGATCATCAGCACCACCACGACGCCGGCGAAAGCGGCTGCATGATCGCTGACGATGACGCTGAGGGGCTGCCCGGTCGCATCGGCCATGCGCGACATGGCAAACAACACCAGCAACAGCATCACCGCCAATACGACGTTGTTGAGCAACCAGAATTTGTATTTGAGACGGGCGTTCTTCAGCAGGCTCATCATAGGCGTCCGGGTTTCTCCAGTGACAGCACCGAAACAGGTCCTTCCTGTCAGTCCTTTGGGGTTATCGACAGGCGAGCCTGAATCTTCAGTGGGAAAGACGCAAAAGGTCAATAAAACAACGGTCCACGGGACACTAGCAGAATCGGGTGGGATGGCCTTGTTCTGAATCAAGGAAAAGGGAAATGCCGGCAACCGGGCGGTGGTTGCCGGCGGCGGGATCAGGCCTGTTGGGCGGTGGCCAGTTGGTCCGGCTGACCGGCCGTTTGACCAGCCAGGGAGAAGACCAGGGCGTCGTCGTCCACCTTGCCGTAACGCAGGTTGATCAGATCCAGCAGGTAATTCTGGTACAGCTTCCAGGGTTTGCGGTCACCCTGCTTGGGTAGGTGCTCCAGCGCCCGGAGGACGTAACCCGCGTTGAGGTCCAGGAAAGGCTCCTCTTCCACGTCGCCGCTGACCACCGGGGTCACCGTGTCGTAGCCCTGGCTGTCCATGTGCTGCAGCAGGCGGCAGACGTACTCGCTGGTCAGGTCCGCCTTGAGGGTCCAGGAGGCGTTGGTGTACCCCACCACCATGGCCAGGTTGGGCACGTTGCTGAGCATCATGCCTTTGTAGCCCATGGTCTCGTTGGGCTGGATCAGCTGCCCGTCCACATGCAGCTCGGCGCCCCCGAGGGTCACCAGGTTGAGGCCGGTGGCGGAAATCACGATGTCCGCTTCCAGTTCCTGGCCGGACTTCAGGCGAATGCCGTTCTCGGTGAAGGTGTCGATGTGGTCGGTGACGATGTCCGCGTCGCCCTTGCGCAGGGCCCGGAACAGGTCGCCGTTGGGCACCAGGCACAGGCGCTGGTCCCAGGGGTTGTAGCTGGGGTTGAAGTGGGTATCGATATCGAAGTCTTTACCCAGCTGGGATTTCAGGTGCTGGCGCAATACGCGACGCATCAGCTTCGGGTAGCGCCGGCAGGCCTGGTAGAACAGCGTCTGCATGGACACGTTCTTCCAGCGGGTGATCTGGTAGGCCGCCTTGGCCGGGAGCAGGCGGTTCAGCCAGCGGGCGATCAAGTCTACATCCGGCAGCGACAGGATGTAGGTGGGCGAGCGCTGCAGCATGGTGACCTGCTTCGCCTTGTCCGCCATCGACGGCACCAGGGTCACGGCTGTGGCGCCACTGCCGATCACCACCACCCGCTTGCCGGTGTAATCCAGATCTTCCGGCCAGTGCTGGGGATGTATCACCTGACCCTTGAACTGCTTGATGCCCGGGAAGTCCGGCATGTAACCCTGGTCGTAGCGGTAATAGCCGGAGCAGTTGAGCAGGAAGTTGCAGGTCAGTTTGACCGGGCGTCCGGTCTTCTGGTTTTTCGCCGTCACCGTCCAGGTGGCGTTCTCGCTGGACCAATCGTAGTGGGTCACCCAGTGGTTGTAACGGATCTGTTGATTGATGCCGTTTTCTGTGGCCGTGTTCTTGAGGTAGTCCAGGATCGACGGTCCGTCGGCGATGGCTTTGCCCTGGCGCCAGGGCCGGAAGCTGAAGCCGAGGGTGTACATGTCCGAGTCGGAGCGGATGCCCGGATAGCGGAACAGGTCCCAGGTGCCGCCCATGTTGTCGCGACCTTCCAGAATGGCGTAGCGCTTGTCGGGGCAGTGAGTCTGCAGGTGATAGGCGGCGCCGATGCCGGAAATGCCGGCGCCGACAATCAGGACGTCGAAATGCGTGTTGGCCATCGTGTTGGACCTCGTTACGGCGGATTCTTGTTGAATAAAGCATGTGCTTTATTTATTTCAACCCGAGTCACCGGGGTCGTGCAAGTTTTAAACAACGGCGGCCAAGCATTTGGCCCCAGTTCACCGATGGCACGGGTGCTTGATATTGCCGCCATCCACCCCCAAGACGGGGATATATCGACAGACGAGGTGCGGCCATGACCGACATCCTGAATATCCCCTGTCCCCACTGCCTCAAGACCAATCGGGTGCCTGAGGCGCGGCGGAAAGAAGGCCCCAAGTGCGGCGCCTGTGGCAAGCCCGTGCTCGATGGCACCGTGGCCGAATTGAGCGACGCCAGCCTGGCCAACGTCACGGCGCGTTCCAGCCTGCCGGTGCTGGTGGATTTCTGGGCCAGCTGGTGCGGCCCCTGCAAGGTGATGGCCCCGGCGTTCGCCGAGGCGGCCCGCAACTGGCAGGGGCAGGCCCTGTTTGCCAAGCTGAATACCGAGCAGTCGCCGCAGGCCTCGGCCCGCTTCGGGATCCGCAGCATCCCGACCATGATCCTGTTCCGGGGCGGCCAGGAGGTGGCGCGCCAGAGCGGCGCCCTCTCGGCGGCCCAGATCCATTCCTGGCTGACCCATCAGCTGCGCTAGACCACGGCCAAACGTGGACCGAAAGGAGAAGGATGACCGAGTCATGAATGTTCGGGGTGACCTGAACGATCTGGAAGACCTGATTGACCGCATCGACAGCGTTGCCCAAAAGCGGGAGCGTGTGGCGGTGGACGATATCCTGGAGGCGGTGGGTTACCGCTCCTTCGGGCCGGTGGTACTGGTGGCGGGGCTGATCACCCTGGCCCCGCTGGTTGGGGACATTCCCGGCGTGCCCACCCTGCTGGCACTGTTGGTGGTTCTCACCGCCGGGCAACTGCTGTTCCGTCGGCAGCACATCTGGCTGCCGGGATGGATCGTCAAGCGCCGTCTGCCGACTGACAAGTTGCGCAAGGGCCTGGCCTGGTCCCGCAAGCCAGCGCGTGGGATCGATCGCTGGACCCGGCCGCGGCTGACGCTGTTCGTTGAAGGTCCGGGTCTGCTTATCCTCTCCCTCGCCTGCGTGGCGGTGGCCCTGGCCATGCCGGCGATGGAAGTCGTGCCCTTCAGCGCCAATGGCGGTGGCGCGGCCCTGGTGGCGTTCGGCCTGGCGATGATCGCCCGGGACGGCGCCGTGGCCCTGTTCGCCCTGCTGGTCACCGTGGGCACCCTGGGCTTCGTCGGCTCCAGTTTCTTTTAGGCGTTAACGGCTGCTCACCTGCTCCGGTACCGGCGTCCGCGCCGGCTGCGCCATCGCATTCCGGCGGTAGTTGCGGAACCAGCGCAGGGCGGGTTTTTCCACACCGTGATGGATCGCAAACGCCAGGGTCAGCGCGGTGGTGATGGCCAGCGCCACGCCAACCGGACCGGGCAGCCCGGCGTCGTAAGCCAGGTCCATGATGCCGTAGCCAATGTTCTGGTGAACCAGGTACAGCGCGTAGGACAGGCTGCCCAGCGTCAGCAGGACCCGATTGGCCAGAATGTTGAGGTAGCCGGTGATCGCCAGGATAAAGACGCCGTAGCAGCCCAGCACAAACCCGTTGAACGGGGCCTTATAGGCGAACAGGCAGTGGGCCATCGCCAGCACCAGCAGTACCCGTTCGCTGACCGGCGGCTTGCCGTGGTGGTGCCAGCGGTAGAGCAGCATGCCACTGATGAACAGCGGCGCGTATTTGACGAACAGCAGGTCCTTGACCAGGAAATCCAGGCCATCCGGAATCTGCTTCCAGAACAGCACGCCGGCATAGCTGACGGCCACCCAGACCCAGAACACACTCCGCAGACGCGCCTTTCCCAGTCCGAAGAACAGCACCGCCATCCACACATAGAACGTGGCTTCCACCACCAGACTCCAATAGGCGCCGTCCACCGGGTGCATGCCCAGGTACTCGTGCAGCAGGGTGAAATTCCACAGGGTTTCAATGGGTGTGACGCCGCGGTCGATCGGGCCGAGAAAGTAAACGGAAAGGTTGGTCAGGAGAATCCCCACCCAGAGCGCGGGCAACAGACGGAACGCCCGGGCCAGTCCGAACCAGCCGGCGGTGGGGGTACGCTCCAGCGTCATGAAGATGACGAAACCACTCAGGATATAGAACAGGTGGACGCAGTAGCGCCCGTACCAGAGTGGGCTCCACGGTTCGAAATCGTGCCCGTAGAGCTCGTCGTAGTAGGGGACGTAATGAAACAGCATGACCCCGCACGCGGCGAGGCCACGCAGGGCATCCAGTGCCTGAAGACGCTGGGAGGACTCCGCCATAACGCATTCCCTGTGGCAAAAACGCCATTGTATGCCGGCGCGCCCGTCCGGCGGAGTGTTATTGACTACGATTCGATGACCGCCGCCTTACCATTCGGCAAGGCGGCTGTGACTCAGCCGGATTCGCCGGCCAGCGAGCCCCTCGCCCGGCCGACCCGCCGCTGACGCAGGCCAATCAGCAACAGCGGCACCACGATCATTGCCGACCCGGCTGCAAACCACAGGTCCGGGGTCTCGCCGAAGCCGATCCAGCCGAACAGCACCGCCCAGATCAGACCGGTGTATTCGGCGCTGGCGACCTGGCTGGCTTCCACCTGCCGGTAGGCCAGCAGGATGGTCATGTTGTAGCCCAGGATGAACAGGGCCGACCCGACCGCGCTGAACAGCAGGTCCGGATCCCAGTCGGCCCCCTCATAGAGCATCAGCGCGCCGCTGGCCGGCAGCACCAGCAGGTAATTCAGGAACAGCTTGTGGACCATCGACTGGCCACTGGGCAGCTTGGGCACCAGCAGCGCGTTGACGGCCAGCGTGGCGGCGACCGCCAGGGCACTCAGCGCCATCCAGTTGACCGCCACCGGCCGCAGGATCACCACAATGCCGAGGAAGCCGCTGACCACCGCGAACAGGCTTCTTCCGTCCAGACGGCCCCGGAAGAACAGGACGGAAAACACCATCACCAGTACCGGCGCGGCGTAGAAAATGGCGTTGGCCGTCGCCAGCGGCAGTGCGCCCAGCGCCAGCACCATGCAGACGATGCCCACCAGGTGGATGTGCGCCCGCACGGTATGGATGCCCAGCCCCTCGAAGAAATGGCCGCGATCGATCTGGCGCCACAGCGGCAGCAGCAACAGCAGCGTGATCACACAACGCAGGAACACGAACTGGAACACCGGCGTGCCCGGATCCAGCAGCTTGATAAACACATCGGAAACCAGCGCCATCGCGTTGCCCAGGATGAGCAACAGGATCGCGCTGTTGACGGTCCGTCCGGACATGGCTGCCTCCTGCGTCGAGTGAATGGAAGCCACAGTGTACGGTCGCCAAACACCGCTGTTTAATGATATTTAGAGCTCAGGTATGAGAAATATCGATAATGGAGTCGGCGCAACATGATGAAACTGCCCCCTTTGCGTGCCCTGCCCATGTTCGAGGCGGTGGCGCGGCTGAACAGCTTCTCGAAAGCCGCGGACGAGCTGGCGGTGAGCCAGAGCGCCGTCAGCCACCAGATCAAGGCGCTGGAGACCTACCTGGGAGAACCGCTGTTCCAGCGCAGCGGCCGTTATCTGACGCTGACCGATGAAGGCCGTACGTTCCAGGAAAGCGTGACCTCGGCCCTGCTGCAGATCGAACGGGCCAGCGAGACCCTGTTGGGCGCGCCGACATCCCGCCTGCGCCTGGCGGTGTTCAGTTCCTTCTGCGTGCGCTGGCTGATTCCCCGCCTGCCCAGCCTGCAGCGGGCCCATTCCCAGATCGACCTGGCGCTGGAGATGACCAGCACGTCGCCGCAGCTTTCCGACCGGGTGGCGGACTGCTTCATCACCATCAACACCAGTGCCCGCGCCTTCAGCTACGACCTGTTGTATCGGGAGCGCCTGTTCCCGATCTGCAGTCGTCCCTACTGGCGCCAGATCCGCGAGACGCTGGGCTTGCCGGAGGATCCCGCCGACAGCCGGCCGCTGACACCGGCGGAGATCGCCCGCTTTCCGCTGCTCTCCACCTACAGCATCTACGACCGGGAAGCCGGCGACTGGGACACCTGGTTCCAGGTCGCCGGGGAAAGCCGGCCGGCGCGATCCCGGATCCAGCATTTCAGCCACATGCTGATGGCGCTGGAAGGTGCCCGGTTCCACCAGGGGATTGCCCTGACCAACGACTACATGCTGAGCGAGGATCCCGACACGGAGGATGTCGTGCGCCTGCCCTGCCACAGCCTGATCACCGGCGACAGTTTCTACTTCGCCCACAAGACCAGCCGGCGCAACGAGCCCGCCCTGCGTGCGGTGCGCCGCTGGCTGATTGAACAGGCGATTGCCAGTGGTCTGCGACCCGCCGTAGAGCCGCCATCGACAGGTCACACCGGGCCGGCGCTGCATCCGTAACTTTCAATTTGGGGATGCGGCGTGTAGCTTCGTAAAAAAATGTTAAATGAAGGGGTCGATCAGAGGCTCCTCGAGCCTTCGGTAAAGAAGGTTTCACCAAGTCAAAGGAGAAGTTACTTGGCTGCGACTCGGCTAATTGGACTGGTAGCGCTCGTGGTGGGTGTCCTGTTGCTCTACTTCGGCTGGCAATCGACGCAAAGCGTGGGTGAACAGCTGTCACAGAGCCTGACGGGACGTTTCAGTGAGAATACGATGTGGTTCCTGATTGCAGGTGCCGCGGCGACGGTGGGCGGCGCGTTCATGCTGTTCTTCCGGAAATAGTCTCGATCCCGTCCAGCACGGCATTCATCACTAGCAATGAGAGCGCCCGACGATCGTCCTGATCGCCGGGCGTTTTACCTTCAGGTGGCGTTGGCCAGGGCGGTTTTCCCGGTCTTGGCGAAGGCATAGCTGATGCCGATCACCAGCGAGCCGACCGTGATCGCGAACAGGTAGGGCAGCACCGCGCTCACCGCGTGCGGGATCAGCAGCACGAACAAGCCGCCGTGCGGCGCCATCAGTGAGACCTGGAACAGCATCGACAGCGCGCCGGTGATGGCCCCGCCCACCATGCAGATGGGAATCACCCGCAGCGGATCCTTGGCCATGAACGGAATGGCCCCTTCCGAGATGAAGCACAGCCCCAGTACAAACGACGCTTTGCCCGCCTGACGCTCGTCGTCGGCGAATTTGCTCCGGGCCAGCAGACTGGCAATGCCCATACCGATGGCCGGCACCATGCCCGCAGCCATGATCGCTGCCATCGGCGCGGAACCGCCGGCGCCCTCGGACAGCAAGCCGACCCCGAAGGTGTAGGCGGCCTTGTTGACCGGCCCGCCCAGATCGAAACACATCATGGCCCCCAGCAGCGCCCCGAGCAGGACCGCATTGCCGGTGTTCATGTTGGTCAGGAAGTCGGTCATCGTCGCCATGATGGCCGCGATGGGCTCGCCCACGATGTAGATCATGGTCAGGCCCGTGAACAGGCTGGCCAGCAGGGGAATGATCAGGATCGGCTTCAGCGAGGCCACGCTCTCCGGCAGCGGGAGCTTCTGGCTCACCAGGCGCGCGGCATAGCCGGCCAGGAAGCCGGCGGCAATCCCGCCGAGGAAACCCGCCCCCAGCGTACCCGCCAGGTAGCCACCGATCATGCCCGGGGCGATCCCCGGCCGGTCGGCGATGGAGTAGGCGATGTAGCCGGCCAGCAGCGGAATCATCAGCTTGAAGGCGGTGCCGCCGCCGATCTGCATCAGCGCTGCGGCCAGCGTGCCTTTCTGCTCGGCCGCGTGGATGCCGAACACGAACGACAGGGCGATCATCAGACCCCCGGCGACCACCATCGGCAACATGAACGACACGCCGGTCAGCAGGTGCTTGTAGGGGCCCTTGCGTTCGCCGCTCTTGCTGCCGGCGGGTTTGCTTGTGCTGGCGCCGGTTTCGGTCTCCGCCTGGTCCAGCGCATCGCGCAGGGTGTCGGCCGGTTTCTTCAGGGCCGCGCCAGTGGAGGTGCGCCAGACCCGTTTGCCGGCAAAGCGCTCCGGATCGATCTCGATGTCGCAGGCGAGGACAACCACGTCCGCCTCGGCGATCTCGGCCTCCGTCAGCGCATCCTGGGCGCCGACCGAGCCCTGGGTCTCGACCCGGATGCGGTGGCCGGCGGCCCGTGCGGCTTCGCTCAACGCTTCAGCGGCCATAAAGGTATGGGCCACGCCGGTGGGACAGGCGGTGACCGCGACGATGGAGAGTCCCTGCGCACCGGTTGCGGGCGCGGCGGGCGCCGAGTCATCCGGGACGTAGGGCGTGGCGGCCTGTTGCGCTTCGTCCAGGAACTGATCGGGATCGGTCAGCGGCGCCGTGACCGGCGCGTGATACAGCGCCTTGCCGGCAAACCGGTTCAGATCGACCGGTGCGCTGGCGGCGACAATCACCAGATCGGCCGCGGCGATGGCGTCGTCATCGATCGGTGTGACCGGACTGGCCTGGCTGTGGACTTCGGCCGTGACCTGCCAGTGGCGGGCTTCGGCGGCGCGGGTCAGGGCCCGGGCGGCCAGGAATGAGGTGGCCAGTCCTTGTGGACAGGCGGTAACGAGAATCAGGTTCATGATGATGCCTCCCCGGACAGGGTTGTATCCGGCCAGGGTGTGACCCTGGTGTGTTGTTGGAGTTGTAGGAAGTCGTCGGCGTCGGGATTGCCCACGCCCACATGGCGGACGCACTCGGCGGACAGGGCGGTGGCCAGCTGCAGGGTGTCGAAGTCACTGAGGCCGCTGAGTTCGCCATGGAGCAGGCCGGCCAGCAGTGTGTCGCCGGCACAGACGGTGCTGACCACCGGCACCTGCGGGGCCCGGGCCAGCAGGTCCCGGCGCGGGTTGAGCCAGAGCACGCCCTCCGGGCCGCGGGAAATCACCACGTGGGCGATGCCCGACTGCTGCAACTGGCGGCCGGCGTCGGCCTGGGCGGTCAGGTCGGGCAGGGGGCGGCCGGCCCATTCCGCCAGTTCTTCGTTGTTGGGTTTGACGCCGCTGGGGCGGGCACGGATGCCGGCCGTCAGCGCGGGGCCGCTGGTATCCAGCCAGACCGGCCGATCGGCCTCGGCGCAGCGCCGGATCAGCCCGGCCAGTTTTTCCGGTGCGAAACCCAGGGGCAGGCTGCCGGCGATGACGACCGCATCACAGTCGCCGAGCAACGGGCTCAGGCGGAACTGCAGCCGGTTCAGGGCGTCCGCCGGGGTATCGAAACCGGTGCCATTGAGGTCGGTGACCCGTCCGCCGGTTTCGGCCAGTTTGACGTTGGTGCGGCTGGTTCCGGGCACTCGCAGGAAGTGATCTTCCAGGCCCTCGTCGGCAAACAGCTGCTCGAACGGCGCCGCGTTATCCAGGCCCATCAGGCCGGACACCATGACCTCGTGGCCCAGCCGGCGCAGTACCCGCGCCAGGTTGATGCCCTTGCCCGCGGCGTCCAGCTGGGTCCGCTCGGTGCGGTTGACCTCGCCGAGGCGAATCGGCGGGGTTTCCACCGACAGGTCCAGCGCCGGGTTCAGGGTGATGGTCAGTACACGAGCCATTACGCGCCCTCCAGCTTGTCCCGCACGTCACTCGCCGTGGCCTGTTGCAGGGCCAGCTGAGCGAGTGATTTCGCATCGGACAGGGCCAGGTTACGGATGCAGGCCTTGACCAGTGGCACCCGGCGGCTGGTGACGGAGAATTCGTCCACGCCCAGCCCCAGCAGCACCGGAATCGCCTGGGGATCGGACCCCAGTTCCCCGCAGATACCCACCCAGCGACCGTGTTCGTGAGCCGCCTCGACGGTCATCTGGATCAGGCGCAGCACGGCCGGATGCAGACCGTCGGAATCGGCCGACAGCTGTGGGTGGCCGCGGTCGATGGCCAGGGTGTACTGGGTCAGGTCGTTGGTGCCGATGGAGAAGAAGTCCACCTCCGGCGCCAGGGTCGGCGCTAGCAGCGCACTGGAAGGGATCTCGATCATTACGCCCACCTGCACGTCCGGGGCGTCGATTTCCTCGCGCAGCTTGTCCACCAGCGCCTTGGCGGCACGGAACTCGGCCAGGTCCTTGACCATGGGGAACATGATCCGCAGCGGGCGGCTGCCGGCTTCGGTCAGCAACGCGCGCAGCTGGGTCTCCAGGATCTCCGGCCGGGTCAGGGACAGGCGGATGCCGCGCAGGCCCAGGAAGGGGTTGTCTTCCTCGGGCAGCGGCCAGTAATCCAGCGGCTTGTCGCCGCCCACGTCCAGGGTCCGGGCCACCAGCGGCAGGCCGTCGAGCGCGTCGAACGCCTTGGCGTACTCGGTGCGCTGGGTGGCCAGGTCCGGGGCTTCGGAATGGGCCATGAAAATGAATTCGGTACGCAGCAGACCCACACCGTCGGCGCCGCGTTCCACCGCTTCCGGCGTGTGGGCGGTGTTGCCGAGGTTGGCGCAGACTTCCACCTGATGACCGTCCACCGTGCTGGCCGGCTCGTGGCGGGCTTCGTGGGCCCTGGCCTGAAGCTGCTCCAGCTGCTCCAGGCGCTGGTTCAGGCGGCGCCGACGCTCGCTGCCGGGTGCCGGGACGATGCAGCCCCGCTCACCATCCACAACGACATCCGTGCCGCTTTCCAGGGTCAGCAAACGCTCACCCACACCCACCACGGCCGGCAGGCCGAGGGCGCGGGCGAGGATGGCGCTGTGGGCGGTGGCCCCGCCCTTGGCCGTCACCAGGCCCCGAACCCGCTGGGTATCCAGCCGGGCCACATCGGACGGGCCCAGGTCGTCGGCCACCAGGATGTAGGGCTCGTCCGGGGGTGTCGGCATGGACACGCCGCAGAGGTTGGCCAGTACACGCCGACCGACGTCGCGCAGGTCCGCAGCGCGTTCGGCCAGCAGACGGTCGGCGAGCGCTTCCTGGGCTTTGGCGGCGGTGTCGATCGCCTGCCACCAACCGGCCTCGGCCGAGGCGCCTTCGCGGATGATGTCGAACGCGGCCTGGTGCAGGTCGTCGTCACGCAGCATCTCGGCGTGGACCGCGAGGATGGGACCGGCCTCGCCGCCTTCGGCGTGTCGGATCAGGGCTTCCAGTTGCTCGAAAGCGTCGTCGATGGCCTGGTTCAGGCGCTCGCACTGGTGGTCGGGATCGTTGGCGGTGGCCGCGTAGGTCAGTTCGGGCAGGCGCATGACGAAGGCCGGGGCCACGGCCAGTCCCGGGGACGCCGCAACGGCCTTGATCGGGGTATCCGGCTCCAGCGGTTCGACCGGTTGGGACGGCTGATCGCTGTCGGTTGTCTTGCGTTCATCGTGGGCGCGCAGTGGGGTCACTGCCTCGCCCAGGCCGGACTCGATGGCCTCGGCCAGGGCTTTCACCGCCGCTTCGGCTCCGTCACCGGCGGCGCTGATCACCAGTGTCTGACCGCGACGTGCGCCAAGGCCGATGACTCGGGTCAGGCTGGTGGCCGACACCGCCTGGGCGTCGCCTTCGAGCAGGCGCAGCTGCAGGGGCAGCGACTGCTGGCGGGCCACCTGCACCAGTTGCTTGGCCGGACGGGCATGCAGACCGTGGGCGTTGAGCAGGCGAACCTGGCGGGTGACGGCGTTGGCCTGTTCACCGGCCAGGCGCGCCAGCAGCTCGTCGGCGGACAGGCTGGCAATGGATTCCGGCTGGGTCAGCAGGTGATCGATCTGCTCCAGCAGCGGTTGAGTGTCCTCGCCCTGACCGGCCAGGCACAGCACGCCGTCCAGCGCGTCATCGGCTTTGGCCGGGGTGGCCACCGCCAGGGCCGGTTGGGTGACGCCATCGGTGGCGTGAACCAGCCACAGGCCGCGGCCCAGGGCTTGTGGCGCCTGGGCCACCAGGCTGGCAATAAACGGCGGCTCGACGCAGCCCAGGCTCTGCAGGCGGGCGGCGGCGGTCAGCGCCAGTTCGCGGGTATCGCTGGCCGGTACCTTCAATAGCAGGGTATCGCGATCGCATTTTGGCGTGGCGGGTGTGCGAGACAGGCAGGCCAGCAGGGTGTCCCGCTCCGTGGCTTCGGCCAGCTGTTGCGCCAGGCCCGGCTTGTCCAGCACCCGGGTGAGGTGGCGCAGGATGTCCAGGTGCTCGTCGGACTGGGCAGCGATGGTCACCAGCACGTGGACCCGGGCATCGTCGTGCCAGGTCACGCCATCGGGAAACTGCAGCACCCGGATGCCGGTAGAGCGGACGTGCTCGCGGCTCTCGGGCGTGCCGTGGGGGATGGCAATGCCGTTGCCCAGGACGGTGGAGGACTGGGCCTCGCGGTCCAGCAGGCCTTGCAGGTATTCGGGGGTGGTCCGGCCTGCGGCTTCCAGCTCCTCGCCGGCCAGGGCGAGGGCCTCGCGCCAGTCGGCGGCGCGGCAGCCCAGACGGATGTCGTCGGCAGTTAACGTAAGCATGGGGAAATCCCCTTGGTTGACCTTGTTGTTGTCTCACAGCAGCCGGTCAGGCGCCGTGGTTAAAAACGTATTTAAGCATTTGCTGAATCGTGTCAGCAATGACTAGAATGGATCATGAAACAACATTGATCAGATTTCAAGCAATGCAAATCACGTCGGTCGGGTCACGTTGACTTCGGTGATCCCGTAGAATGTCGGCTTTATCGACAGGCGCCCGGCAACAGGCACAGCAGGAGACCGCAATGACCTTGGCAGAACTGGCCCGACTGGCGGGCGTTTCGCGCACCACGGCGAGCTACGTGCTCAATGGCCGGGCCGCTGCCAACCGCATCAAGCCCGAGACCGTGGAGCGGGTGACCACGCTGGCCCGGGAACACGGTTTCCGCATCGACGCCCAGGCGGCGGCGCTGCGTGGCGGCCAGTCGCGCACCCTGGGCTTCATCCTGCCGGACCTGGAGAACGCCAGTTACGCCCGCTTGGCCAAGTTGCTGGAAGTGGGTTCCCGCGCCGAAGGCTATCAGCTGCTGATCGCCGGCTCCGACGATGACGCCGAGACGGAGCGCTCGCTGGCGCTGTCCTTCCGGGCGCGGCGTTGCGACGCCCTGATCGTGGCGAGCTGCCTGCCGCCGGACAGCACTTTCTACCGGGATCTGCAGGCCGAGGGGCTGCCGGTGATTGCCGTGGACCGGGCCCAGGATCCCTCACAATTGACCTGCATCGTCAGCGATAACCAGGCCGGCGCGGCCGCTCTCACCCGTTCGGTGCTGGGCCCGGGGGTGCATTCGGTGGTCTGGCTGGATGCCCTGCCCGAGCTGGCCATGACCCGCCAGCGGCGCCAGGGCTTCGAAGAGGCCGTCGCAGACTGGAGCGGCGAGGCCATCGTGATGAGCGGCGATCGGTTCGACCGGGCCTCCGGGGCCGCCCTGGCCCGGGAGCTGCTGGCGGGGCGGGGCCAGCCGGACGCGTTGGTGACGGCGTCCTATTCCCTGCTCCAGGGGGTGCTGGACGTGTTGCTGGAGCGGCCGGACGGCCTGCCCGCGGACCTGCACCTGGCCACCTTCGGCGACGACCGCCTGCTGGATTTTCTGCCGATCCGCGTCAACGCCCTGCCACAGCAGCACGAGGCCATCGCGGCGGCCACCCTGAAAGCGGCGCTATCCGCGATCCATGGTGTGACCTCACCCGGTTGTCAGGTCATCGAACGACGTCTGCACCGGCGCGCGGTCTGACGCCTGCACCTCGACCCCATCCCCCAGCCGGATCTCGCCGCCCTCGATGACCCGGGTTGTGATTCCGCCATGCCCGCGCATCGCGTTGTAACCCCCGGGCCCGAGTTCGGCCTCCATCTTGGAACAGGGATCGCACAGCCCGGTCATTTCCAGCACCGCCTCACCCACCCGGAAGCGTTTGCCCTTGAGCGCCAGCAGGTTGAGGCCGCGGACCACCAGGTTGCGGCGCAGCCGGTCGGGGGTAATCGCGTCCTGGTGTACAAGCGAGGCAATCACCGGCAGGTGCTCCGCCTGGATCAGTGTCACCTGGCGCTTGCTCTCCGGACGGCCCCGGAAGCGGTCGCCGATCAGCCCCTGGCCCCGCTCGATGGTGGCGGATTCCGGCGCCAGCATGGGTTCGTCCCGGCCCGGCCGCAGGCCGATCCATTCAAGTGTGCCCTGTTGCGGGAGGGTATTCATCAGATCCTGCAGGCGTTGTGCGGCCATGGTCGCTCCTTGATCGTCAGGTGAGGGGTTGATGGTACGTAGCGGGAAACTTTCGTGCCATATCGCGTCGCCGGGTTATGGGTAGATTTGCGCACTATCCGGGTCCCCGATTTGTTCCTACATTCGCGCCCATACCGGCCCGGACCATTGTCCGGGCCATTTTTATTGGCGTCGTCCCAGATGAGGAACCCATAGACGTCCATGAACGAACACGCCCCGATCCAGGTTTCCGACTACTACGACGATGCGACCTTCCAGCGCATCAAGACCTTTGCCGACACGAAAGAAACCCCGTTCCTGGTGGTCGATACGGCCACGATCAACCGTCAGTACAACGAACTGGTGGAAAATTTCCCGTACGCCAAAGTCTATTACGCGGTGAAGGCCAACCCGGCCCCGGAAATCCTGACCATGCTGCGGGACAAGGGTTCCAGCTTCGACATCGCCTCCATCTACGAGCTGGACAAGGTGATGGCCCTGGACGTGTCGCCGGATCGCATCAGCTACGGCAACACCATCAAGAAGGCGAAGGACGTGCGCGCGTTCTACGAGCGGGGCGTGCGCCTGTTCGCCACGGATTCCGAAGCGGACCTGCGCAACATCGCCAAGGCGGCGCCGGGCTCGAAGGTGTATGTGCGCATTCTGACCGAAGGCACCCAGACCGCCGACTGGCCGCTGTCCCGCAAGTTCGGCTGCCACACCGACATGGCGATGGACCTGCTGATCCTGGCCCGCGACCTGGGCCTGGTGCCCTACGGCGTGTCGTTCCACGTGGGTTCCCAGCAGCGTGAAATCGGCGCCTGGGACGCGGCGCTGGGCAACGTGAAGGTGATCTTCGATCGCCTGCGCGAGGAAGACGGTATCGAGCTTAAGATGATCAACATGGGCGGTGGCTTCCCGGCCAACTACATGACCCGGACCAATGAACTGGGCACCTACGCCGAGGAAATCCAGCGCTTTATCCGTGAGGATTTCGGCGACGACTTCCCGGAAGTGATCATCGAGCCGGGTCGTTCACTGATTGCCAACGCCGGCGTGCTGGTGAGTGAGGTGGTGCTGATTTCCCGTAAATCCCGCACCGGTCTGCACCGCTGGGTGTTCACCGACGTGGGCAAATTCTCGGGCCTGATCGAAACCCTGGACGAGTCCATCAAGTTCCCGATCCACACCGAGAAAACCGGGGAATGCGAAGACGTGGTGATCGCCGGCCCGACCTGCGACAGCGCCGACATCATGTACGAACACTACAAGTACGGCCTGCCGCTGAACCTGGCGATGGGCGACCGGCTTTACTGGCTGACCACGGGTGCGTACACCACCACATACAGCGCGGTGTGCTTCAACGGTTTTCCTCCGCTTCAGGACTATTACATCTGAAGCAGTTGAACAGGGATGGTGTTAATCGCGAGTTCCTTGGGGAGCGCGTATCGTAGGTTGGGCTGACGAAGGAAGCCCAACAATAAGCGGGCTCCAGACGTTCCCGTTATCACGGGCATGCTTGGAACATGGGTACTCAAAAACCGGCTTGGCGGCCATGGGATTGGATGAGGTTGGCCGCCAACCGGGTTTGTTGGGCTTCCTTCGTCAGCCCAACCTACGCCATTGCGCTGGTTGTCAGTCCTGAATGCCCCGCAACTCCGACAAGCGTGTCTCGGTATCTGAATCCGCGCGCAAGGTGAGCGTCCGGACACCGGTGGCCATAACCTCCTCCCAGATATTATCCGCGATCACCGGCGGCTCTCCCTCAATCCGAACCACCACCTTGACCTCATGCCGCTGGATCAGTGCCGCCAGTTCCCCGGGATATTGCACCGTCGCCCCCAGGAGCCGGGTCCGGTTGTTCCAGGGCTCATCGTCAATAAACTCGACGAGGTGGAAACGGCCGCTGGCCTGAACGGCCTGTCCCAGACTGAAACCGGGATAGCCCACACCCACGATGATCAGGTTCGCCGGCGGCTTTTGGACACCGAACCAGCGTTTCAGACGACTGCGCCACGGCGTCACAGGGGCTCCTCGCAAAGAAAGATCGCTTCGTACGGACCGCATTATCCGCAATCGGCCGGGATTCGGACAGGGTACTGGTTGTTCCCGACCGGTCACTATACACTCAGCCTGTAACGGCAAGGATGATCGGATAGACGTATGACACGTGGGCTGTTGTTGGCCTTGTGCCTGTTGCCCCTGTGGGGACACGCGGACATCTATCGCTACACCGACGAAAACGGCGTAGTGCATTTCAGTGATCGCAAGGAACCGGATCGCCAGCAGGAACGGGTGGAAGTGCGTGGCAGCGCGTCCCGATTCCAGCGCTTCCAGATCGACATCGTCACCGACGGTGTCACCCTGACCGATGACGAACGGGCGGAAATTTCGGCGAACGTGAACAATGTTTACGCGTTCTTCGACGATATTCTCTATTTCGATATTCACCGCACCGTACCGGTGAACATCCGGGTGCTGCCGGACAAGGCGACCTATAACCAGTTCGTGGCCGCCAACACGAAAGGGCCGGTTCCCCCGTCCCGCGGCATATTCCTTAATAAAGGCAACCAGATCGCGGTCTATTTGCGGGAGAACCGCGAAGATACCCTCCGCACCATCAGCCACGAAACCGCCCACGCCATCGTCGCGACCCTGACGCCTTACGTACCGGCCTGGCTTAACGAAGGCCTGGCGGAACAGATGGAAATGCTCCGGCGCCGCGACGGCCATCTGGTGATCGATGCCCATCCGGAGAATACCCGGATCGTGGACTACATGCGGGCCAACAGGATGCTGCCGGACGTGGCCGATTTTCTGGCGATGCAGAGCCGGGACTGGCGTAATCATTACGCCGATAAGGGCTATTCACTGCAGGCCCAGACCGGTGAGTTCGTCTACTTCCTGCTGTCCACACCCACCGGCCGCAGCTTCCTGGTGCGACTGATCCACCAGTATCAGCGGGGCGACCGCACGCTGGCCGCGGGCCTGGTGGACGACAACTACATCGGCGGCATGCGCGTGCTGCAGGACAACTGGGCGCTCTGGCTGCAGGGCGCCCGCACGGATTCAATCACCTTCTAAATCACTGACTGAGGACTGACCCCATGGTGGAATGGTTCAGCTGGATCGGCGATCCCCAGGCCTGGATTGCCCTGGCCACCCTGGCCCTGCTGGAAATTGTTCTGGGCATCGACAACATCATCTTCATCTCGATCCTGGTGGGCCGGCTGCCGGAACACCAGCGCAACCGGGCCCGCATCATGGGCCTAGGGCTGGCGATGATCACCCGCATCCTGTTGCTGCTGTCGCTGGCTTGGGTGATGACGTTGACCCAACCCCTGTTCACGATCCTGGAAGAAGAGATCTCCGGCCGGGACCTGATCCTGATCATCGGTGGCCTGTTCCTGCTGGCCAAGAGTGCCCATGAAATCCATAACAGCCTCGAGGGCGAGGAAGAGAGTGGGGCCTCGGCGGCCACGGCCGGCCTCGCGGCGACCCTGGCGCAGATCGCCGTGCTCGATATCGTGTTCAGCCTGGACTCGGTGATTACCGCCGTGGGCATGGCCGATCACGTGACGGTGATGGTGATTGCGGTGGTTCTTGCGGTGGGCGTGATGATGTTTGCTGCCAAGCCGATCGGCGAGTTCGTCGACGAGCACCCGACCATCAAGATGCTGGCGCTGAGCTTCCTCATCCTGGTGGGCGTGGCCCTGCTGGGGGAAGGCTTCGATATGCACATTCCCAAGGGCTACATCTACTTCTCCATGGCCTTCTCCTTCGGCGTGGAACTGCTCAACCTGCGCATGCGCAAGAAACGGGCGGAGAAGGTACGGTTGCACCACAAGCTGGTGGAGAATGGCGAAGAGTCGTAGTCGGGAATTGAGACCGGCCGGAGCATGGTACTCCGGCCGGTAACAGAACTTACCAGCGGTAGCTGACGCTGCCGATCACCCGGCGTTCGGCGCCGTAGTAACACCAGTAATCGCAGCTGGCGACGTACTCGCGGTTGAACACGTTGTCGGCGTTGACCTGAACACGCCAGTGCCGGGTAACGTCGTACTGAGCCATCATGTCGAACACGGTGTAGGACGGCACCTCATAGCCGTTGGCCTTGTCTTCGGTGCTGCCGACATAACGCACACCACCGCCCACTTTCATGCCCGGCACCCATTGGGCCAGCGTGTAGTCCAGCCAGGCCGAGGCCATCTGCCGCGGAATCAGCGGCGCCTGAACCTTGTCATCGCTGCTGGCGGTATTCTCGGTGGTGGTGTCGCTGAAGGTGAACGCGGCCGTCGCCTGCAGGTTCGGCGTCAGGTAGGCAACGCCTTCCAGCTCGAAGCCGTTGGTGTTGCGCTCACCCGCCTGGGACTGGATACCGCCGGTGGTCACCAGCGAGTTCTTTTCGTTGATGCGGTAGACGGACGCGGTCACGTACCCGTCCAACCCGTCTGGCGCGTACTTCACACCCGCTTCGATCTGTTTGCCTTCCAGCGGATCGTAGAGATCGCCATTGCTGTCGGTGCCCACGATCGGCTGGAACGACTCGCTGTAGCTGACGTAGGGCGACAGGCCGTTGTCCGCCAGGTACATGATGCCGCCGGACAGGGAGACCTCGTCGACATCCGCGGTTTCCCGGGTGCCGCTGGTGCGGTTCACGTTATCGGTGTCCGCCTGGTCGTAGCGGGCGCCGGCCAGGAAGATCCAGTGATCATCGAGGCGCAGCTGGTCCTGGATGTAGTAACCCGTTTGCTGCTTGCTGATCTTGCGATTGACGATCGCCGAGGTGTCGACCGGGTTGTAGGTGCCGTACCGCGGATTGAACAGGTCGATCTCGCCGAACGCGTAGTCGTCGTATTCGTCGCCGGTGTTTTCCAGGTCCTGGTAGTCCACGCCCAGCAGCAGGGTGTTCTCGGTCCGGTCGGTGAACCATTTGCCGACCATCCGGTTGTCCACCGTCCAGGATTTGATGTCGCCGTCGCGATAGGTCAGGCCACGTTGACCGGTCCGCGGGCCGGTCTGGAACAGGATGTAGCTGGAGCGCAGGGTCAAGTCCAGCTGGCTATAGCGCAGGTCCTGTTCGAAGGTCCAGGTGTCGTTGAGGCGATGGGACAGTTGGTAGCCGATGGCGGACTGCTCGCGCTCATTGGTGTCGAAATCCGGCTCGCTGTAGTTGGTGGACGGATCGACCTTGCCAAACGGTGTATCGTTGACGGTGCCGTAGCCCAGCTTGAAGCCGTTGTAGGGTACCGCATTGTCCTTCTGGAAACTGGCCAGAATCGTCAGTTGGGTGTCGTCGGACATGTCCCACTCGACGCTGGGCGCGATGTAATAGCGCTCGTCCTCGGTGCCATCGATATCGCCGTCTTCATTGCGGTACAGGCCGACCAGGCGATAACGAACGTCATCGCTGCCGGCCACCGGTCCGCTGGTGTCGAAGGCGTACTGCTGGTGATTGTTGGTGCCGCCCTGGACCACGATTTCGCCCTGGGTGGTGTCCGTCGGCCGTTTGCTGATGGCGTTGATCACCCCGCCCGGAGGGGCTTCACCGTAGAGAATCGAGGCCGGTCCCTTGAGCAGTTCCACCCGTTCCAGTCCGTAGGTTTCCGGCAGCCACTGATAGAAGCCCTCGCGGTAGATGCGCAGACCGTCCTGATAGGTGGACTGGTCGTAGCCGCGCACCTTGAACCAGTCCGTATCGTTGTCGTCACCATACTGGCCGGACAGCACGCCGGCGCGATAGCGGAAGGTCTCGTCCAGTGACTGGACATTGCGCTCTTTCAGCTCTTCCTGCTCCACCACCGATGCGGGGCGGGGCGTCTCCACCAACGGCGCTGCCACTTTCAGCGCGGTATCGGAAACCACCAGCGTGTTGAGTGACGAGCTGTCGCTGTCATCGGACTGGGCGGTCGCCATGGGCGCCACGCTTAACAGTGCAGCCGGGACGGCCAGGGGAACAACGCAGGACCGCCAGCGGGCGGACGGGGAATGCAAACTCATGAACACCTCAATCATGCGGACGTGCTGGAGGCAATTTATTGCCTGATGAATAAGGCGAATAATATTAATGCGCTTTAACAAATGCAAATAATTATCAATAACTGAGGTGGTCGCGTTAAGCCTTCAGAAGAGCGAGGACGTGTCTTTCAGGTGGGCATATCGGGGGTGTGCCGCCCGCCCGTCCGGCTGGACAGGCGGGCGATGTCAGGGCGACTTACTCGTCGTCCGGCAGGTTATAGGAGCCGTCCGCGTCGTGGGTCTCGCGGCCGCTCACCGGCGGGTTGAAGGTACAGATCAGGCGCATGTCCTCGGTGCCGCCACGCAGGATGTGCTTGTCGTGCTTATCCAGTGCGTACAGGATGCCGTCGCGGATCTGGTGCACTTCACCGGTCGCCAGGTCTTCGATGCTGCCGTTGCCGGAGACACAGTAGACGGCTTCCAGGTGGTTCTTGTACCAGAAGGTAAACTCGCTGTTGGCCGGGATAATGGTCTCGTGCATGGAGAAGCCCATGCCATCCTTTTTCAGCAGCAGTCGACGGCTGTTCCAGGGCTTTTCGCCCGGGCCGAAGACGTCAGCGTCACTTCCGATGATTTCTTGCAGGTCAACAATTTTCATTGGAGGCTATCCTCGTTTTGTGGCGAGTACTCCTTCAGGGTGACTGGAGGCGACTCGCGGCCTCTGCCTGCATCACCCTTGGGGAGTCTGGGGATAAGCTCATTAGTATAAACATGGCCTATTCAGGCAGTTCAAATGTATTCCTGATTTATCGTAGCGTGCAGTGACGCCTCTTGCCATTCGCTGAACGCCGTCATGGCCGCCAGGATCACCGGTCGATAGCGGCTGGCGGCACGGCCGTCGCCACTGCCTTTGGCCAGTCGCTGCAACATCGCCTGCAGGCCTTTCTGGTCGTCCCGGGACAGGTGGGCCAGCCAGCGCGCGCCGGTCTGGTCGAGCTGCACCGGGCCACGGCCGGCATGGTTGCGGTGGCTGATCTGGTGCCAGTGATTCAGGGCCCGGCCCAGGATGACGTAACCGAACTGCAGGTCCGCCACCGGTCCGTAGCGCAGCTCACGCCCGCCTGAATGCAGCGGCCCCAGTGACCAGCGTGCCAGACGGTCGGCGTAGAAATAGCTGCCGGCGGCGCCGAGGACCCCACCGACCAGCGCCCCGGCGCCCAGCGACGTCCCGAAGGTCAGGGCGTCGATGCCCACGCCGCCGAGCGCTCCGGCGCCGAAACCCATGGTCGCCAGGTACGTCCGGCTGACGCCCCAAAGGGCCCGGCTGTGTTCGCTGAACAGATCCTCGTCCTGCCAGTAGAGATCGTCCTCCTGCCGCTGCAGCCGGTGATGGCGATACAGTCCCTCGATGGACTTGCGCAGCTGGCGTTCCCGTTGGCGCTGGGCGTCCAGCCACTTCTGCTGCAGCCGCTGGCGTACCGCACGCCGGTCATCGTGTTCGCCCACGCGTCCGCTGACCCGCATCTGCAGCATGTCACCCAGGGCCGCGGCCATCAGGTCGGCCGCGTCGTCCCGGCGTTGCTGGCGCTGGGCCTGCAGGTGCCCGGTGGCGAGAGTCAGACGGTCTTCCCAGCGGTGTTCGAGCTGACCAAACCCCCGCAGCAAACCCAGGTGCTGGTCGAATGGGGCGGTGACCGCGTTGAAGCGGCGCACGATGCGGAAGTACTGGCCCAGGGCTTTTTCCCAGTCGTCGCTGTGATCGTCCGGGCCGATGGCGTTGATCAGCGCCAGGCTGGGTCGCCCGGTCCACTGGAGGATGGTCATCTCGGCTTCGTTGGCCGGGCTGTAGGGCACGGACCCATCCACCACGTAGATGATGCCGGCGTCTTCCTCCAGGATCGGACGCAGCAGTTCGCATTCGTCATGGAACTGGGGATCGTCCCGATGCTGGAGATAGAAGGCGCGCACGGTGTCCGGCCGGTCGGACGCGGACGCGCTGTGGGCCTGCAGCCAGGCCATGACCTTGCGCGGTCGCTGGAAGCCCGGCGTGTCGATCAGTGTGTAGAGCACGTCGCCGTCCACCGTCAGCGGGTAAGCGTGGCTCTCCCGGGTGGTGCCGGGTTCCATGGCGATGGCGATGCTGTCGTTCTGGGACAGGGTGGCCACCACGCTGGACTTGCCGCGATTGGGGTGGCCGACGACGGCAAAGACCGGGGCATCAGCCATGACGTCGGACCCCTTCCGTGTGATCCGGCAGGCGGCAGACCCAGAGGTTGGCGTCCTGCTGACGTTCGGCGAAGCGCTGCCACTGGGCCAGCTGCACGCTGCTGGCGGGTTCCAGCGGCGCTTCTCCGCCCACTGGCAACAGCGCGATCAGGCGCTCCCGGGACCAGGCCCGGCGGGCATCGTGCAGGAAGTCCGCCAGCTCGCCGGTGGGCGGCTCCCAGGCACGGGTTAGCAGGATGACCGGGTCGCGACCGACCGCGAGTTGGCGGATCACGTCATGGTCGTCGGCGAGAGACAGGGTGCCGCCGGCGCTGACAATCGGGGCGTCCGGCTGCGCGAGCAATCCGCGGATCGCCGGTTCGTTGTGGGTTGCGGTGCCGGCCCAGCGGATCAGCGCGTGGCCGGGAGGCAGGGTGTGCAGGGCATTGCCCGGCTGCGACACCGCTTCCCGGTGACTGTCGTCCGCCTCCGCCACCGATTCCACGATGGGCGTGTCAAAACGGTGCCACAGGGCGCTGCGCCCGGGGTGCCGACGGAGCAGTCGCCGGGCCTGCCAGCGCAGGTGAGTGCGCGCGAACAGAGTCAGCAACAGGCGAGGCAGTACGGCGTAGGTCAGCCACAGCATGCTGACAAACGGCCACCAGTCGCCGTAGCGGGCCGGTTCGTTGATCGCGGTTTCGCCCAGCCGGTAGAACTGGGTCTGCTCCACCAGGGCCAGCGACGGATACGCCGCCGGCCAGAGGTGCTGCCAGGGCGTGGCCAGCGACTGGACCAGGCCGGCATAGGTCTCGGCCGAGGCGCGCAGCGTGGTGCTCCAGCCAAACGCCAGGTCCTGTACCACCACCAGCCCCATCAGTGTCAGCCAGGCGAACAGGGTAAACACCAGGGCCGTCTGCTGGGCGGTGCAGGCTGCCAGTTGGGGTTGCAGTTCATCCAGCGCCGTGGGGCGGTCGTCGGCATCCCGGCGCGGGCTCAGCAAACGTCCCCAGGGGCGCCAGCCGATCAGGGCCTGGATCGTGGTGCCCAGCGCCAGCAACCCCTGCAGGGCAATGAAGCCGATGATGACTGTGACGTTGATCTGCTGGGACCCGTCGTAGAACAGCAGGCCCAGCATGGTGAGGATGCCCAGTACAGCCCCGGCCGGCAGCAGCAGGCGTGAGACGCGGCGCCAGGTGCGCAGCCGGCGATCGTCGTCCGGTCCGGGCGTGCGATGGGGCTGGATGTGCTGCAGCCAGCCCGCAACGGAAGGCTGGTGGCTTGCCTGTTGGCAGTTCAGCGCATAGCGCCGGTCGCGCCGGTGCAGGAAAGCGGCCGACTGGGCCTGGTCACGCCGGACCTGATCGTCGAAGGCGAGTAGCAGCGTGACGGGGTGTTGGCGCATCCGGGGCGGGTCCTCAGGTCTGGCGGTGTGGGTGTTGTTTTGAGTGTAACCGCTTGATAACGCGGGCGGCTAGCGGCGGTCCGGCGATGCGTTTGATGGCCAGAGCCGCCGCCAGCCGTCGTGCCCCAGCGCGCGCAGGCGCTCGATGTTGGCGCGGTAGATGGCGTCGGGATCGTCCATGGCCTCGGCGGCCTCGGCCACGCTGTCTTCCCTCAGTATATGCAGGATCGGTAGCGGTGAGCGGTTGGTGTAGTTGTCGATGGCGTCGTCAGGCGTGTCGGCGAAGCGATAATCCGGGTGGAAGCTGGCAATCTGGAAGGTGCCGTCGAGCTCCAGGTGTTCCAGCAGGTTGTCTGCCAGGCCCAGGAAGTCGTTGAAGGCGTCGAAGTCGGCCAGACCCTCGGTGAGGATCAGCAGGGTGGTTTCCCGTTCTTCGGCGGGCAGCGCCTGAAGCTGGTGAATTTCGGCCAGCAGGGCCTCGGCGATGCCCTCGTCATCCGTCGCTTCGGTAACGGCAAAATGCACCTGAGAGCGCACGTAAGGGGCCCGGGCGAACGGACACAGGTTGAGGCCGATCACGGCGGTTTCGACCCAGCGGCGGGTGTCGGCGATGGCGGGGTTGTGGGTATCGGTCATGGGCGTCTCCGGGTAATCCGCCATGATAGCGTGTCCGGCACGGATCTGCGCCGTTGCGTCGTCCGCTTTTCGGCCGAAGCCGTTACAATGACCGGACAGTCATCCCGAATTCGAGTACGCCCGATGCCCCATTTCCTGATGAACCTGCGCCATGTCCCGGACGACGAGGCGGACGAGATCCGCGCCCTGTTCGAGGAGCACGACGTGGATTACTACGAGACGCCCCCCAGTCGCTGGGGCATCAGCATGGGCGGCTTCTGGGCCCGGGAAGCCGACGAGGCCGAGCGCGCCCGCGACCTGTTGGCCACGTATCAGCAGTCCCGCCAGGATACCCAGCGAGCCGACTATGCGCGCCGACTTGCGGCCGGTGAGGTGCCGTCCTTTGCCCAGCGATTGTGGCGCCGGCCAGTGACCATCCTCGCCACCTTACTGGCGGTCGCCCTGATCCTGGGGCTGAGTGTGGCGCCGTTTCTCTCCTGGTGATCGGGCAACGCCCTGATCTGTCGATCAATTGTCCACAAGTTGACTCGCTTGACGTAACAATGTGTAACAAAGGCTAATGAATTGTACATTTGTACCAAATTAGTCTGGGACTGTCCGGGATCCGGCAGGATGCGCCGGGACCTGAAAAATAAAGACAACAAACAGGTACAGTCCAATGAACAAGCACGTCAGTGGCCTGACAACGGCCAGTCTTCTTCTGCTTTTGCTGTCCGGCTGTGGCGGTGGTGGTTCCGGCGACTCGGACTCCGACTCGGCCGTCCTGGGCGACGTGGAGGCCGCCGACACATCGGACAACGAATCCCCCACCACCCCGGCCCAACCGGCCACCGACGAGCAGCGGGCCCTGCCCGAAGCGACGGTGGGTCTGGAGGCCGCCTCCTGCGAAACCGGTGAGCACCTGCAAGGCGACCGCAGCTATCGGGTGGACATGCCGTCTCGGGTGGACGGCGCCGCCATCGTGTTCCAGGTGTTCGAACCGCGCCTGTTTGACTGTCGCAACCACCATCCGCTGATCCTGCAGAGTCACGGTTTCAGCGGCAGCCGCGAGACCGAAGCGGGCAATGATCCGCTGGCCCCGGTTCAGCCGCTGGTGGATGCCGGTTATACCGTGATCAGCATCGATGAACGGGGCCATGGTGAAAGCGGCGGCACCGTGCGGGTGATGGATCCGGATTACGCCGGCCAGGACCTGGTGCAGATCGTCGATTGGGCCGAAGCCAACCTGGATTACCTGGCCTACCGGGATGACAACCTGCTGCTGGGTGCTGTCGGCGGCAGCTACGGCGGCGGTTTCCAGTACATGCTCTACAACGTGGATCCCGATCGGCGGATGGACGCCATGGTGCCGCAGATCACCTGGCACGACCTGACCGACAGCCTCGATCCGGGCGGCGTGGTGAAAACCTATTGGGCGGCGGTGCTGGCGTCCCTGGGCGATGCGGGCACCGGCTTCAGCATGGACCCGTTTATCCGGTCCACGTTGCTGGAAGGCGTGGCCACCAACCGGATTCCCGACACCGCGCTGGATTTCTTCTACTACCACAGCCCGGACTATTTCAGCGACAACGGACGGGACCTTGCGTTGTATGACAGCGGCAACACCGACGACTACCTGCTCGACCCGCTGACCGGCCAGCTGCCCATCACCGGTGACGGCCATTACGTGGTCAAGACGCCGCCGCGCGCGCCCTACCCGGTGGACGTGCTGATGTTTCAGGGTGTGCGCGACAACCTGTTTCCGCTCAACGAAGCCTACGAGAACTACAAGACCATGGCGGCCGCCGGTGGTGACGTGCGCCTGCTGACCTATCCCTTCGGCCATCATTACCTGGCGCCCAGCGTCGGGCTGGTGCAGGAAACGCTGGAGAACGGTGATTTCTACGCTCAGGCGCTGCCCGAATTCCCATCGGAAGGCACCGGTCCGCTCTCCAGCTGTGGCGACATTGATGTGACCCAGGCGACGCTGGCCTGGTTCAACGAGAAACTGCGTGGCGAGGGCAATGCCGACAACGTGATCACCAGCGGCCACCAGGTGTGCTTCTCGCTGGCGCCGGGGGATTCGGTCAACGCGCCGTCGATGACCGTGGGCGGGGAGGCCTTCCCCATCGACAACCCGCTCTCGGCAGCGCTGCCGGTGACGGTGCTGGCGGGGCCGAACCCGTTACCGACCGTGATTCCGCTGACGTCCGTGGACCAGGATGCCGTGATTGCCGGCATTCCCACGGCGACGCTGTCGCTGTCCTTCCCGGTGGACGGTCTCGACAGCGCCTGCCTCGACAACGGCGATCCGGTGCTTGGCCTGGGCACCTGCGACGCCATCGTGTTTGTCGGTATCGGCCGGATCCGCAACGGCGTGCCGGAACTGATCGACGGCCAGGTGCAGCCGGTGCGCGGTCTGGGTGAGCACGACATCGAGCTGACCGGCATTGCCGAGCGCCTGCAGCCCGGCGACAAGCTGGCCCTGATGGTCTATGGCCAGTATGCCAGCACGTACCTTGGCGCGTTTTCCCGCGATCTGACCAGTTACTCCCTTGTCCTGGACGGGAGTGTCCGGCTCCCCCTGCTCGCGTCGGACGGTCAGAGCGCGCTTACTCCCTGAAAGGCGTCTTCGGGGATCTCATCGGGCGCAGGGACGCGCCCCGTTTTGCGGTTTAATCGTCGCCAGCTCCGTGGGTAGAATGACTTTTCCGCTGCCAACGGATACCCCGGATGCTGCTGCTTGTACTGTTTGCCGCTCTTTCCATCGGTTTTTCATTCTTGTGTTCCGTGCTGGAGGCCGCCCTGCTGTCGGTCACGCCCAGCTACATTGCCTCCCTCAAGCAGGATCGCCCCGAGCTTTTCAGGCGCCTGCGCCATCTCAAGGACAACGTGGATGACCCCCTGGCGGCGATACTCACCCTCAATACTGTGGCCCATACCGTCGGGGCGACCGGCGTGGGTGCCCAGGTGGCGGGTCTGTTCGGCAGCACCTGGGTGGGGCTGGCGTCGGGCATCATGACCCTGGCCATCCTGATTTTTTCCGAGATTATCCCCAAGACCATCGGGGCCAAGTTCTGGCGCAGTCTCGCGCCCTGGCTGCCCGGTGTCCTGCGGGTGATCATGATTGCGCTGGCGCCGTTCGTCTGGCTGTCGAATCTCATCACACGGCGGATCGGCGAAGACGCTGCGGATGTGGACCTGCGCGCCGAAATCAGCGCCCTGACCGAAATCGGTCGGGACCAGCGGGCGCTGGACGAGGACGAACGCCGGGTCATCCAGAACATCCTGCGCCTGCATGACATTACGGTGGGCTCGATCATGACCCCGCGCACCGTGTGCCAGACGGTGCGCCCGGATGCCACGGTGGCGGAATTTCGTGAACGCTTCCAGGACCTGCCGTTCACCCGCTACCCGCTGATCGATGCCGACGGCAAAAGCCTGGGCTATGTCCATAAGCCGGATGTGCTGGACGTGGACGGCGACGTGCGCCTCGACACCGTGGCCCGGGAGATGGAGATCGTCCGCGCCGGCACCGACATCGAGCGGCTGTTCGGTTTGATGCTGCGCGAACGCCAGCATATGGCGGTGGTCTACGACGAGATGGATACCTGGGTCGGGGTGGTCACCATGGAAGACATCCTGGAAACCATCCTGGGACTGGAGATCATGGATGAGACCGACAACGTCGCCAACCTGCGCCGTTACGCCAAGGAGCGCTGGAGCCGGCGGCTGCGCAAACTGTCGGCCCGGCAGCTGTAGCGCATCGGACTGTCCTGCAAAAAGCTGTGAAAACAGGGTGTTTGACGGGCTTGCGGCTCGACGCCCGGCGCTGGAGCGGCTAAGTTGCTTAGGGAGTCTCCGATTAAAATGCCCGGGGTCCCTTTGAGCGATCCGAAGGCGTCTCAGGTGGTCATCAGAGGCTCCATGGTGGGAGTGTCACGGAGCCAGCGACGGCTTCACCTGGACGATGCCCCACGGGACGTTGATAGAGAGGGATTCCGTATCAGATGAGTGCGTCCAGGGAAGTCGGCTCGCCGTTCCGCCGGGCCTTGTTGATCTGCTTGGCCTACGCCATCCTCAGCGCCCTGTGGGTGGCCGCCAGTGACCGCATGCTGGGCATGATGGTGCATAACCCGGACACCCTGACCAGTATCCAGACCTGGAAAGGCTGTGGGTTCGTCCTGGTGACATCCCTCTTCCTGTTCACCCTCATTTACCACCAGTTTCGCCGCTATGCACGCATGCTGGCCGTCAACCACGAACAGGCGGAAGCCATCCACGATCTGAGCCAGTTCCGTGAGAGCATCATCGACAACGCCAGCATCTGGATCAACGTGCTCGACCCCGCCGGCCGGGTGCTGATCTGGAACAAGGCGGCGGAGCGGATCAGTGGCTACACCCGCGATGAGGTGCTGCACTCCGATTCCATGTGGGGGCTGTTATATCCGGATGACGAGTACCGGGCTCACGTGCTGGAGCTGGCGGAATCCATTATCCGTGACGGGCTCGACCTGAGCGGTTTTGAAAGCCGGATCCAGACCAAGCAGGGCCTGCTGCGGGCCATGTCTTGGAATTCCCGGCGTTTCTTTACGCCGGACGGCGAAGTGGCTGGTGCCATCACCATTGGCCAGGATCTCACCGAACAGCGCCAGATGGAGAATCTGGCCCACGACAGCGAACGCCAGCTCAAGACCCTGATGGACAACCTGCCGGGCATGACCTATCGCTGCCTGTTCGACGAATCCTGGACCATGAAATTCGTGTCCGATGGCTGCCGTTCGCTGACGGGTTACTCGCCGGACGAACTGATCAACAACCGGACGGTCGCGTTTGCCGACCTCATCGATCCGGCGGACAACGAAACCAGTACCCGGGCGGTGGAACAGGCCATCGGCAACGCTGAGCCCTATGCGCTGGAATACGGCCTCACCCGGCGCGACGGAAGCCGCATCTGGGTCTGGGAGAAAGGCCGCAGTGTGGAAGTGGACGGCCAGTTGATGCTGGAAGGCATCATCCTCGACATCAGTGACCGCAAGGCGCTGGAAGAGGAGCTGGCGCGATTGGCCACCCACGACGCCCTGACCGGCCTGTTCAATCGCCGTGAGGTGGAACGGCGACTGCGCGAGGAACTGGTCCGGGCCGAGCGCTACAAGCGGCCGGTGGCGGTGCTCTGGATCGACCTGGATCACTTCAAGGACGTCAATGACGCCCACGGCCATGCCGGCGGCGACGAGGTGCTGCGCCGGGTCAGCGAGCAGTTGTTGGATTCCGTGCGCGCGGTGGATATCGTCGGGCGATACGGCGGCGAGGAATTCGTGGTCATCCTGCCGGAGCATCACCTGCCGGAAGCCCGCGAGACGGCCGAGCGCCTGCGCCGGATGGTGGCCAGCCAGCCCATCCGGATCAACGATCACGTTGACGTGCCGCTGTCGATCAGTGTGGGTGTTGCGATCTACCCGGAACACGGGCAGGGGGTCAAAGCCATCTGTGAAGCGGCCGACCAGGCGATGTACGCGGCCAAGCGGGCCGGGCGCAATCAGGTCTGTGTGGCCCACTCCGCCGGCGACAGCTGATAGAACCCGCTCAGGCATTCGTACAGCCGGGGCTCGCTGTGACGCAGCGCCTCCGGATCGCAGAAGAACGCTTCCGTGGCCACGGCGAAGAACTCCGCCGGATTGGTGGCGCCATAGGGATCCAGCACTGTATCGCCATGGCGGGCCTCGTGCTTGAGGCGTTCCCAGGCGTCACTGAACACCGCCTGCCAGTTGCGGGCCTGCTCCCCGGAATGCAGCGGCGGTGCCCCGTCGGAGCTGCCGTCCAGTTGATCGAGCTGGTGGGCGAATTCGTGCAGCGCCACATTGCTGGCGGCCCACTCATCGGCCGCCTCGGCCTGAAGCGTCGCCCACACCAGGATCACCCGACCTTCTCCCCAGGACTCGCCCAACCGCGTGTCCGTGCCCTCGACCACCACCGGCCCTTCGCGATGGTGGGTGGGCGCCCGGTAGGCGTCGGGGTAGATCAGCACGGCCTGCAGGCTGTCGTAGTAATCCATGGACAGTCCGGACACCAGCAGCGCGCCGTGGGCGGCCACCAGGACGCGCATGTCGTCGGTGAGTTCCAGGCCGTTGCAGCCGTAGAATTCCAACTCGTCCATCAGGATCAGGGTGCCGGTGTGGACCCGCTCCCGGACCGGCCCGGGCAGTCGCCGGTAGAGTGCCATGTCCCGTTCCAGCCAGCGCGCCCACTCGGCGGGAAAGGCGCTCGCGGCCAGCCGCTGCCTCCGGGCCCGGCGATAGAAGAACAGGCGCCAGGCGGCCAGGGCGATCACAACGGCGACACACAGCGCGTAGAGCAGGGGCGTCATGGGAACTCCATTCTGTGGGTTGGCCCGCATTGCATACCGGTTGGCATCGCAGCGGGCGTCCGGGGCAATGTATCATCATTCCTGATGGTGATGGACGGCCGTCCAGCACCGGTGCCTGACAACGACAAGAACGCGGATACCGCTGTCGCCCTCCACGAGGATATCTGCCCATGAACAAACTCACCCGTCGCGCTTTCAACACCAGTGTCATTCCCCGGGACCTGGCTGCTGTCACCCACATCGATCACGCGGCCGAAGTGGCGCCGGCGTCACTGGGTCTGAACGCCGATGCGGTTGGCGGTATCTGGAACTCGGTGGAGCGGTTGTACCGGACCGGCGTTCACCCCGGCATGCAGCTGTGCCTGCGCTACCGGGGCGATGTCGTGCTGCATCGGGCGATCGGCCACGCCCACGGTAACGGCCCCCGGGATCGCCGGAATGCGCCGCGAGTGGCCATGACCACCGATACCCCGATCTGCTATTTCTCCGCCTCCAAGGCGGTGACGGCGCTGCTGATGCATATCCTGGCCGAACAGGGGCGGATCAACCTGCTCGATCCGGTCAGCCATTACTGCCCGGAATTCGCCCGCAACGGCAAGGGCACCATCACCATTCACCAGGTCCTGTCCCATCGCGGCGGCATTCCGGCCATTCCCCGGGAGACGCCGCTGGAGACCCTGTGGGACCGGGACGCCATCTGGAAAATCCTGTGCGACGCGGTGCCGGTGGAAGTGGACGGCTCCAAGCTCGCCTATCACGCCATTACCGGAGGCTTTGTCCTGCAGCGGGTTTTGGAAACGGTGACCGGGGAATCCATCGAGGCCTTCCTTGATCGCCACATCCGTCAGCCGCTGGGCATGCAATGGTTTACCTACGGCATTCGCCGGGAAAAGCTGTCGGAGCTGGCTTCGAACTACGCCACCGGTCCGAACCCGGTGTTTCCGGTGTCCTGGGTGCTGCGTCGGGCGCTGGGCGGTGACATGGCCACCATCGAAACCGTGGTCAACGATCCGCAGTTCCAGGAAACCGTGGTGCCGGCGGCGAACCTGTGCGGTACCGCCGAAGAGATGAGTCGCTTCTTCCAGATGATGCTCAACGGCGGCGAGTGGCACGGGCAGCGGATCTGCCAGCCGGAGACGATCCGGCGGGCGGTGCAGCAGTTCGGCTCCCCCCAGATCGACCGGACCCTGATGATTCCCATGCGGTTCAGCGCCGGTTTCATGCTGGGGGGCAACCCGGTCGGGTTATGGGGGCCGGACAGTCGTGAAGCGTTCGGGCACGTGGGGCTGATCAATAAATTCTGCTGGGCCGATCCATCCCGGGACATCTCGGTCAGCCTGGTCAACACCGGCCTGCCGATCGTCGCCCATCACCTGCCCGCCCTGGCCCGCTTCCTGTGGTCCGTCGGTCGACAGTTCCCGCGTCACCCCGGAGAAGCCCGTCGGGTGGTGGCCTGATCGGATTGCCGACTCTTATCCGCGTCAGACGTCGTCCAGCTGGGCTTCCAGGATGGCCAGCACGGAGGACTGCACTTCCTTGAAATCCGTGACCGTCTGGGTGCGCTGGATGACCTCGTCCTGGCGTTCTTCCAGCTGGTGCAGCTTGGGAATCACCCGCCGGATGCCTTCGGTGATCACCTCGTAGGGATAGTGGTGGTCCATGACGCTCAGCTTGTTCAGCTCCGAGACTTCCTGATGGAAGATGCTGATGATGTCGTAGAGCAGGTCCTTGTGCTGGATGGTGCTCGCTTCCCAGTAGGCGTCATCCAGCAGTTCCAGCAGGGACAGGTATTCCCGCAGGGTATCGGCGACGGACGGTGCGGTCATGTCAGGCTCCGGTCAGACGTAGGGTTGCATTCCAGAATAGCAGGCGCGAGGATGAGCGTAAGGATCTGTAGACTGCGTTTATGGCCGTAAAATGAACCTATGTTCATACTTTGTTGCGGATCCTGATCGGGTTGTGCACAATAAAGCCCTGCCGCATGCGGGTTCCATGGATGTGAGGAGCCCACACCGGGTACGCGGAGCGTTATGATAACGTCGCTGAACGACTCAAGGATGAGAGAGCCCATGTTGAAAGAAACCGACCTGCCTGACCAGAGTGGCCCACGCCACCCGCATCAGCCCAACCTGAACCGTCACGAGAGCGTCCGCAAACACCTGCAGGAACGCCTGAACCGGGAAGTGGCGGACCTGGAAGAACGTATCGAATCCCTGCGCCGCAGCCGCGCGCCCCATACTGCGATCATCATCGCCACCTACGAGAGGATGATCGATCGAAAGAAGGGCTTCATGTCGACCTGGGGGATGGGCAATCAGGTCGGCAGAAGTCACCGCTCAAACTGAACCGGATCGTCGGCACCCCGGACGTGCTTACTGGCGTTCGGGCACCGCTTGCGTCGCATAGCTGTTCCCTGTCCCGTCATCGAAGTTACCGCAATAGTCCTGCGTCCTGGTGTACTGCGCCTCCCGTTTCGCCGGGTCGTCGCAGTCCGAGCCACTGAGGCTGCAGGTTGAGGTGAAGACCTCGGCGGTCTGCTCGGCGTAATCAAGCACCACGCGGGCGCAGTCGACGCCCGTTTGGTCAGCGAAGTCGAACGTATTGCTGCTGCTGCGGATCCATTCGTCCCGGTCAAGATCGATGAAATCTTGTTGAAGGCTTAATCGTTCCTCGTTGTTGCTAGCAGTAAATGATGCAGTGAGTAGTTCGGGGTTATTGAAACCGATGGCTGAGAAAGTCTTGCTATCAAATTGCGCACCCGCGATTGCCCCGTCCAGCCAGCTATCACTGGAACCCCGGTACTGTGCCACCCGAATGACTTTGTCAGCCTCATCTGGAGAGTAGACCCAGCGAAGAACAGGGTAGTAATAAACTTCCTTTTGTCCTTCATCCTCACTAAACACGATTCGATTTGGCTTATCTTCAGTACTGCTGGCCTTGTTGCTGTAATCAGCCGCATTGCCGGCATCGATGCAGGTGCTGATATAGCGCCGGCCGACGTTGAAATTGTTGATGGTGCCTTCGCCGATCACCAGGTTGATCAGGTCCAGCGGATTGCGCACGCTGGTATAGGCGCTGGCGCCACTGGAAGGACTGCCGCCGTTGAAGTGGGCGGTTTCCGAAAACACGTCTTCGGCGACCGACTGACCGTAGGCATCGCCGTCGTTGGCAGGCTGCACGCCGGCGATCACGTCGCGGAACATGTGATAGTCCAGTCGTTCCGGTTCGTTGACGTCAAAACTGCTGAAACTGGCCAGCACGTTGCTGGCCGGGTTGTACTGGGAACCGCAGTCCGCCGTGCTGCCGCCATCGCCGTTACTGTCCCCACCGCCGCAACCGGCCAGGACCAGCAGGCTGGCTAGCAGGGCCAAAAACGTCTTGTCTGTCGCCATTACAGGATTCCTTGCCGCGAACACCGTTAACATGGAGGCACTCGATAGAGGCTGCCCAGGTGCGAAGATGCCGATAACGCGCTAAAGTTGGGTTAAGGAAGTGGGCTCATCCAATAACATCACAAAGCCCGGCCCAACGATCCCGCACGATAGCGGAAATCGTGGGTGCCTGCCCGCTCGGAGATCACATTTTGCGGTATCCCAATCAGCATCCGGCGCGTTACTCCGCAACGCTTTTCCGGATGATCATTGTCGCCCTGGCCCTGCTGGCGTCGTTTCCGGCGCTGGCGGCCCAGCCGGCCTGCCATGAAGTGCCTGTCCGGGTGGATCCGGGCCGGGACCAGGTGGATCTGGCATCCTGCCTCTGGTACCTGGAGGATCCCAGCGCCGAGCTGAGCCTGGAGGACGTGCGTCAGCGCGATCAGGCCGGTGATTTCCGCAAGCACGACGGCGGTATCCTCAACTTCGGTTATACCGAATCCGCCTACTGGGCCCGCTTCGACCTCAACTACACCGGCGACATGCCGGTCGAGCGCATCCTCGAGCTGAGCCTGCCGCTGGTGGACCACGTGGCCGTCCACGTCTACCGCGACGGCACCCTGACCGACGAACGGGAGCTGGGCTACACCGCCGACTGGGCGGACCGCGAGCTGCTGGTGCCCAACCCGGTGTTCAAGCTCACCCTGCATCCGGACGAAAAGGTCCGCATCTACCTGCGGGTCAAGACCGCCAACACCTTCCGCCTGCCGCTGACCCTCTGGTCACCGGACGCCTATGTGGAGAAGGTGGCGGTGGACGAGACCATCCAGGGGATTTTCCTGGGCAGCATTCTGGCCATCCTGGCCTACAACCTGTTTGTGGCGGTGTCGGTCCGCGAGCGCAGTAACGTCTATTACGTGCTGTACCTGGTGTTCGCCACGCTGTTCATCGCGACCGAGCAGGTCCACGGCCTGCAGCTGTTCGACCATAGGCCCTGGTTCCTGGACAAGGACTTCTTGCACTACCAGATCCTGCTCACCTGGTTCTTCGGTATCCAGATGGCGCGGGAGCTGCTGGAACTGCCCCAGCGTGCTCCGGAGCTGGACAAGACCATGCGGGTCTGTCTGGGCGGCGTGGTGCTGACGTTCATGCTCAGCCTATTCATGCCCTATCACATTGCGATGGAATGGACGGTCATCGGCTCGATCAGTCTGTCCATTATCATGATCCTGGTCAGCTACTGGGCCTGGCGGCACTTCAATCCGGCGGCCCGTACCTATTTCTTCGCCTGGACCTGCACCCTGGCGGGTGTGGGGCTCTATGCGCTGACGGTGATGGGCTATTTCCCGCTCAACTACATCACCGGCCATTCGCCGCAGATCGGCCTCACCGCGCAGGTCATCCTGTTCTCCTTTGCCCTGGCTGACCGGATCAAGCTGATCCAGGCGGAGGCACTGGACTGGAGCCGGCGCGCCCTGTCCAACCTGACCCGCTACCAGTCGCTGTTCAACAACGCCGTGGAAGGCATTTTCCAGATGTCCCTGGAGCGGCGCTTCCTGGCGGCCAACCCGGCCATGGCCGAACTGCTAGGCTATGACGACGCCGAAACCCTGATGAGCGAGGTGACGGACGTGCTGTCCGCCTGCTTCGCCGATCCCGGCCAGCGCCAGCAGGTGATCGAGCGGCTGGAAGTGAGCGGTGGCGCCAAGGGCATGGAGACCCGTTGCTTCACCCCGCAAGGCGAGGAGCGCTGGCTCAACGTCTCGCTCAACACCGTCTATGACGCCGACGGTGAGCCGATCCACCTGGAAGGCACCTGCATCGACATCACCGAGCGCATGCAGCGTGAAGTGATCGAGAAAGAGCGCGAAAACGAACGCATGGAAAAGGAGCTGGCCCGCAACGCCGCCGAGGCCAAGAGCCAGTTCCTGGCCAACATGAGTCACGAGATCCGCACGCCGCTGGCGGCGATCATCGGCTACGGGGAGAACCTGCTGGATCCGGAGCTGGACGGCGAGGAGAAGCGCAACAGCGCCGAGACCGTCGTGCGCAGCGGCCGCCATCTGCTGGATCTGGTCAACGACATCCTCGACCACTCCAAGATCGACGCCAACAAGCTGAACGTCGAGATCCTGACCGTCGACCTGCCCGAATTGCTGGACGAAGTGCGTGCGTTCTTTGTGCCGCGGGCCCGGGAAAAAGGCATCGAGTTCGGGATTCACTGCGATTTCCCCCTGCCCGAACAGATCCGGACTGATCCGACCCGATTCCGGCAGATCATCATCAACCTGTGCGGTAATGCGCTGAAATTCACAGAAAAGGGATCGATCTCGCTGTCCATTCGCTGCCAGCGGGACACCGAGACCCTGGTCGCCCGGGTGGTGGACAGCGGCATCGGCATGAAGCCGGAACAGCTCCAGCGCCTGTTCGATCCGTTTGCCCAGGGCAGCGCCGCGATTGCCCGCCAGTATGGCGGCACCGGCCTGGGCCTGAGCATTTCCAAGCGGCTGGCGGAACTGCTGGGGGGCTCGATCGCCGTCCACAGCGTCTACGGTGAGGGCAGCGAATTCGAAGTCACCATTGCCACCGGGCCGTTGGAAGGCGTGCATCTGCTGCGTGATGCCTCCGAACTGACCCAGCGCCGGCGCCTGCTGCCGATGGTCACGGCGCCGCGACTGAGCGGACGGATCCTGTGCGCCGAGGACAACGACGTCAACCGCAAACTGGTGGAACTCATGGTGCAGCGGACCGGCGCGGACATCGTGCATGTCAGCAACGGCGCGGAAGCCCTGGACGCGGCCACCCATGGTTCCTTCGACCTGATCCTGATGGACATCCAGATGCCGGTCATGAACGGTCGCGACGCCACCGCGGCCCTGCGCGAGGCGGGGATCAACACGCCGATCATCGCCCTGACCGCCAACGTCATGGCCGAGGACATCGAGGACTATCGCCGTGCCGGTTGTACCGATCATCTGGCCAAGCCCATCGACAAACGCCGCTTCTATGAAATCCTGGCCCGTTACCTGACCCTGGACGAGTGGCCCACGCCGGCGGAAGACCAGCAGTACGAAGGCACGGTGCTGGTGGCCGAAGACAACGACGACAACCGCCGACTCGTGGAGCGCCTGCTGGGCCGTTACGGACTCGACGTGATCGCCGTGACGTCAGGCCGGGAGGCGGTCCAGATCGCCCTGGCGAAAACGGTGCATCTGGTGCTGATGGATCGCCACATGCCGGATATGGACGGGCCTGCCGCCACCCGGATGCTGCGTCAGACCGGTTTCCGGCGCCCGATTATCGCCTTTACCGCCGGGGATCAGCGGGAAATCGAGGAGCTGGTGGACGCCGGCTGCGATGGCGTCCTGAACAAGCCGATCGACAACGGGCACCTGGGCGCCACGCTGGCCCGCTACCTGTCGGCCAGCGGTGCGACGGCAGCGGCCAGTCAGGAGAGCGAGGGCATCCGGGCGTTGGTGTCGCAGTTCCTGGACGGGCTACCCGAGCGGATCCGTATCGTGGAAACCGCTGTGGCGGATGCCGACTGGCCGACCCTGCAGAACCAGGCCCATCAGATCAAGGGCACCGCCGGCGCCATGGGCTATCCGCTGATGACCGAGCAGGCCGGGGTGGTCGAAGGGGCCATCAAGCGGGGGGACACCGGTCAGGCCACTGAACAGTCTGATACACTCATCAACCTGATGCGCCAGGCGGTCGCCAGCCGCCGTTACGCATCCGAGATGCCAACTGAGGATCGTTAGTCGTGGACGAGAAGCAAAACAACGAAGCGCCGTCTCTCAACACCATGTTCGGGACCTACGCCGACGTCCTGTTTGTCCTGTTCCCGTTCCTGGTGATCATTATGCAACGGATGTGGGACGGCGAGCTGACCGAGGTGCTGCTGCGCCCGGACCTGAGCATTGCCTCGGCGATCCTGGCCGGACTGGCGATCGGCAAGTTCGTACTGGGACTGGTCATGAATCGCGATCTGGGGCGCTACAAGGAACGCATCGTCTTCTTCATTGCGCTGACCCTGTTCCTGGTGATGGGGCCGGCGATCATCCTGATCCTGAGTATTGTCGGTGGCGACAAGGTCCCCGGTTTCGTGGCCTTCCTGCAGCCGGTGCTGCTGATCGTGGCGATTTCGCTGTATACCACGGCCATTTCCATCAGCAACCTGCTGCTGCGTGGCGGCGAGGACGACGACACGAGGGGCTCTGCGGCCCGGTCGTCTTCAGCCGGACGATCCGCGTCGCCCACTCCCCTGGTTATCCCGCGGCGGACGTCGAACGGCGAGTAACCCGGTGCCGAAACGAATGATGCCTATTGAGAGGAATTGAGAATGGAAAACCTGCGAGTCCTCGTGGTCGAAGACGAGCCGACCATGCGCGAACTGCTCAAGGACATGCTGCACCAGACCGGCGCCACCATGGTGGTGGATTGTGTCGATGCCGCCAGTGCCCGCAAGCAGTTTGCCGAAAGCAGCTTTCATATCGTGATGCTCGACCTGGGCCTGCCGGACATGGACGGCCATGAGCTGATGCAGGAATTCAAGGCGGCCAACGAACAGCAGCACATCGTCCTGGTGACTGCGGACGACTCCATCGACAGTATCCAGCGCGCGATCAGCGCCGGCGCCAACGGCTATGTGGTCAAGCCCTATTCACTGGAAAAGATTCAGGATGTGGTGAACAACTACGTGATGGTTCACGGCGGGGAAGGTGACGCCCTGCGAGGTATCAGCCGCCATCACTGACGGCTGAGAGGGTGTTGCAAAAGCTACTGCGCTCAACCATACGGCGTTGAAAATCGCCTCAAGGTGCTCATTTACAGCCCGTAAACTGCGCTCTTTCGTCGATTTTCGCCTTGTCTGGCTATCGCTCGCGACGCTTTTGCAACACCCTACTGAGTGCCCGTACCCGCGGTCAGGCGACCTGACGGGCAATCCAGGAATTGTACTTGGTGGCCAGGGCGCGTACATAGCGGGCCTCCTGGCTGTCCATCGTGGCGATCACGCCATTGAAGATCCAGCCGCGCTCGTAAAGACCCAGAACGCTCTGTTCGCTGTCCAGGTTGACGCGCTGGTTGAGCTTCTTGCAGATGGCCTCCAGCAGCGGCAGCTTGGCCGGACGGCGCAGGGCGCCTTGAGGATTCGCTTTGGTTTGCGGGCCGGGGCGGTTGTGGTGCTTTCTCATCATTCTCTCCTTTTTGCTCTATCGCGCGTGCAAAAAAACAAACCCCGATCAGGGCGACCGGGGTTGTTCGAGAGAATCTCGGCCCGGTCGCCCAACGGCTTCCGGGTTTGGGGAAGCCGTTAGAACATGCGCATGACAATGGCGTGGATGCCCGCCTGGTACAGGGCCTGATCCGCGCCTTCGCGGTTGACTGCAAGCTTCGGTTGTCCGTACATCTGAGGCTGACCTCTCCACTGGGTTGCTGAATCGAAACCATAAAAAAAGCCCGGAATCATTGTGCTTCCGGGCTTTTCTGCCACCGGAAGATTCGCACCGCGAATCGCCCGGTTGCGGGGATTCGTCGGTTATTCGGCTTTGCTTCGATTCAATGCAATCACTCGTCGCTGTCTCTGTCTGAACCGGCGCTGTTGGTGCCGGCCAACGGTTGTCCGTTGTCACCTGTTGCCAGTCTATCCGTTCATGGGGACTTTGCAATAGGGCGAAGCGGGCATTTTGTGTCCGCGTCCCGCCAGCCCCGCCCGGGAGGCCGTTTGCGGCAATCCCGTACAGATAACAGGGCCTCCCGGCGCCATACTGCATGTTGTCACGTGTTTACGTTGTGCATTTCATCAGCCCTTATCCACCTACGATGGGTTGGTATGATGAATCTCTCCTTTAATGGCGCAGCCTCTTGGCTGCGTCTTTTTTTTATCCCCGTTTTTATCCTTGGTATTACCTGTACGCTCCCCTCTCGGTTGTTGCGTACTGAGTTCCTCGTACAGCCCTATTCAGGCGCGCGCGCGATAATTAGGACACTATCTTACCGGGTGTTGGCCCGGCAATTCCTGAACTCACAAAACCGAGGTGAAACCGAGAACATCATGTCCGACGACACAGGCCGCATCGTCAAACTGAAATCCCACATCGTCATTGAAGTACTGCTGGTCGTGGCACTGGCCCTTTATTTTGTTCTGGCCAAGAGTCAGGTCGTCGGAACGGACGTGACGTTTACCGCCTTAGGCGCCGCGCTGATGGCGCTGGTGACCTTCTGGACGCTGAATACGGCCGGGGATGTGATTGAGGTCGTCGCCCAGCGCCTGCAGGCGAAAAAGCACTGAATTCCGGGACTCAGGAGCGCGCCGCGCGAACTTCCGCCTTGCGGTGTGCGCCCTGATCCATCACCCGGCGCCAGGTTTCCTGCAGAATCAGGGCATCGTTGGCCGCCCGGTGTACCGGCAGGCCGAGGGACTCGATCACCTGCTGGCGGACTTCCGCCCACAACTGCACCTGGTGGGTGTCGAGGATGGAGGACACCGACTCCAGCACGAACGTCGGCGTAATGCGGGCGGCGCGGAACAGGCGGTGCAGCCAGAAGCTGTCGAACGTCCAGGCATCGCAGTACACCGCATCGCCCAACAGCTCGTTCAGGGCATGGGCGACGTCCCGCACCTCGTGACCTTCCCGGCACAGGGTGTCGCGGCTGATGCCGTGGATGGCCTCGGCGCTGTCCGACCAGTCCTGCCAAAGCACGTGGGGGGCGATCAGCCAACTGTGGAGGGTTCCATCCGGCAGACTGACGCCCACCTCGATCGGGTAGCTGGCGATCAGGTCCAGGCTGGAGGCCTCGAAATCGATAAATGCCGGTGACTCGGAAACGTTCATACTGCGTCGTTCTGGTTGTGTTCTTTTAAGCCTGCCGATGGGGTTGTGTCGGCAGGTTGGATCCGGATGATCCATTGAGTTTAACCGGCCCTGCGACCGGACGCGAACCCATCCTGCCGCGTCCCTGTTACAATTCGTCCATTCCCGTTATTGGCTGTTATGAGGTTGCCCACCTATGTCCCAGAAAGTCGTCGTCATCTATTCCGGTGGCATGGATTCCTTCACGCTGCTGCACCGTGCCCGGGCCGCCGGTTATGAGGTGCATGCGCTGTCGTTCAACTATGGTCAGCGACACGTGCGGGAACTGGAATGCGCCAGGGCGGTGTGCGAACAGCTGGGGCTCCCTCACAAGGTAGTCGATATGTCGCCTATGAGCGACCTGCTCAGCGGCTCGTCGTTGACCGACGACATCGACGTGCCGGAAGGCCACTACGAAGAGGACAGCATGAAGTCCACCGTGGTGCCCAACCGCAACATGATCCTGATCGCCCTGGCCACCGGCTATGCGGCGTCGGTCGGCGCCCAGGCGGTCTGGTTCGGCGCGCACGGCGGGGATCACGCGATCTATCCGGATTGTCGCCCGGAGTTCGTGGAAAAAATGGACGCCGTCTGCCAGATCGCCAACTACGAGCCGGTGCGCGTCGAAGCGCCCTACATGGCGCTCGATAAGGGCGAGATATTGGCCGAAGGCCTGGGCATGAACCTGGACTACAGCCAGACCTGGACCTGCTACAACGGCCGTGACGCCGCCTGCGGCCGCTGCGGGTCCTGCGTGGAGCGCCTGGAGGCGTTTGCCGCCCATGGCCTGCGCGATCCGTTGCCTTACGAGGTCGAGGTCTGATGTACCGGGTCAAGGAAGCCTTCTACACCCTGCAGGGCGAAGGCGCCCAGGCCGGGCGCGCGGCGGTGTTCTGCCGCTTCAGCAAGTGCAACCTGTGGACCGGCCGCGAGAAGGACCGGGCCAGCGCGGTCTGCAATTTCTGCGATACGGATTTCGTCGGCACGGACGGGCAGAATGGCGGCCAGTTTGCCGACGCCGACGCGCTGGCCGATCACATCGCCGCGCTCTGGCCCCACGACAGCGGCCGGCCCTATGTGGTTTGCACCGGGGGGGAGCCGCTGCTACAGCTGGATGAACCGCTGATCGAGGCGTTTCATGCCCGCGGTTTTGAAGTGGGTGTGGAAACCAACGGCACCTTGCCCGCGCCGGCCGGCATCGACTGGCTGTGCATGAGCCCGAAGGCCGACGCCAAGATTGTTCTGGAGCGTTGTAATGAGCTGAAACTGGTGTACCCGCAGCCGCTGGCGATGCCCGAGCGTTTCGAGCACATCCAGGCGGATCATTTTTTCCTGTCCCCGATGGCGTCGCCGACGCTGCCCGAAAACGGGCCGGATCCGGTCAAGCAGAGCAACACGCGCCGGGCGACGGACTACTGCCTGGCGCACCCCCAGTGGCGGCTGACGCTGCAGATGCACAAGATTGTGGGGATTGATTGATTCAGGCGTGGAGGGTCAGAACGTTGTCGTGGCTCCATGGGCAGCCCTGCGGGCTGCTCCGAAGCTGAAGAGGGTGTTGCAAAAGCTTTCGGGTAAAAGCCTCTCTCCCCTGGCGGGAGAGAGGTTTGGAGAGAGGGGGTCGAGGCGAAAGCCTCGCCGGACATAAACGCCTGCTATAGAAGGGCGCCTGACGGCGCCTCCCCCTCTCCCCGGCCCTCTCCCTCGAGGGGAGAGGGAGTGTACGACGCAACTTTTGGAATACTGGGGCTTTTGCAACACCCTCTTCAGCACCGTAGGTTGGGCTGACGCAGGAAGCCCAACAAACCGGGATTGCGCCCGATCTTATCTCGCCAGGACGGTTTTTAAGAATCCATGTCCCAAGGCCTGCCCACGATAACGAGAACGTCCGGTACTTGCCTATTGTTGGGCTTCCTGCGTCAGCCCAACCTACCAGTCGGCGCGCCCTCGCCCGAGACTTAATCCCCCAACAAATGATCCAGCGGCTGGCTGTAGCTGGGCGCGAACACGTCCAGGAAATACTGCACTTCCGGTAGGTCCTCGCTCCTGAGCCGCTCCAGGATCTGCACCGCCGCCGGCTCGAACTCCTTGTTGCCGGCCTGGATCTCGGCCTGGCACTTGAGCCAGGCGGACAGCCGGTCGGCCGCTTTCACCAGGACTTTCACATCGTCATCCCAGCGGGATTCCTTGATGTAGGTGGCAAAGTCCGCCTGCAGGCTCTCGGGGAGCAGATCGAGCAGTTCATCCTCGGCCTTGTGCTCGATCTCGCTGAACGCCTCGCGCATGACGCTGGAGTGGTATTTGACCGGCGTCGGCATATCGCCGGTGATTACTTCGGTGGCGTCGTGGTAGAGGGCCGCCGCAGCGATGTGGTCCGCATCCACCGCGCCGCCAAAGTGACGGTTGCGGATCAGCGCCAGGGCGTGGGCGATGGTGGCGACTTCCCAGGAGTGGGTCGCCACGTTTTCCTCGATCGCGTTGCGCATTAGCCCCCAGCGCTTGATCCAGCGCAGGCGGGCGATGTAGGCGAAGAAATGGCTCAGGCGACGGCTCATCTATCGGGCATCCATGGCGAAGGGCACAATCACGCGAATCGCGTCTTCACCCATCTCGGTCTTGGCGTCCTCGGACGGCGCCAGCAGGAACAGTTGATCGTCGGGAATATCGTACTGGTCCGATAGCTGCTTCTGCAGGATCGCGCCGCGCTGCTGGGCCAGTCGGTTCAGCGCCTCCGGTGGCAGCTGCACGTCTTTGGTCAGGGCGCGGACCAGGGTCGTGACCCACTCGGCGCTGTTGAGCCGGTCGTCCCCGGTCTGTTTGTTGTCGGCCTGCAGCTTCTTGAGGGCCGCCTCGCCCTGCTGGTTGACCACCTGACTCTCCAGGGCGCGGACCCGCTGCTTGCGGTCGACGTCCGCGGTGAGATCCAGCTGGGCATTGAGCCGCTCGGCTTTCAGGGCCAGGCCGTCGATGTCCGGCGCGACCGCGCCACGGACGTTCAGCAACAGCTGCGGCTTGTCGGCCATGGCATCCGCCAGCAGCTTCAGCTTCTTGTCTTCACCCGGCGCCAGGGTGGTGGTGCCGGGCACGAAGGCCACCTGCCCCAGTTCTTCCCCGGAGAAGCCGGCCAGCTCCGCCACTGAACCCAGCATGTTGAACGGTGACGTGGCCGCCTTGGCCAGCAGGTTGATGAAGGCCCGCAGCACCACCTGGCCAACGCGGAATTCGGGATCGTCCAGGTTGCCCGAAATGGGCAGGTCCACATCGATCACGCCATCGGTGTCGCGCAGCAGGGTCAGCCCCAGCTTCACCGGGACGTTCACCGCGTCGTCGCTCTGGACCGACTGGCCCAGGGTCAGCTGGTCCAGCACGATCCGGTTATCCGCCTTGATCTGGGGACCGGTGATGTCGTATTTCAGGTCCATCCGCAGCTTCCCGCTGTCCACCGCATAGCCCAGGTAACGGCCGAAATAGGGCGAGAGTTCGGCCATGGCCATGTTGTCGAGGTTGAGCTCCAGATGGGTGGTGTCTTCCTGCCCCAGGGTGCCGATGGAGCCGTTCATTTTGACATGCCCCCGTTGGCCCAGTTCGCCGCTCATGCGCACGCTGCCCTGCTGTGGCGGTACGTTGCTCAGGCCTTCGATCATGCCGTTGACGTTGCGCATGCCCGTGGTGAAGACCGGTTTGACGGTGCGATCCGCCAGATCGAACTGGCCGTTCTCCAACTCGACCTGGGTCACCCGGAACACGAAGTCCGGCTTGTCCCCCTTGTCTTCCTTGGCGGGCTCTTCGGCGGTGTCCTGTCCGGCCGTGTCACTGCCTTTGATGAGCCCCGAGAGGTTGGTCGAGCCATCGGCGGCCCGCACGATATGGGCATCCGGATCGGTCAGGGTGATGGTGCCGATTTCCAGCCGGCCGGGGTTCAGGTTCAGTTCCACCGGGTTGAGGCGCAACGAGGACCAGCTGAGGATCGAATCGGACTGGCCGGCGCGGGTGAGTTTCAGGTCCTTCACCTGGCCGTTGCCGTTGAAGGTGCCGGTCAGGGCGGGTGTCTGGTCGTCCAGATCCAGTTCCCCTTCGACGTTCAGGGTGCCGCCGGCGAAGGCCACATCGGCACTCTGCTGGACGTAGGGCTGGAACGGCGCCAGGGCAATGCCATCCAGCGACAGGGTGGATTCCAAGGTGAATGGTGCGAGCGTTACCTGCCCTTTGGCTGCAATCTTGCCCGCCTCGCCCGTACGCAGATTCAGGTCGTAGGGGACCGGCTCATCCAGTGCCTGGCTGATTGGCCCCATTTCGGCGTTGATGCCGCTGGCGGTGATGTCGGCCGGCGTCTCCGGCACCGCGTCCTGCCAGTGGACCTCGCTGTCCGCCAGGCGCACGGTATCGATGCGCCAGTTGAAGCCGGTGCCACCGTTGTCGCCACCGGATTCAGCCTGATCGCGCTTGTCCTCTTCCGGCTGGCCGGTGAACGGCTTGATGACATTGATCAGGCCATCCTTGTCGCGACTGACATCGCCTTTCAGTTGATCCAGATCGACCGAGCCGATGGCGAGTGAGCGTTCCCCGAGATTGAACGTGATGCCCTTGACCACCAGCGCGCCCAGGGTGGCGAACGGCGCATCGGCGTCCGGCAGGCCGGCACTGAGGTTGTCGATTCGCAGTTCGCCGTTCTGGGTGACCAGCGCAAATTCGCCGGCGCTGGAGATGGCGTAGTCGGTATCCAGCGACAGGGTGCCCTGGTTGACCACGTAGGGGGCGTACGGCGAGGCGAAGTGCACCAGCGTGGTGTGGCTGATGTCGCTCAGCCGGATGTGGCCGTTGGAGTGGAAAGGCATCAGACCGATGTTGCCGTCCCAGTCGATCTGTTGCTCACCGATGGCGGCCGACAGGGTGTAGTCGCTGGGGTTGCCGTCGTCGCTGAACGTGGCCAGGTCGTTGAGGGTGACGTTCAGCGGCTGGATGTCGAAGGTTTCCGGTTCGCCCTGGCTGTAGTCGCGGAAGCGGACGTTGCCGTCATTGAGCTGAATCTCATGGAAGTAGAGGTGCGGTGGCTCGCTGGAGGCGCTTTGTTCCTCGGGTGGCTCGTCTTTCGCGGGGTGGTTGTGGGTCCAATCCCGCACCAGGTTGACGCCATAGTCCTTGAGCAGATCAACGCGAACGAAAGGTGAGTCCAGCCGGATAGATTCGAAGGCGATGGTGCCGGTGACCAGTCGCCAGACCGTCAGATCCACGTGCAGCTGTTTGGCCGACACGACCGGTTCGCCGTCCGCATCCTTGGCGTCCAGCCCCTCGACATCCAGCGTCATGGTGAACGGGTTGAAGTCGACGTCGGTCACCGAGCCCTCCCAGCCCAGCTGGGTCTTGAGCTGTGCCGGCACCTGACGCTGCAGCCACCAGGGTAATCCGATGAAGCCGGCCAGCGTGTACAGGACCAGCAGCAGGATCAGCCAGAACGAGACCATCTTGTAGATGGGCTTGCGCGCCTTGGGGTCGGCCACGAACTCTCTCCTTGTTATTGCGGGGGCACGGATATTGTCGGTGTGTCATCAGGATGCAGGCAAGCCCCGGACGTCACCAAAACAATGGGATATGTCGAGTATAGAAGCATAGTCCGATGGCAAGGTGACTGTCATTGCTTCGATGGTGGCGTGTCCGGAATGGCCGATTGGGTCATTCGGCGTTATGGATACAGAGGGATGGGGAAAGGGAAAACGGGGTGCCCGCAGGCACCCCGGGGTAGCCGCTTACTCAGCGGCGGCTCGGGCCTGTTCCAGCCAGCCGTTGTAAGTGTCCTGGTGGGCCTTGATCCAGGCTTTGGTGTGTCCCATGATCGCCTGCGACGAGTCTTCGCCGTCGCGGATCTTCATGTTTTCGGCACTCACGTCGTTGACAGGGAGTGTCATGACTTCGAACAACTTCGCAGCGGCGGGGTTTTCTGCAGCCCACTCCTTGTTGGCCACGATCCGCTCGCTGTTGATCTGGAACCCGTAGTTCTTGCCGTTGGGCAGCTCGGTATCGGCGCCGTTCGGGTTGGATGAGAAGGGCACTTCCAGCCAGACCACGTCCTTGCCCGGCACCAGCACACCGGAGACCCAGTACGGTGTCCAGGTGTAGTAGAAGATCGGGTCGCCGTTGTTGTAACGGGTGATGGTGTCGGAAATGATGGCCGCATACTGGCCCTGCTTGTGGGTAATGGAACCGCGCAAATCGAACGCATCGAGCTGGTGCTCGATCACACCTTCGCAGCCCCAGCCGGCCTGGCAGCCGGTGAGATCCGCCTTGCCGTCACCGTCGGTGTCAAACAGCTTGGCGATCTTGGGGTCCTTGAAGTCGGCAATGTTGTCGATGCCGTACTTGTCGGCGGTTTTCTTGTCGATCAGGTAGCCCTGTGCTGCGCCTTCGATGTACTGCCCCTTGCGGTAGAACGCATCGTCTCCGCCGGCGTTCTTGTACATGGTGTTGTGTAGCGGATCCCAGTTGACCGCCATGAACGTGGCATCACCGTTGGCGATGGAGGTGTAGCCGGCGCTGTAGTCGACTTCCTGGATGTCCTTGACGTCGTAGCCCAGGTCACGCAGGGCTTCGTCAACCAGCATGGTCTGGAAGGTTTCCTCGGCGATCGGGCTCTGGACGGCCTGGACGGTCACGCCCTTGCCGGGCATGTCCTCAGCCTGTGCGGCCAGTACGACACCGCCGGCCAACAGCGCGCCTGTCAGTGCTTGTTTGAGAGTCATTTAATTCTCCTCCTGCTTCGGGTTTAAAGCCTTGTTCAGGCTTCTTTCTTCTTTTTTACCAGTGAGTAGATCAGCCCCACGGGGCCGGATTCGTACCAGTGACGGGTCCCCCGATTCCGGGAGTCCTGGCCCAGTGCCTGGGTCATGCGATCCAGGATGATGGCCATGATGACAATGCCGATGCCGCCGACGGTGGCCAGGCCGATATCCAGCCGGCCGATGCCCCGCAGGACCATCAGCCCCAGGCCCGGAACGGCAATCATCGAGGCAATGACGACCATCGACAGGGCCAGCATCAGCGTCTGGTTCACGCCGGCCATGATCGTGGGCATCGCCAGCGGCAGCTGGACCTTGAACAACAGCTGACGGGAATTGGCGCCGAACGAACGGGACGCTTCCACCAGGTCCGACGGCACCTGCCGTATCCCCAGGTTGGTCAGGCGGATCACCGGTGCCACGGCAAAGATGATGGTGACGATGACGCCCGGCACGTTACCGATGCCGAACAGCATGACGATGGGCACCAGGTAAACGAACGCCGGGGTGGTCTGCATGGCGTCGAGAATCGGGCGGATGACGCGGGATACGGTGTCGCTCTTGGCCATCCAGATGCCGGACGGGATCCCGATGATCATGCAGAACAGCACGGAGGTGATCACCAGCGACAGGGTGGTCATAGCCTCGTGCCAGGCCCCGATGGCGCCCATGGCGGTCATGCCGACCATCGCCGCAATGGCCAGCCGGATGCCGGCCAGCTGCCAGGCCACCAGGCCGAACAGGATGATCATGACCACCGGTGGCACGCTGAGCAGCGTCGCATCGAAGAAGCCCAGGGCCAGATCCACCGGCTGTTTGACCAGCTGGAAGAACACCCGGAAGTTGTCGACGATCCAGTCGATGCCGTGTTCGACGCCACCCTGGATGTCGAACCATTCGGTCTGGAACGGGTGGGCCAGGGTGTTGTGGACCACGTCCACCTGGTCGGCGCCGTTCAGCCAACTGGCACCGCCGTCGCCGCCGGCATCCGCGCCGCCACTGGCCGCACCCCAGGGATTGCTGGCATCGCCGCCGGAGCCCTGTTGTTGGGTCGCGTCGGCCCAGGGGTTGGCGCCGCCCGTGTCCTGGGGAGCGGTATCGCCTGTCTGTGTGGTGTTGTTATCCGCCATGTTATTCGCCCTCCCGATCCAGAGCCTGCAGCAGCGCTGCTTTTGAAATGACACCCAGGTAGTGACCGTTCTCGTCGACGACCGCCAGGCCACAGGGGGCTTCGGCCACCGGTCCGATGACGTCGGTCAGGGGGGTGGAGGCGTTGATCGGATCAATGTCGGGCAGCAGGGCATCGCTCACGCGCTGACCGTTCTTTTCCGCCGCCTGGAGGGAATCCAGCGACACCACGCCGTGATACACCTGGTCCGGGCTGACCACGTAGCCGAAGTCACGCTCGTTGTGGCGCAGGCGCTGCACGGCGGCCGGAATGCCGGCCCCTTCGCGCTCGATGACGGTCACCTGTTTCTTGGTGGCCACGTCCTTGGCGGAGAGCACGGTGGACACGTCGACGCCCCGGAAGAAGGAGCGCACGTAATCGTCGGCCGGGTTCTTGAGAATCTCGTCAGGTGTACCGACCTGGACCACGCGACCGCCTTCCATGATGGCGATGCGATCGCCGATGCGCATGGCTTCGTCCAGGTCGTGGGAGATGAAGATGACCGTGCGCTTGGAGTCTTTCTGCAGCTTGACCAGTTCGTCCTGCATTTCGGTCCGGATCAGGGGGTCCAGTGCCGAGAAGGCCTCGTCCATCAGCATGATCTCGGGATCATTGGCCAGCGCCCGGGCCAGGCCCACGCGCTGCTGCATGCCGCCGGACAGTTCGTCGGGATAGCTGCGGGCGTTGGCCTCGAGACCGACCTGCGCCAGGGCCGCCCGGGCCCGCTTGTGGCGCTCGTCGCGCGGTACACCGGACAGCTCCAGGCCGAATGCGGCGTTGTCGATTACGTTCATGTGGGGCATGAGGGCGAAGGACTGGAACACCATGCTCATCTTTTTGCGGCGCAGTTCGTTGAGCTCGGTTTCCGAGAGAGAGGAGATGTTCTGGTCGCCGACCCAGACCTCACCGTCGGTGGGCTCGATCAGGCGATTAAGCAGACGTACCAGGGTGGATTTGCCGGAACCGGAAAGCCCCATGATGACGAAGATCTCCCCTTCGTAGATCTCGAAGGAGGCATCCATGACGCCGAGGGTCATACCCGTTTGTTTGAAGATGTCGGCCTTGCCAACGCCCTGTCTGACCAGGGCCATTGCCTCTTCCGGGTTATCCCCGAAGACCTTGAAGAGGTGTTTGATAACAACTTTTGGTTTCATTCAGGTGGTCCTGCGAGGCTCGCGGCCTTCTACCCCATGATTTATTCAGTATAGTAAAAATTTGAAATCCCACTCATACACGCATCTTCCTTCCCTGGAAAAACTGTTCTGCACGCTATCAAAGCCTAAAATCAAAGGCTAGAACGGTATGTCGGTTCGGCATACATAACAGATTAGGCAATTCCCGCTCCATTATCCGGCCCCGAAAAACCTTTGGCATCTAAATAATGACCTGGATCAAGTTGGGTGGCAGGCTGATGCGACGATCGCGACATACCATCAGGCCACACATCGCCGTATCATGAGGACCCGCAACGCATCGCCGGGTGTCGTTCGGGGTTGAAGGGCCGTTTTCGGTCGTGCCGGGCCCGGGATGCATCCTGTTCCGGAAAGGAGCAACGGCCATGCCAGCCAATTGCGGCGTGGCGGGGCGTGAACCGGCGGTGGCCGTCTGCGCGTATGTTTCAGGCGGACGACAGCCGCCTGCATCCGCCGGTGGTGCGGCGATCGAATGTATGGGTAACAGGCCTGGGCGAGACAGGTCGCGATGGGACGACATTATGGATATCAGTGACATGCGCCGGGATTTCGAGTCCGAGGGGCTCGATCGTGATCAACTGGATGCGGATCCGGTGCGCCAGTTCGAAACCTGGTTCAACCATGCCCGGGAAGCGGGCGTGCTGGAGCCCAATGCACTGTCGTTGAGCACCGTTGGTGCCAACGGGCAGCCCGGCTTGCGGACCGTGTTGCTGAAGTATTTCGACGGCGCCGGCTTTGTGTTCTACACCAATTATGGGAGCCGCAAGGCTCACGAACTGGCCGAGAATCCCCGCGCGGCCATGTTGTTCCCCTGGCTGGCCCTGAATCGTCAGGTGATCATCCAGGGCGCGGTGGAGAAGGTCAGCAAGACCGAGTCGTTGCGCTATTTTTCATCCCGGCCACGGGGCAGCCAGATCGGTGCGTGGGTGTCCGAACAGAGCCAGGCCATCACCTCGCGCGGGCTGCTGGAGCAGAAGGTCGCGGAGATGAAGCAGCGCTTCCAGAAGGGTGAGGTGCCGTTGCCGTCGTTCTGGGGCGGCTACCGTCTGGTCCCTGAACGGTTTGAATTCTGGCAGGGGCGGCCCAGTCGACTGCACGACCGCTTCGAATACGTGCGTGACGACGGCCATTGGCGCATTCAGCGGCTGCAACCGTAGCCAGGACAAAACTGTTGGAAAGGAGTCGGTATGGACGCAGACAACCGCTGTGGCTGGTGTGGCACGGATCCGCTCTACGTCGATTATCACGACAACGTTTGGGGGCGCCCGGTCTCCGATGATCGGGAGCTGTTCGCCAAGCTCTGCCTCGATGGCCAGCAGGCCGGACTGAGCTGGATCACCATCCTGCGCAAGCAGGGCAACTACGAGGCGGCGTTCGACGACTTCGACCCGGAGAAGATCGCCCGCTACGACGACGCCCGCATTGCCGAGCTGCTGCAGGATCCCGGCATTGTCCGCAACCGGCTCAAGGTGCAGTCCATCGTCAAGAACGCCCGGGCCTTTTTGGCGTTTCCCGAGCAGGGCCAGTCGTTTTCCGAGTTCCTCTGGTCGTTCGTGGACTACCGACCCATTCAGGGCGCCTGGCGCGAGCTGTCCGACGTGCCGGCCACGACGCCCGAAGCCGAGGCGCTTTCCAAAGCCCTCAAGAAACGCGGGTTCACGTTCGTCGGGCCCACCATCGTCTACGCGTTCATGCAGGCCGTGGGCATGGTGAATGACCACCTCTGGCACTGTCCCCAGCATCTGGTCTGTGCCGAACTGGCCGACGACGCGTCATTTCCCCGACCGGATTCGTCGGCCGTCTGATCCTATCCCGCCGGTCCGGCGTATGTCTTCGCAGGTTTTACACGCAACGCCGGGTGCAGCTTGTCTGGCCCGATGGAGGGTATAAACGTGCGTATCACGCTGGAAGAACTCAGGCAGCGGGGCAACCCGCAGATCGATCTGCTTGAGCTGTTATCCCTCGAAGGTCAGTTCTACATGGCGAGACTGCATCTGGAAGACGGTATGCAGGTGCTGTCCGACGACCAGGGCAAGACGCGTCTTCTCAAGAGTGCCTGGCAGGCGCAGGATCTGCTGGGCTCGTTCGATGTGAAGCGCACGGAAGTCGTTCATGCCTCCGCCTACGACGAGATGGTGGGGCTGGACGCCCCCGCCGAGCCAATGCGCATTCGCGTTCAGGACCGCCGCTCATGATTGCGGTTGCTCGACTGGCCACCGCCATCGGCCTTGCCGGTCTGGTGCCGTTCATCTTCGGGGCACTGGCGATCATCCTCTGGCCGGCCGCTGAAGCATTGTGTGTGAAACTGTTCTATATCTACAGCGCCGGCGTATTGGCGTTCATGGCCGGCGTCTACTGGCCGATCGCCCTGCAGCTGGAGCAGCGCTGTTTTCCCTTGTCCCCTATCTGGACGCTGGTGATCAGCCAGCTGTTCTTCCTCACCGCCGGTCTGGCTTTGTTGCTGCCACTGGCGGCACAGACCGTGGTCTATCCCCTGGCCTACCTGATCCTCTACATCGTGGATGTGCGCTGGATGCGCCTGTATTGGCCGGGGTGGTACCGTCGGCTGCGCATGGTGCTCACCCTGGTGGCGTGCCTGTGCCAGATCCTGGCTGCCGTGTGGCTGCTGGCGGCGCCGGCGGTCAGCGCCTGAGCTTCAGTTGCCAGCCAGGCTGGCCAGATTGGCGTACTGGGACCGCAGCTTGGCCAGCGCACCCTTCTCGATTTGACGAACCCGCTCGCGGCTGATGCCCAGATGCTCGGAGATGCTTTGCAGCGTTTCCGGCTCGGGCAGCCCCAGGCCAAAGCGGCGGCACAGGATGTCCCGCTCCCGGTCCGTCAGGTTGGACAGGATATCATCCATCAGACGTTGCTGATCGCGAGGCACCAGCGCCAGGTCCGGCTGGGTGTGGTGGGCTTCCGACGCCAGTGCGTCGCCCAGGCGGATATCCTCGCTGTCACTGAGCGGCGTCTCCGTGGACACTTCCGGCACGGACAGCCCGCGCAATTCTTCGACCCGTTCCGGCGTGGTATCCAGGTGGCTGGCCAGCTCCCGGGCCGACGGCGCCTGACCGGAGGCCTGTTGCAGCTTGTGGGTGGCGGCCTGCAGGGCGCGGATCTCATCCACCACCTGTTCCGGCGTGCGCACGATGCGGCGCCCGCGCTTGAGGCTGCGCCGGATCTCCTCACTGATCCACCAGTAGGCGTAGGTGGAGAGGCGGAAGCCCTTGTCCGGGGCGAAGCGTTCCACCGCCTTGATCAGGCCGATGTTGCCGTCCTGGATCAGGTCCGTCAGCGGTATTCCGCGGTTGACATGGCGTCGGGCCAGGTGGACCGCCAGTCGCAGGTTGCTCTCGATCAGGGTGCGGCGGCAGGCCAGCGCCAGACGAACCGCCCGACGCGCGTGGGGGGATCTGAAATCCGCTTCGCTGTGGCCATCCAGCACATCACGTAATGTGCGTGGCGTTCCGGGAGGCAGCTGACGATGGGTTTCCAAGACGCGCAAGGCCCGATTGAGTCGGGTGCTCAGCCGGCGCTCGGCGCGTTCCCCCAGCAGGGAATGATGGGCGGCATCGCGGAAATAATGGGAGATCAGCGACAGGCTGTCGCCGCCGCTGTCGGACGCCGGCAGCGCCTCGGGCGCGCGGGCCGGTTGTTCCGCGAAGTCCAGGTCGTCAGTGTGTTCCGCCGATACGGGGCGGTCGGGCCAACGGGTATCTCGCATCGTCTGAGGGTTCCGGTTGGAATGTACCCGTATGTACGACGATCGTGAGCCGGCGGATTGAACCGAAGAGACAGGAAGCGGCGAGATGGACGCCGTCGCAAAAGGTGATCGGAACCGCCCGAAATTCGCAGTTCAGGCGGCCCGATCAGGAGGCAAGACATCCTCCATTACCGGAGCCAGGGCGACCGTTCCCGGCCCCGATAATTCTGTCAGCCCAGGGCGGGCCCGTTGTCGGGTCCCGGGGCTCTTCAGCCGACCGCTGCAACAATGGCGTATTCGTGGTTATGCGGCTCGATGAGGGTGGCGTGCAACTTGGCGATCGCCTTCTCGTAATGGTCCTCGTCGATGATGAACTGCATATCCACCTGACGCATGCACTGGTGCAGCGCGACGATGCTGATTTCCTCTTCCGCCAGGGCGGTCACGGTCTTGGCCAGGATGCCCGGCACCTGCATGTCGCTGCCGATGGCCGAGACCACCGCCAGCTTGCGGGTGGCGATTTCCGCGTTGGGGAATTCATCCTGCAGGGCGCGAACCACACGCTTGACGTGCTTGAGGGTGCTGTCCACGTAGTGCGTGATCGTATTGGCGTTGGTGTCCTTGGTGACACAACGCACCTTGAAGCGGCTCAGCACGTCCAGGATGCGGCGGTCGGAACCCGGATCGCCCTGCATGTCCTGGTCAAACACTTCGATCGCAAACACGCCCTTGCGGCCGGCGATGATTTCCACCTGCGGCTTCTCGCTGATGTAGTCGCGGGTGATCAGCGTCCCGGTGTGCTCCGGCTCGAAGGTGTTCTTCACCCGCAGCGGGATGTCGTTCTGGCGCAGGCCTTTACCGGCCCGGGGGTGAATCGCTTCCATCCCCAGGTTGGCCAGCTGGTCGGCCACGTCGTAGTTGGTGCGGCCGATCGGCACGACCTTGTCCTCGCCGACGATCTTGGGATCGGCGGAACTGAGGTGATATTCCTTGTGGATCACCGCTTCGGCGGATTCCGTGATGACCGCAATGCGGCTGAAGGTCATCTCGCTGTAGCCGCGGTCGAAGGTCCGCATGAGGCCTTCCTCGCACTGGGCGTAGCCGGTGCAGATGGGCAGCTCGCGGCTCAGGTCGACGTTGTCGAACGCCTGCTTCAGCTTCTCGTCCAGCGGCAGCAGTTCGTTGTCGCGCCAGCCGGTCAGGTCGACGAAACGGGCATTGATGCCTTCGGCCTGCAGCTTCAGTGCCGTGTTAAAGGCGCTGTGGGCTTCGCCGATGCCGGCCAGCATTTCGCGCACGGTCAGCAGGTGCTCTTCCAGCTGGAACTGGCCGTAGGAGCACAGGCGCTGGAGGTCGATCAGGCAGCCGCGGACGCCTTCGATGCGGTCCACGATAAACTGGTCGGCCTGCTGCTTGAGCATCGGGTCATCGAACAGTTCGCCGTTGAAGTCGGTCAGGAACTGGGTCAGCTTGCTGAGGTCGTCGCCCCAGGCCCAGTCGGATTCGGCGTCAGCAAACAGGGCGTAAACGCCCGGCTCACCGGTCTTCTTGTGCTCCAGCAGCTCATCGGTCACGCCGCCGTAGGCGGAAACCACGAAAATACGCTGGTAGAGGTCGTCGGCGCTGCGATCACCGACAATGATGTTGTCACGTACGGCTTGGTAGTCGCTCATGGACGTACCGCCGATTTTTTCTACAGTGTGCTGTTGGCTAGTCATGATTCTGATCTTCGGTCGCTTCTGAATGGGCGCCGGGAGTGTTAAAGCGGGAGGGCCGTCGCGCCTGACGGCGTCCCGGCCGGAGGCGGCCCTCCCGAGGGATGACGAGGCGCGCCTACACGCGCCTGCCGTCCCTCTCGGCTTCCTGCACTGCCTGGATCAGGAGGCTTCGCTCATGTCTTCCTTCATGATCTCTTCCACGCTTTCCTTCAGCAGGGACAGACCTTTTTGCAGGTCTTCCTCACTGATGGTAAGCGGCATCAGGCACTTGACGACTTCGTCGTCCGGACCTGCGGTTTCGATAATCAGGTCTTTCTTGAAGGCGCGGGCCGAAATCTTGCCGGCCAGGTCGCCGTCACGACAGGCGATGCCCTGCATCATGCCACGGCCCTTGAGCTTGAACTCGCCCTTGAATTCATCGGCGATCGCTTTCAGGCCAGCGTTCAGGATGCCTGCCTTTTTCTTCACCTCATCGGCGAAGCTGTTGTCTTTCCAGTAGGTCTCCAGCGCCGCCTTGGCGGTGGCGAAGGCCATGTTGTTGCCGCGGAACGTGCCGTTGTGCTCACCGGAGGTCCACACGTCCAGTTCACGCTTGAACAGCACCAGGGCCATCGGCAGACCGTAGGCACTCAGGGACTTGGACACCGTCACGATATCCGGCTTGATGCCTGCGAATTCAAAGCTGAAGAACTCGCCGGTACGACCGTTACCCGCCTGGATGTCGTCGACGATCAGCAGGATGTCGTGCTTGCGGCACAGCTTCTCGAGCTTCTGCAGCCACTCGGCGCTTGCGGCATTCAGACCGCCTTCGCCCTGAACCGCTTCGACAATCACAGCGGCCGGCAGTTCGATGCCGGAAGAACCGTCGCTCAGCATCTTGTCCATCACGGCGATGGTATCAACGTCGTCGCCCAGGTAGCCGTCGTACGGCATGAAGTTCACGCCGCCCAGCGGAACGCCGGCACCGCCACGGTGGTGCTTGTTACCGGTGGCCGCAACCGCGCCCAGGGACACGCCGTGGAAACCGTTGGTGAAGGAAATGATGGTGTCACGACCCTTCACCTTGCGCGCCAGCTTCAGCGCCGCCTCGACACAGTTGGTGCCGGTCGGGCCGGTGAACTGCATCTTGTAGTCCAGGCCGCGCGGCTCAAGGATGTACTGCTTGTACGCTTCCATGAAGTCGTGCTTGGCCGTCGTGAACATATCAAGACCCTGGCTGACGCCGTCGTTCTCAATGTACTCCAACAGAGCCTTCTTCAGGATGTCGTTGTTGTGACCATAGTTCAGCGAGCCCGCGCCTGCGAGGAAGTCGAGGTAGGCTTTGCCGTCCTCGGTGTACAGGTGTGCGTTCTTGGCCCGGTTGAAGATCACCGGGAAGGCACGTGAATAAACGCGGACTTCGGATTCGGTCGTCTTGAAAAGTTCCATTGTCTTGCCTCTTAGCATGTCAGGTTCGAGGTGAATGCAACGCCGGTCGCGTGTGCTCGGTCGCCCAGGGGACACGGCGCTGCGGGGAATACCGCCCCGGCAGGCCCGGCCTGCCGGAGGCGTCGGCGCGCTTCCTAGCCGTTTACAGGCTGGGTGAAGGGGCCGATACGGAGCAGGAATTCTGAGTCGTGATGGCCGCCAAAGTGGGCCTCCTTCTCAAAATGCTCGGTATAGGTGAGCTCAGCACCGAGATCACGGGCGAACGAGCGGAACAGCGCCCAGGACGCTTCGTTATCTGCGGTGATCGTGGTCTCGAGATGAGATACGTTCTTGCACGCATCCCGGCTCACGATCGCCTTGAGCATCCGCTTTGCCAGACCCTGGCCGCGTCCCTTTTCATGGACGGCGACCTGCCAGACAAAGACGGTCTCAGGCTGCTGAGGAGGAATATAGCCGGAGATAAAGCCAACCAGATCGCCATCCTTTTCGGCAGCGACGCCGGTTTCGGCGAAGTGGCTGCATTGCAGCAGGTTGCAGTAAATCGAATTCGGATCCAGCGGCGGACACTCAGCCACCAACTGGTGGAGCCGGAAGCCATCATCCTTGTTTGGAGTACGAAGGGTGATGGCGGTTGTATTCGAACCTTCAGTGGTCATAACGGTGTTGGGCACTCAGTCATTTAGAGTTGAATTCATTCGAAAGGGCTTAAACGCCTGTTGTTACCGCGTAAGGGCCTTTCGATCGCCTATAAGCCGCTGAAATAGAAACAATAATGGCGGCTCGGCGCTAATCTTTAGAGTTGTAATTATATAGACCTCGAAAGAAAAATCAAACCGGGACGGGTTGCCAACAGCGACAGTTGCAACCGGAAAACGGGCGTAATCCCAATGCTGGCAAGGGCTTGGCCGGCTAAAGATTGATCTGCTCAGGCCGCAATGCCGTCCCCTCAAGGATGCGCCGTCTGTATGACAGATTGGCGTCGGTGCCTTCCGGCCACCAGGTCGAGAATCGGTTCATCCACGGATCGAAGGGAAAGGCCACCGGCAGCAGGGAGAGCGCCAAGGGGCCCTGCATGACCTGCGCCACCGGTTGGATACACGGTGCAAGATTCGCCGGCGCGATGCGTGTGATCAAACCGCGCGTGTCCTGTTGGAAGTTACCCATGCCGGCCGCACCGTTGTTGATGACGGTGCGTGTTCCGCCGTCCTCGACAGACCGTTGCCACAGTGCGGGCAGGCAGGTGTGGGTACCGGCGAAAACATCGGCGCCGGTGAGCCTGAACCAGTCCGCAACCCGGGCATCGTGATCCGGGCGCGCGAGGTTTTCGTGGGCCAGCCCCCAGCCGGCCAGGGATTCCGGGTCGCCATGCAGAATCAGCAGGATCTGGCCGGCCATCTCGTAACAGCGCCAGCGGGGGGCTGCCGCGAGTCGTGATTGCAGGTCGGGAAAACGGGCCGCTACGGATTGCAGGCGCGCCATGATGCGGTTGGAGCGTTCCACGACGTCCTGGTCGACAAAGTCCGGATAGGCGCAACCGCAACCCGCCTCCGGGCTGGGATGCGCCAGCTCGTACTCCACGTTGCCGAGGATCACGTCGTGATTCAGGACGCGTTCGTTCAGGCGGGCAAACGTCTCGGGGTCGGCGTTGAACCAGTTGAAGTCGCCATTGAACACCAGCCGCACCCGGTAACCGGCCGCCTGTTCCTCGGCGGCCATCCGCTCAAGGGTGTCCAGCGCCTCCGGATTGCCGTAAAGCCCGCCAATCACATAAAGCACATCCGCATCGACCGGCTGCGGGTCGGCGCACAATGGCTCGGGCCGATACCGGTAATGGATCGGACAACTCCGGCCGGGCGCCTCCGTCATGTCATGAGACTCCGCTGGAGACCGGCGTGCGGCCCAGCAGCCGCTGCACCAGGATCGGCAGGAAGAATCCGGCGGTGCAGATCAGGATGCCCCAGGCGTTCACCCCCAACAGCGCCGCGTACTGGCCGTTGCCGATGGACCAGCTCTCCGGGATCAGACCCAGGGCGAGGCCCAGGCCCAGCGCGATGCCGGTCCAGAAACTGAGGTGGAAACTCCAGGGTGACCAGCGGGTGAAGCCATAGAACAGGAACACCGGTGCCAGGCCCATCACCATGGTGCCGGAGATGGTGGTCGCCTTGAGGATGTCGGTGCCGGCAAACATCGGCAGGTTGCCGAGAATCGCGAAGGCCACCATGACCACCGCGCCCACGCGCATGTTGGGCAGCCGGTCGGCGGAACGCTTCGCCAACTGTGGCAAATCTACGGCAATGGACTTGGACAACGACGTAAAGGTGGAGTCCAGGGTCGAGCCGGCGGACGTCATCATCACCACGCTCATAAAGAACAGGGCCGTCAGACCGGCGGCAGCGCCCACCGCGGCGGGGGCGTTACCGTTGGCGGCAATGCCGTGCAGCTGGGCATGAACGCCCACCAGGCTGAAGACAAAGACCGCCACAAACCCCAGCAACCCGGCGACGACAAAGCTCTTCAGCATGGTCTTTTCCTTGTTCACGAAGCCGCGGTCGGTCAGCACCGGATCGTGGAAGGGATAGCTGAAGATCTGCAGTCCGGCCACCAGCAACAGATCGGCGCCGGCGTCGAGTTTGAATTCGCCGGTGGTCAGCAGGGTGCCCGTATCGTTGGCGGGAACGATCAGGAACAGCACCGCCGCGACGAAGAACACGAACAGGATCGCCTGGATTACATCGGTAAAGATGGAGCTGCGCAGACCGCCCTTGAGGCTGTAGGCCAGCGTGAAGGCGGTGAACAACATGGCGGCGGCGTAGTAGGCGGTATCGCCGGGCAGGCCAAAGTAACCGCCCACCACGGCGGTGTTGCTCCAGACTTCGTTATAGAGGCGAATCAGGATGGCGGCGGCAAAGCTGACCGCAGCCAGTCGACCGAAGCGTGAGGTCAGGAATTCCTGCAGGCTGCGGGCGCCGGTCTGGGTGCGGATCAGGTAGATGATGTAGCCGGCGACGGGAATGGACAGCCAGTAGGTGGCGTAGGCCAGCCCGCCGACCACGCCATAGGCCGCCCCCAGGTTGGCGGCATTGGTCACCGACTTGGCGAAAATCCAGCTGATAAAGATGCTGGCGGTCAGTGACCACTGACTCACGGGTTTCCCCCGATCGTCCGCGCCCTTATAGAAGGACGCGGCATTCCGGCTGCGTGGGGACAGCGCGTACATGATGATCCCGTAAACCACCAGAAAGCCCCAGAACAGGCCCGCTTCAGCAAACGACATGGGTGACAGGTTCCTTTTTCAATGGTTGTTTGTCGGGCCCGTGTGTCGCCCGGTTAGGATCCGGCCGGGGCGCTGCAGCTGGCGCCGAAACGGTAGCAGGCAAAACAGCGGTGATGTCGCAGCATGATGCGCGTGTCCATGCTTTCCCGCAGGCTGCCGCCCAGGTCGTAGTCCGGATCGTCATCTACCAGCGTGCAGGCATAGACCCGGACCTGATCGCCCTGCTTCACCAGCATCCGCGTGTAGGTGCACATAAAGTGGGACCGGCTCTCCCGGGTCGGGTATTTCTCCATGCAGGTTTCGGTGATTTCGGGGCTGCCGTCTTCGGCGCCCGGTGTGCCGAAATCCGGAAACGCCGTGAAGGCAAGATCCTCGGGAATGCCGGCCTCGCGAAAAATGGCGCGGAAGGCTGCTTCCACCTGCTCCGGGTCTTCGTTGGCGTCGGACTGGCGGGCAATCGAAACCGCAAAGCCGTTTTCGTGCAGCCAGCGGATGCCTTCCAGCGCCTTGTCGAAACTGCCCTCGCCCCGGTCCACGTCGTGCCGGGCCCGGTCCGGGAAATCGAGGCTTACGCGGAAAAGGATCGGATAGGGATTGTCCCGCAAGGGCAACAGCTGATGAGTTCGCTTGAGCAGCGGATCGGTGGCGTTGGTCAGCACGAAACAGGGCCGGTGCTGGCTGGCGTAGTCCAGGATATTGACGAAGTCGCGAATGACGAACGGCTCACCGCCGGTAAAGGAAAACTGCTCGACGCCCATGTCCAGCGCTTCGTGGATAAACGGGCGCACGTCGTCCAGAGTCATGCCGGGAATGCGGCCGTCGCCGGGATGCGAGCCTTCCAGGCAGAACGGGCAGGCCAGGTTGCAGGCCGTGCCGGTGTGGATCCACAGCTCGGTCAGTTGGTCCGCGTCGATGTAGCCGCGCGGATCGCCGTTCCGGGTGTGGGTCCAGCTGTCTGGATGGCGCGGCGAAACCAACTCCGTGGCCGGAATGCGTTGAGCGGTGCCGGCAAGTATGGTCATGGTGTCTCCGTCATTGGCGGCGAGGATGGTTGGATGGTGTCCACTATGGACCCCGCCTCGCACGCGAAAGTCACAAAGTTATAACGATTTCATCGCAGACCGGGCGCCCCTGTCCACGGGAAACGTTGGAGTATGCAGCATCTACGTCGGAAAACCGGGACAGGATGCATGGAGCCGGTGCACTGTCTATGTGCAAGTTGTGCCGGAGGGTTGGAAACCGGCTCAACGCCCATGGTCGGTGCCGTCTGTTGGGGGGGGGCGGTCTCGCATCGCAGCGGTGAGTCGATCGAACGGCCGCCATGGCGGGCCGGAACAGGCGGGCGTCGGCTTTCGACCAATGTTTATGTCACCAATTCGGTGCAATCCTGCTTTTTCTCCTATCCTGTATTCAGACCGCCAACGAGCCGGCACCGATTCTGTGCGCACTATTGTGAGGCAGAAATCGCCGGATGCGGTCCGATAGAGCAGTGGTTTTGCGCGATAGCGTCGAACAACGACAACAAAATCAACAACCTGCAAAGCTTGGCTTGGGCCTTGCTCGTGCGGGGTTGCTATGCACACAACCGATATTCGGAGACAACTCATAATGAAAAAACTGATCACACTCGCTGCAGGTACGGCTACGCTGCTGAGCGCGCTGATGGCAGGTAACGCCATGGCGGCGACAACCTTGAAGGCTGTTCAAGACAAGGGTCATCTCCAGTGTGGTGTTACCTCCGGTCTGCCGGGGTTTTCCCAGCCGGATGATAAGGGCCATTGGACCGGTATTGACGTCGACACCTGTCGCGCAGTGGCTGCTGCCATTTTCGGCGATGCCGACAAGGTGCAGTTCACGCCGCTGACGGCGAAGGAGCGTTTCACTGCGCTGCAATCCGGCGAGATCGATATGCTCTCGCGAAACACCACCTGGACCCTGACCCGTGACGCCTCCCTGGGTCTGAACTTCACCGGCACCAACTACTACGACGGTCAGGGTTTCCTGATCAAGAAAGACATCGGCGTGACCGATGCCAAGGAACTGAACGGCGCCACCGTCTGTATCCAGGCCGGTACCACCACCGAGCTGAACCTGGCGGACTACTTCCGTGCCAACGACATGGAATTCAAGCCGATCGTGTTCGATACCTCCGAGCAGACGGTTCAGGGCTTCGCAGCCGGCCGCTGTGACGTACTGACCTCCGACCGTTCGCAGTTGGCGGCCCTGCGCTCCAAGCTGGCGGATCCGTCCAGTGCTGTGATCCTGCCGAACACCATCTCCAAGGAGCCGCTGGGCCCGGTGGTGCGTCAGGGTGACGACCAGTGGTTCAACATCGTGAAGTGGGTCCTGTTCGCGCAGATCAACGCCGAGGAACTGGGCGTGACGTCTGAAAACGTGGATGACATGAAAAAGTCCGACAACCCGAACATCCAGCGTCTGCTGGGCACCGATGGTGACATGGGCGAGAAGCTGGGCCTGCCGGCTGACTTCGGCTACAAGGTCATCAAGGAAGTGGGTAACTACGGCGAAATGTACAACCGTAACGTCGGACCGGGTACGCCCCTGGATCTGGACCGTGGTCTGAACGCGCTGTGGACCGAAGGCGGCATCATGTACGCGCCGCCGATGCGGTAAATCCTGAGAGCAGCTGTGAAGCCGGCAGGGTGCGTCCCTGCCGGTTTTGCCGTGAATGACGTTTTATTCCCTCCAGTTGCTTTCCGGGATTGTCCATGAACGATAATAATCCGCCTCTACAACCGTCTCGCAGCAAACCGTGGAACGACCCGCGGGTGCGCGCGATTTTCTTCCAGGTCGTGGCGCTCGCCGCGATCGCCTGGTCCGGCTGGACACTGATCGAAAACACGCTCGCCAATATGGAGAGCCGCGGGATCAGCACGGGGTTTGGCTTCCTCGACCAGTCCGCCGGCTTCGGCATTATCATGAGCCTGATTCCCTACGACGCGACCTATAGCTATGGCCGCACGTTCTTTGTCGGGCTGCTCAATACTTTGTTGGTCTCAGCCATGGGCATCGTGGCGGCCACCATACTCGGTTTCATCATCGGCGTGGCCCGCCTCTCCAGTAACTGGCTGATCGCCAAGCTGTCGCTGGCCTACATCGAGATCATCCGCAACATTCCCATCCTGCTTCAGATCTTCTTCTGGTATTTCGCCGTGTTGCGCAGCCTGCCGACACCACGCCAGAGCGTGGATGTGGGTGGCGTGTTCTTCCTCAATAACCGCGGGCTCTACCTGCCCGATCCGATCGCGCAACCCGGGTTTGGCTGGGTTGAGGCTGCGCTGGTCATTGCCATCGTGGCGGTCGTGGTCATCAAGCGCTGGGCCAAGAAGCGCCAGTTGGCTACCGGGGAGATCTTCCCGACGGTCAAGGTCGGCATCAGCCTCCTGATCGGTCTGCCACTGCTGGCGTATCTGGCGACCGGTGGGCCCATTGAGTGGGATATTCCGGCGTTGAAGGGCTTCAACTTCGGCGGTGGCATCACGCTGATTCCCGAGCTGGCGGCCCTGTGGGTGGCCCTGACGCTGTTTACCGCGGCCTTTATCGCGGAGATCGTGCGGTCCGGGATCCTGTCCGTCAGCAAGGGACAGACCGAAGCCGCCCGCGCGCTGGGCCTTCACAACGGCCTGACCTTGCGTCTGGTGGTGATTCCCCAGGCCATGCGGGTGATCATTCCGCCGCTGACCAGTCAGTACCTGAACCTGTTCAAGAACTCCTCGCTGGCGACGGCCATCGGCTATCCCGATCTCGTGTCGGTCTTCATGGGCACGACGCTCAACCAGACCGGTCAGGCCGTGGAAGTGGTGGCCATGACCATGGCGGTGTACCTCACGGTCAGTCTGCTGATCTCCTTCTTCATGAACCTGTACAACCGCGCCGCTGCGCTTAAGGAGAGATGATGAGCGAATCAATGGCACCTCCCAAACGCGCGTTTGCGCCCGTGCAGTGGATGCGGGATAACCTGTTCAACACCTGGTACAACATCCTGTTGACCGTGGTGGTTGTCTACATGATCGGCACCAGCATCGGACCGCTGCTGAACTGGCTGTTCCTGGACGCTACGTTCACCGGCGCCGATCCCAAGGATTGTGTGGGCGATGGCGCCTGCTGGCTGTTTATCAACCAGCGGTTGAACTTCTTCATGTATGGCTTCTACCCGGATGCCCAGCAGTGGCGGGTGGACATCATGTTCTTCCTGCTGGCGGTGGCCTTTGTGCCCCAGTTCATCGAGCGCTTCCCGGCGCGGCGCTGGCTGGGCATCTTCGGCATGACCGGCCTGCCGATCATCGGTTACATCCTGATTCCCGGCGGCTGGTTCGGGCTGGAAGAAGTCCAGAGCAACAAGTGGGGCGGGTTGATGCTGACGCTGATCCTGGCCTACGTCGGCATCATCGGGTCGTTGCCGCTGGGGATCATCCTGGCGCTGGGCCGGCGCTCCGAAATGCCGGTAATCCGGGGCTTCTGCGTCATCTTCATTGAAGTCTGGCGGGCGGTACCACTGATCACCGTGCTGTTCATGGCGTCGGTGATGCTGCCGCTGTTCCTGCCTGAAGGCATGAACTTCGAGAAGCTGTTGCGGGCGCTGATCGGGATCACCCTGTGGCAGTCGGCCTACATGGCGGAAGTCATCCGCGGCGGTCTGCAGGCGATTCCCCGTGGTCAGTACGAGGCCGGCAGTGCGCTGGGTCTGGGCTACTGGCGCAAGATGCGGCTGATTATCCTGCCGCAGGCACTGACGCTGGTCATCCCGGGCATCGTTAACACGTTTATCGGCTTGTTCATGGACACCACGCTGGTGTTGATCATCGGCCTGTTCGATATTCTGGGAACGGTGCAGTCCACGATCACCGACCCCGCGTGGCAGAACGTCGCGATCGAAGGCTATGTCTTCGTTGCCTTCTGTTTCTGGGTGTTCTGTTTTGGCATGTCGCGCTACAGCCAGAACCTGGAACGCAAGCTGGATACCGGTCACAAGACCTGATGGATAACTATCATGACTGAACAAATGCAATCCGAGCAGGGCCAGACGGTCGTTGATTCCGCCAAGGCGGACAAAACCATCATTCACGTGGAAGCCATGCACAAGTGGTACGGCAGCTTCCACGTGTTGAAGAACCTCAACCTGGATGTGGCCCAGGGCGAGCGGATCGTGATCTGTGGCCCGTCCGGGTCCGGCAAGTCCACGTTCATTCGCTGCATCAACCGGTTGGAAGAGCACCAGCAAGGCAAGATCGTGGTGGATGGCGTGGAGCTCACCGACGACGTGCGCCACATCGACAGCGTGCGCAAGGAAGTGGGCATGGTGTTCCAGCACTTCAACCTGTTCCCGCACATGACGGTGCTGGAGAACTGCTGCGTGGCGCCGATCTGGGTCCGCAAGACCCCGCGCAAGGAAGCGGAAGCGACCGCGATGGAATACCTCAAGCGGGTCAAGATCCCGGACCAGGCGAACAAGTACCCCGGCCAGTTGTCCGGCGGTCAGCAGCAGCGAGTGGCGATCGCCCGGGCACTGTGCATGAAGCCCAAGATCATGCTGTTCGACGAGCCCACCTCGGCGCTCGATCCGGAGATGATCAAGGAAGTGCTCGACACCATGATCGAGCTGGCGTCCAGCGGCATGACCATGCTCTGCGTGACCCACGAGATGGGTTTCGCCAAGACGGTGGCCGACCGGGTGATCTTCATGGATGGCGGCGAGATCGTGGAATCGGCGCCGCCGCATGATTTCTTCGACAACCCGCAGGAACCCCGCACCCAGCAGTTCCTCAAGCAGATCCTGCACCACTAGGACAGAACCCGGAACGACAAAGGGCATGCTTTCGCGCATGCCCTTGGTTTTTGGTGTGGGTTAGATGGTCGATCAGCGCAACGCCGGGTTCAGCGTGTAGGTGGCGCTGACACGGGCGCTAGCCAGCACGTGGCCCTGCATGGCCTCGCGGACGGCATCGCCTTCGAAATCGCCACTCAGGCCCAGGGTCTCCACATCCAGGGCATGGACCTCGTAGTAATAGCGGTGCACCAGCTCGTCGTTCCAGGGCGGGCAGGGACCGTCATAACCGGCGTAAGTGCCGGCCATGTCCGGGTTGCCGGCCAGGAAATGGGTGTATGTGTTGATGCCGCGAATGCCGATCGGGCCCGGGCCGCCTTTCTTGCCCTTGGGGATCACGCCGTCGCTGTCCGCGCCTTCGGGGATGCGTGACGTGTCGGCCGGGACATCCACCAGCAGCCAGTGGAAAAAGTCGACCCGCGGCAGATCCTTGTCGACCGTCTTACCTTCCTGGTTCACGTCGTCGGCGACGCTGGGCACATCCGGGTCATACATCATGACCACGAAGCTCCGGGTACCGGCCGGGGCGTCCGACCACTCCATTTCCGGGTTGCGATTGGGGCCGAAGCTCATGTGGTCCTCTTCGCTGTAGACACCGAACGCGAAGGTTTCCGGGACGGGCTGGCCTTCGGTAATCCCTTTCACTTGCAGTTTCACGGTTTGCTCCTTTTGGTGTTGGAGAACGGGGGAAGCCGCTGAACAAGCACTGATCAACCTGAGGCCCAGCAGCGCTTGTCCAGAGACTCCCAGATACGTTGTAACAGGGCGTTTTTCCCTGTGTCCAGTGTCGGTTTTGTCAGTGTCGACGGATGACGCGGGTCCACCACGGCCCTTGGAGCGTCACTGTTGATGTCGTAAAATAACGACATATTGAGGGTCCGCATCACGAATCACGAGCGAACGACCGGTGCAGGTAGTTTCCACGCTGCCTCCGGAAGTCGCATTGTGTGTATCCTGCCCACTCGATAGGATACGCCCTCCTCACCCTGAGTGAAGACAGCCAAAAGCGTCTGGTCCGTCCGGTGCCGTTGTCCGGTCAGAGCTGTTGGCTGTCTTTTCTTATCGGGAACCCCGCAATGGATAAACTGCATCATATTGTCGTCGTCGGCGGTGGCGCCGGCGGTCTTGAACTCGTGACGCGTCTGGGCAACCGGCTCGGCAAAAAGCAGAAAGCCCGCATCACGCTGGTGGACGCCGGGCTGACGCACGTCTGGAAACCCCTGCTGCACGAAGTGGCCTCCGGATCTCTGGATGCCAGCGCCAACGAGATCAATTACCGGGCCCACGCCCGCAAGCACCACTATGAGTTCCAGCTTGGCCGCATGGCCGGCCTGGATCGGGATAAGCGCGAACTGGTCATCGACGCGTTCCACGATCAGGACGGTGAGGAAGTGGTGCCGGAGCGGCGCATCGGCTACGACACCCTCGTGATCGCCGTCGGCAGCACGGCCAACGATTTCGGCACCCCGGGCGCCCAGTCCAACTGCCTGTTCCTCGACAGCCTGGAGCAGGCCCGGCGCTTCCACGACCTGATGCTCAATGCCTTCCTGCGCAAGAATCACGACGCTGGCGAAGGCGGCAGCGGCCAGCTTCCAATCACCATCATCGGCGCCGGTGCGACCGGTGTGGAGCTGGCGGCGGAACTGCGACTGGCGTCCCGCGAGTTGCCGGTGTACGGCATGAACTACCTGCGCCCGGAAGACATCAGCATCTCGGTGGTCGAAGCCGCCGAACGCATTTTGCCCGCCCTGCCGGCACGGTTGTCCGTGGCGGCCACGAAAGAGCTGGAGTACCAGAACGTGACCGTGCTGACCGGCCAGCCGGTGAGTGAGGTGCGTGAAGACAGCATCGTTATGAGGGACGGCACGGAACTGCCCTCGGAAATGACCATCTGGGCTGCCGGTATCAAGGCGCCAGCCTTCCTGGCCAAGCTGGGTCTGGAAACCAGCCGGGGCAATCAGTTGCTGGTCAAGCAGACGCTGCAGACTACCCAGGACGACAATATCTTCGCCCTCGGCGATTGCGCGGCCTGCCCGCAGCCGGATTCGGACCGCCCGGTGCCGCCGCGCGCCCAGTCGGCGCACCAGCAGGCGGCGACGCTGTACAAGTCGCTGGTCAACCGTCTGGAAGGCAAGGAGGCGGTGCCGTTCGTCTACAACGATCACGGCTCGCTGATCAACTTCAGCCGCTACACCACCGTCGGCAACCTGATGGGCAACCTGTCTGGCCGCAGCATGTACGTGGAAGGCAAGGTGGCGCGGTTGTTCTACCTGTCCCTCTACCGCATGCACCAGGTGGCGCTGCATGGCCTGCTGCGCACCGGCGTGATCTGGTTCATGGATCGCATCAGCCGGGCGATGCAGCCGCGCCTGAAACTGCACTGACGCCATCGGCCAGTGAAAACGTCGGGATGGGTCACCGATCCCGACGGCTTCCGGTGACATACTGAATCCAGTACAACGATAAACTGGAGTGTGTATGTCACCGACCCCCCTGACGGATCTACTGGGTTTCGATCCCCATCTGGTCACCCTGGCCCTGGCGCCGGCCTTCTTCCTCGCCATGGCGGGTGAGTGGCTGCATCTGCGCCACAACCGCGCGGCCTATCCGTCAGCCACCTACACCTGGGCCGATACCCTGAGCAACATGACCCTGGCCGGGCTCTATCAGGCCAGCGACGTGATTGCGGCGCTGCTGACTATCGTGGTCTACAACGCCCTGTTCGACGTGCGCCTGTTCGATATTCCCTTCAACGGCTGGTCGGTGGCGTTGCTGTTCCTGGTGCAGGACTTTGTCTACTACTGGTTCCATCGGGCGCACCATCGCATCCGCTGGTTCTGGTGCTCCCACGTGGTGCATCATTCTTCGGAGAAGCTCAATCTCTCCACCGCCTTCCGCCAGAGCGTGACCTACCCGATCACCGGCATGTGGCTGTTCTGGCTGCCGATCGTGTTTATCGGCTTTCCGCCGGAGACGGTCATCTTCGCCGTCGCCATCAGCCTGGCGTACCAGTTTTTTATCCACACCCAGGCCATCGGCAAGCTGGGCCCACTGGAGTGGGTGCTCAATACGCCCTCCCACCACCGGGCCCATCACGGTCGCAACCCGCGCTATATCGACAAGAACTACGGCGGCATCCTGATTATCTGGGATCGTCTGTTTGGCACGTTTGTGGAAGAAGATGCGGTGGAAAAGCCGGATTACGGCATCCCGCGCCAGATCCGCACCCACAACCCGGTGACGCTCAATTTCCACGAGTGGCGGGACATGTTCCGGGACCTGGTAGCGCCGGGGCTGACGCTGAAAGAACGGGGTCTGGTGCTGTTTGGGCCACCGGAGCTGGCGGAGACGCTGGGGCGGCATCGATCGGCAGAGGAAATGGAGCGGGTGAAGGGAATCTAACTATACTTATAGATCATGCGGTTAGATGCGAATACTTGGTTCGCCATACAAGTCGCCATACAAGCGGGCAGGCGCTGCATTTTTCGTTATTTTTTGTAACTTCGGAAGCGATTCGCTCCCGTCACCTAGCGCTGCAGCCCTATCATTCTCCAGAGTCAGAAGGGTAAGACGGATAATCAAGAGTGACAGTCAAGTTAGGAAACTTGAAGTCACGACTCAGAAACTCCGGCTCGTGAAAGTAACTTTCTCCTTCCTTTACTCTAACGGGAATTTCCAGTAGCGGTGAATCGGCGCCTGACAACAAATGAGTATAGACAGCCTGCATCTCCGGCCATCCTAGCCAGCAAGCTCGGTCATCGTAGACATGGTCTCCCGAGAACCGAGCCTCGTATCGCGCTATCACGTATAAAACAGGCGGGCGGCGGGACAGCGTCCCCTCTATCCCAAGCCCCGCAGCAACCTCCTGCGAAGAACGTCCGTCAATCCAAGATACAACACGCTTCACCCATTCATTTGCTTTCTCAATATTTTTTCTTCGACTTTCTCTCTCTTTTAATGAGAAGCCAAACACGTCGTGCCATTTAAGCTGAACCAATGCAAGGTCACCGGTTTCCCGATCAACGATCACAGCATCGATATCTGTGATCACAGAGCCACTTTCGCGACGAAGCTTGAAACCGTGGTCTGGAACTAAATACCTTGAATGGGAGAAAAGCTCCCCCAAACTCGCCCTGAAAACAGCCTCACGGTTATCAACTGCGCGGTCCCAATCAACCCGATAGCGATCTCGCAAATGACGGAATAGGGCGAAATAAGAGTTCAAAAGTGCCCCAAAGCATGGGAGTAGAAGAAAGTTTTTTCCGATTCCAATATAGAAAACCGTGGGCACCTCGAACGCCTGCTCCCACCCGTCCAAATCCTCGTGCTCAAGGGTCAAAGCTCGCATCGTGGCTCTGATCTGGCTGGGAGGTAGACCCGCCTCTTCCCAAACCGCCTCCGCATCGTCCCGCCTGATGAAGATGGTAAGGACATTGTCGAGGGCTATAGACGGCTTTTTGTTATGAAGAAACATCGCAAAATCTATATGGGTCAAAATACGGCCAAGAGCTTGGTTGCATGCTTCTTTCCAGTCGCCGAACGTCCTGTCGCCAATGGGAGTCTCATCCGGAAAAGCTTCTCCTTCGGGAAACGAGCGAGAAAAAAGCCTAGCGTTTTCACGATAGGCTTCGACAATCGGCCAGTCATTGTCGTAGCGGATGAACCAGTCATCTGACGGCTGTACGTATTTCTTCATTCGGGCGTGAAGCTTGTTCCAGTACTTGCGTTTTCGAGTGCTTAGAAATGTTTTGCGCTCCTCTGCGAGCATACTCCGCAAATAACGAGAAGCCTCCTCGGGTACACCAGCCGACACGGTGATCCTATAATGGTCAGAGGTGATCTTCTCAGTACTTGCCAAGCCGAAACGCTCTAAGGCTGCCATACGACGAAGAAAGGTCAAACTGCCACAAGCGTTTAGATAGGAGTACGCGAAATCGGTTTGAACCGGATCGCTCGGCCCGAACGGAAGACCTCCGCCCTGGAATTTCGTCGCAGCGAGGAATGGCCGAAGAGCAGGAGCACATCCTTTAAGCAATACCATCGGATTTACTTTTTGAGCTCGCGCCGGATTTGCTTGTCCGGAGTATCGCCATAAGGCAGACACAGTGGTGAAGTCCAGGACCCGTGTAATTGCGATCACAGCTTCAGCCTCCCTACCCTCAAAGGCCCGGAGCGCCTCTTCCTGGAATTGCCCCAGGCGGGCAGACAATGCATCGTCAGTCTCCGACGACCATTTTTTGTCCTTCAACAACTTTCCCTCCCTGCTGTGGGTGGGGCCAAAACCTTGAGAAACCGCTCCAGTCTTCGTCAATTGACACCGAAATCGCAAGGCGTAGCCCGAGATGTGGTTGACTGTAGCGAAAATAAAGTCTCGAATACGATTTTAGCGTCCTAATTTTCGAGATGTCGACGAGCGTAAGAGACGCCACCGTCCAATATTGTGATACATGGCAGTCCGCTCACCATTTACGAACTAGAAAATCAGAAGATTGGCTCTCGGGTATACTTAATACATTAAATAACCCACTTTAGACCATTATAAATAACGCGCCTATTATATCCAAATTAAATATCTTATAAAAATTGAATCTCTATACAACTGGCAATCATTTTATCAATACAGCGGGCCTTGTATGCAGGAAACGAAGAAAGAGTTTAGACCAAGAGCACGGATAATGGAGCTTTTGGGAGAGCAATTAATCAAGAGTCATACTCTAGCTCTTTTCGAACTTATCAAAAATTCATACGACGCTGATGCCGAAAATGTATCTTTACTTTTGCTCAACATAAACGCCGAGGACGGCGCGATTGAAGTTCAAGATGATGGTATTGGCATGGACTTTGATACAGTTTCCAATATATGGATGGAACCCGCACATGGTCATAAAGGCGAAAGCAGAAAGAAAGGAATTAGGACCGAGAAGGGACGTCTTCCAGTAGGTGAAAAGGGCGTAGGTCGGTTTGCAGTGCACCGCTTAGGAACTGAAATCGAACTCGTAACGAAATCAAAGGAGTCGGCAGAGGTTGTTGTTAATATTAACTGGCTTGATTTAGAAAGCCATAAGTACTTAGATGAGGCAAAAGTACAAATTAAGGAACGACCCCCTGAAGTCTTCTCTGACCAAACCCATGGTACAAGAATCACCATATCCGGTCTAAAACAAAAATGGCGCAGGGGTGACGTAAGGAAACTTTACCGATCAGTCCTTGGAATGACTAGCGGAAAGATCGGCCAAAACGGTGAAAATGACTTCACTGTCGATTTTACACTTGAGCCTGATATCGGTTGGCTTAATGGATTTTTTGATCCAGAAACAGCCAGAGACCAGGCAATGTTCAAATTTGATTTCGAACTAACAGACGAAGGCCTAAAATATACCTACAAGTTTGAGCCGCTTCCAGCAATCAAATCCGATTACCCAAACATTATTGAGGGGCGAAAAATTGAGATCGAAAGGAAATATCCGGAATTCTTTACAAAAGCGCCACCTGGTGACGATGGATGGCGCAAAAGGAACGAGCGGGCCGCACGCCCCATCCTTGGCAAGTCAGAAGATGAAAATAGCCTTGGAATAGGACCTTTAAAAGGGTCAATTATTGCGTTCGACTTGGATAGAGATGTAAAACAAAGATATTTAAAAGATGAGATGTCAGGTCTTTCAGAATTTTTGAAGGAGCAAGGCGGCGTCAGAGTATATAGGGATGGCCTTAGAGTATATAACTACGGCGAACCCGGCGACGACTGGCTGGGCCTAGACCACCGCCGCATTCAAAGGCCGACAGGAAAACTCAGCAACCAACTTATGCTTGGCGAAGTTCAACTTGAACTTTCAGACAGCTACAACCTTCGAGAGAAGACGAACCGAGAAGGGTTTATAGAGAACGATGCATACTACGAATTACAATATGCGATGCTTTGTATACTCACTGATTTTGAAGCTGAGCGAAACAAGGATAAAAAGCTCCTTCGCTCTATACTAGACACGCCTCCTGGCGCCTCGAAATATAAGCCAAACCGGCGAAAAACAACTGACGAACTATTAAGTGAACTGAAAACAGCAGTTTTCGAAAAAAAGTTGACAAACGAAATCGGTGATATTGTAGACAAGGTGTCTAAATCCTACACAGAAACCAGGGACGTTCTTCTAAGTTCAGCCGGAGCAGGGATGGGTTTGGTCACAGTATTTCATGAATTAGAGAGGGGAGTACGAAACCTACATTCCTCTATATCGGAAGGCCAATCCCCAGAGCAGCTAAAAGAACAATCAAAAGGATTAATATCTCTGCTCCAGGGCGCTATGTATATGGTCAGCAGAGGAAAAATGGAAAAGATTTCGGCCTCTCGCTTGGTGGAGTTCGCTTGTCTTACTCAAGACCTTCGCTTCAAATACCACAAGATCAATTTTAAGAATGGTTTCGAAAGCCAACCTGAAAAGGACTTCGAGGTCCTCGGTATACGTCGTATGTTAACCGCTACGTTAGTTAATCTTATCGACAATGCGATTTACTGGAGTGCTCAAACCGAAGCCGACGAAGCTATTATTTGGGTAGGCCCAAGCCGGGACCTTGAAGGTAACGCGATCGTCGTAGCTGACAACGGCCCAGGCCTGCTCGATGGTGCTGAAGATGTAGTACAACCTTTTTTCTCTAGAAAATCAGACGGGATGGGTATTGGGCTTTATTATAGCGATATGATCATGAAATCGCATGAAGGTAGGCTTGCGTTTCCTGAAAGTAATGCGGTTGAAGTGCCGGCCGCCTGTGATGGTGCGTTGGTCGCGATGGTTTTCAAGGGGGAGTAATATGCCACATAGAGGTAGAGTGGTCGTAATTGATGATAAGACGGAAGACGGGGAAGCAATCGTTAGAAGTCTATGGAAATTACAGGTGCCTAGCTTTTTTCTACATTACGATCAGGATGTTATTTCGAGTCTTGACTCGAATAAAAAATTAGATGGCATTAGATTTATATTTCAAGACATTGCCTTAGTGTCTCCAGACTTTCCCGGGAACGATGACTATTCTGCAGCAGCAGCCGGTATAGACAGAATATTAGACGACAATAATGGTCCGTGGCTTTTAATAACGTGGTCCACGTGGGGAAATGATCCGCAGCTCGGCAACCGTTATGCACAAGAACTTTTTGACTATCTATCGGAACGACTTCCTTCCGGAAAGCGCCCATATCAATATGCCGTTATTGACAAGAGGCCGTATGCAGAAGATCGTGAACACGGAGCAGTCAGAACTGACCTTAGTATGGAAGAAAAGAATCGACTATTTCATAATGTCCAAGATTCCATAACTCCTGTAGAGTCTCTTGAATCTCTCGCCCACTGGGAAGCGAACGTTAGGAGCAGTGCTTCTAGGGTATTACATAATCTTTGGAATATGGTCCCTCCAAGCTCCCCTCAAGAATTAAACAAAAGTTTGGGCGGCGTACTTTACCAGCTAGCAAAAGCTCAAGAAGGTTCTCGACTCAAGAAGAGTGACAACTTGGCGTTTCCGCTATACCAAATATTGTCAAGCATGTTATATGACAAAGTGAGCCATATGAATTCTGCGGAGGTGAAGGTTCCTGATGATGTTAAGCAGAGCGTTGAGGCACCACGAATAAACAGCATGCTACACTGGGACTCTGCATCCAAAAAAATCACCCCTTCCCCTGGTTGTGTATACGAATGGCCGTCAGATGAGCTGGTGAATCTTGGAACTATCTGTGTATCTAAAGACAACATCAAAGAATTTATCATGGATGCGTTTATAGGAGATGACGTAAATAAAAGAAGAGATGCCAGGAAAGATCCTGAGTTTTTGAAGAACGTAAGGCCTATCTTGTTCGACATCACTCCGGCCTGCGATCATGCGCAAGACAAGGCGTTTTGGCGTAGGTTTTTGGTGGGCATAATTGTTTATGAAAAAGCCAAGAAACATTTCTACAGAGATGGTGGGAAGAAGCTTCCAGGCGAATTTTTGAAGGCTACTCCAAAGCTACAAAATGGGGAAGATACTTGGTATCTGGTTCTTAATTCAAAGTTAGTAGTGTCAATTCCTGATCAAGCAGAGTATTTTTCAAGCAGGGATCGTGAACAATGCCCTCCGTTTGTCCCTATGGTTTCCAAGCTTGAACTTGTAGGAAGAGTTCGTGAACAGATGCTCCAGGAGTTTATCTCTTGGTACGGCAGAATGGCGACTCGCCCTGGCATAGTTAGCTTAAGTTAAATGGATACGCTAAGCCCCAAACAGCGCTCTTACTGCATGTCGCAGATCAAGGGTAAAAATACCTCTCCAGAAATGGCTCTTAGAAAGCAATTATGGAGAATGGGCTATCGGTATCGACTAAAGAGCAAACTACCAGGAAAGCCCGATTTGGTCTTCGCTAAGCACAAAGTTGTAGTTTTCGTGGATGGTTGTTTCTGGCATAAATGTCCCGATCATTTTGTACAGCCCAAGAAGAGAGCTATTTTCTGGCAGAGTAAGATCGATGCAAATGTCGAAAGGGATCATAAAAATAGTGAAACGCTGGAATCTCAGGGATGGCAGGTCATTCGTATTTGGGAGCATGAGATCAAGTCTTCACTGGAAGACAGCATTGCCCGGGTAGTTCAAGTATTGGAAGAGCAGAAGGACAGTAAGCGGCTTACAAACTAGCGAGCCATTTCTTTATCTGGTCGAAAGATCCAACACGATTCTTCAGCGTTGTGACGATATCTATGCCAGATATGATGACAACGGGATGTTGATCTTCTTTCAGCTCTTTATATGCCTGCGCTCCAAGGTAAGACGTCGTCACGAGAACACCAAATTGCCTGTGCCGCAAGCGTGACAGGAGTCTGGAAAGTTCTCGGACCCCAACCCCCTTCCCGTTCGGAGCATAGCATTTCGCTTCGAGCGCGAACTCAACTTCTATTGCACTCCGACCTTTTCCGACCCTATATGCTCCAACAGCGTCCCGACCACCGTCACGCCACGGGCGGGTGATTTCACAGTGACCGATGTCCGGCATGAAAAGACGAGATATCTCCACCGCAGCCGCTTCGAACGCTATCGGATTTTCCCGATACGTTTCATGTACCAGCGAGAGAATGCGGCAGTCTTCCTCTGACCGGGGAAGCTGCTGCTCTTTGGTTCGGATGTCGATTGTGTGTGGCGCATATAAAGGTGAGTATTTCCGTCCTGATACCCAATCAAGCCACGGTTTGGGTGCATGTCTTGACGAAACTGCTTTTCCAGCCTTTATGTCGTCAAGCCATTTGCGAGTGATGACAGGTACGTCAAGAATGGTGAATATCGACTTGTAGTTCTGAAATCTGAAATTGTTAGGCCCCTTCGATCGCCAAATCGCCACCAGGTCGTCGTCAGACCCTAGATTTTGAGCTCCCGGTACAGCGAGCCCCATGAAACGCATATCCCGATAGTCTCCGGTACCACCAAAAAGAAGCACAACGGGGAAGTGTTCGAAGGAGATAGGAGAATGACGGGCGTCAAACAAGTTCCTAAGAATCTGGTTGCCTTGTCTGGGTGTGTCGTGGATCCCTCGGGCCTCTTTATTGTCACCATAGTAAGTGAACAGCCCGCTTTCCGTGTCCAAATAGTCCGGCCAGTCAGGATCGTTAAAGTTGGTGACCAGTGCTAGTAACTTCAGCGTGTCGATGCCTGGCCGCTTCCCAAGGTGGCGAAAACCGGCGCCACTATCAACACCCAGCAGTCGCGGCAAGGGATCATCCGAGGCGTTTCCGTTACGGGAGCCGCCATAGACGTGGTCGACAATTAGATCAGTTTCAGCCAAGTTCATTCAGGAGGCCAGTCCTAACTCTTCATCTTCAATCTGCGCAATTTTCCTGAAGATGATCTCCATTACGGGGGAACATACACCGTTACCGCACAACTTGATCTTGTCCCGTCGACTGCCATGCGGCAGTAGGTGCCTTGATCCTGCACCCATTGCTTTCAGCAGTTCCGGCGGCTGCAACATCCTCAAATGGGGAATCCCACTCTCCCACGTGACCAAACCAAAACGATCGAGGGTGGTGACAGTACGCAAAGGCACATCCAGTGATTGCCACCCCCCAGCGTAGTCCGAGCCGTAATACACAACGATGAAATCTTTGCCAGGGCCAAGCTCTCTAATTGCTCTCTCAGCCCTTTCGATCGTGGCCTGGGCTCTCTTTTCAGTGTATAGCGGTCGGCTTTTGTAAACGCCAGACCAGTCGATGATGGACCGAGCAGTCTGAATTGATCGCTTCTGCAGCGAGAGTAAATCTTCCCTTGAAATCTCAGAGCCCTCTCGGTCGCAGACTAGAAACATTCGTTTGCGTGACTGGGGCACACCGAAGTCGGCGGCGTTGAGAACAAGATCGTTCACTTTGTAGCCGTGCGACTCGATACTGTCCACCAGCTCATTGTGGCGTCCCCATTTTTTCATGCGATTGACGTTTTCAACGATCAACCAGCGCGGTGCCATTGCATCGATCCAAGGGATAATTCCGATGGCTGTTTCCTTGCTTTGCTCGGAGCCTGGCTTAGCTCCGCGCGCAATTGAGTGGGACGTGCATTCCGGAGAGGTAAGTAATACGTCAGGGCAGTATTTTTTTGCCAGCTCTTTGGGATCAATTTTTTCAATGGGGGAGCAATGTACCTCTGCGGTAGGGAAATTGCTTTTGTATGTTTCTGTGGCGATATCCCATGCGTCGACCGCCAGGATTGGTTGGGCGCCTGCAGTCACGGCACCTCTTGCACCGAAACCACCCCCACAGAAAAGATCCGCAAACGTGATCATGCGTTGTTGCTCTACCTTCCATCGAATTTGCGAGTAATACTACCAGGTTAACAAGTGCTTCGTCTCTTTCATGACTGAATTGCTTTGTTCGAGGTGATGTCTTTAGGATTCTGAGCTAAACAACTTGAGGTAGAAGTACAGTAATGCTCGAATTCATGCGTTATCGATTACTCAGAACAGATTTTCATTACCGAGGGGCTGAGGCTGTGGTGGGTCGATTCTGTTCAATCCGGCGGCCTGAAAATGAATGTCGCTATGTTGAGGCTTCAGGAATGGAGGTGGAGCGGGTGAAGGGAATCGAACCCTCGTCGTAGGCTTGGGAAGCCTCTGCTCTACCATTGAGCTACACCCGCTTGCCGTGCCCCGGGACGGGGGCCTTGCAGGGAGCCAATATAGATTGTGAACTCTTGTCAGGCAAGGTCTACGTAGCGATTGCCTATGCTATTCTCTTGACGTGAGTTTGAACTCCCCGGAAGACTGATTTGACCACCGATTCGCGCCCTGCTTTAAGACGCGCTCTGGTCCAGGGATGGCCTGTCCTGCTGGTGCTTGCACTGGGGGCGGCGCTGACAATGATTCTGGCCCAGCGGGCGGCAGAGGCCGAACGCCAGATCGTGCAATCCAGTTTCGAGCAGGAGGCCCGCTCACGTATCCTGCTTGTGGAAGAACTGATCCAGGGCCAGCTGCGCGAGCTGGACGCCATGCGCCGGTTCATCACCCTGGAGTCGGAGCTCACCCGCCACGAGTTTGAAACGCTGACCCGCCTGTCCGATCGCATCGAGATGACCGTCAGCTGGACCGAGAACGTGCCGGCCAGCCAGATGGCGCTGTACCGCGAGCGCATGGCCTATTACTACCACCATCAGTTCCGGTTGCGCCTGCCCGAATCGGTGGAGGACCTGAGCTCCGGCGACATTCGCCGCCATTTCCCCATCACCTACCAGAAGACCAACGTCCCCGGCGCCAATCTGGTGGGTATGGACGTCAGCTACCTGCCGTCGCGGGTCCACGCCTTCGAACAGGCCATGACCACGGGCAAAGCGGTGATGATTGGCGGCATCCGCACGCTTGACGACCCGGATGACGAGTCCGGCATCGTCGTCTTTGCTCCGGTGTTTAACGAGGGCACCGTCAAGGATGTGACCGATCGTCACTACGGAAACCTGCGGGGATTTATCGGTCTGGGGCTGCGCCTCAGCGCGCTGGCCCAATGGGTGTCCTCGGCGCACAGTGATTCACCCGACATCGCTCTGGGCTTTGACGAATTCGCCTCGAACAGTCCGGCCGTGACGCTCGATCATAGTGAGGATCATCACCACGACCCGGGGCTGACCTTTTCCCGCGATATCAACCTGGCAGACGGATCGGTCTTGATCCGGGCGGAACCGACCGACCCGGCGCAGTGGCAGCCCCGCCAGACCGCACTGCTGGTGGTCATCACCGGACTGGGCGCTACCCTGCTTTGCGCGGGCTACCTGGCGATGGCCCTGCTGGGCCGGGCCCGGGCGGAGGCCAATGTCACGCGGCGTACCCAGGAACTGCAGCAGGCCCTGCAAGCACTGTCCGAATCAGAAGCGCGCTGGCAGTTCGCCCTCGACGGGTCCGGCGATGGCGTCTGGGACTGGCGCATGCCCGAGAACGAGGTGTATTTCTCCGAGGGCTGGAAAACCATGCTGGGCTACACGCCGGACGAAATCGGCCAGACCCTCAGCGAGTGGTCCGGCCGAGTTCACCCTGAGGATCTGGGCCCGTGTCAGAAGGCTTTAGATGCGCACTTCAAGGGCCTCACGGATTATTACGAGAGCATGCACCGACTCCGTTGCAAGGACGGCACCTACAAGTGGATCCTCGATCGCGGCAAAGTCATTGAGTGGCATGGGCCGGATCGTCCCGCGCGGATGATCGGCACACACTCCGACATCAGCCACGTCAAACAGACCGAACTGGAACTGCGTGAAGCGAATGCCTACCTCTCGGGCATTTTTGCATCGGCGGAAGACGTGGCGATTATCGTTGCCCGTCCCGACGGCAGGATCGCGCTGTTCAACCGCGGGGCGGAACACCTGCTGGGCTACAGCGCGGCCGAGGTGGTGGGCCGGATGACGCCTTTGGCTTTCCACGATCCCGGGGAAGTGGCGGCTTGGGGCGAGCGGCTGACCCAATACACCGGCAAGCCGTTGGCCGGCTTCCGGGTCTTCCAGGTGGGCATTGAAGAGGGGATGCACCGCTCGGAACGCTGGACGTTTGTGCGCAAGGACGGTGAACGCCGCAAAGTGCAGCTGACCCTGTCCAAGATTTTCGATGAATCCGGACAGGATCTGGGTTACCTCGGTGTCGCCATCGACATGACCGAATACCTGCGGGCGATGGAAGCGCTGGAGCAGAACGATCACCTGCTCCAGGACCTGACCACCAACGTGCCCGGCGTCATTTACCAGTACCTCAGCCGGCCGGACGGCACGGCGTCGTTCCCCTACGTCAGTGACGGGATCTGGGACGTGTTCGAAATCACCGCGGAAGAAGCCCACCAGGATGCCACCAACGCGCTCAGACGCATCCATATGGACGATGCAGCCACCGTGCAGGCCTCTATCGACCGCTCCCGGACCAACCTGGTGCCATGGATCTGTGAATTCCGGGTGGTGCTGCCGCAGCACGGCATCCGCTGGTTGCGGGGCGAGTCGACCCCGAGACGGGCCGAAGACGGCAGCACCTATTGGCATGGCTATATTTCCGACATCACCCAGATGAAAACGCTGGAATTCCAGCTGCGGGAACAGGCGACAATGGATCCGCTCACCGGCGCCTTCAACCGCCGTCACCTGGAAACCCACTGGCAGCGGGAAATGGCCCGTTTCCGGCGCCAGGGCCTGGCGTTTGCGATGATCATGCTGGATATCGACCATTTCAAGCGCGTCAATGACAGTCACGGCCACAACGTGGGGGATGAGGTTCTGGTTCGCCTCGGACGCTTGTTGCGCCACGAAGTGCGTTCGACGGATGTGGTGTACCGGCTCGGGGGCGAGGAGTTCCTGATCCTGTGCGAGGATACCGACCTCGGGGGCGCCCGCCGTCTGGCCGAATTGCTGCGGGACCAGCTGCGCCAGCATCCCATGCCCTTCCCGGATCGGGTCACGGCCAGTTTCGGCGTGGTGGAAGTTGAACTGGACGAGCCCATGCCCGAAGCCTTCAAGCGCCTCGATGAACTGCTGTATCTGGCCAAGGCCAATGGCCGTGACCAGGTCGTGTCGGCCCCGCTGGAACCGGTCCTCTGATCCCGTCGCACTGATGTTCCTCTCACGGCATCTCTGACTGGCGGCCGGGAGCTGTTATCATGCACTCGAATGGACTGGAGTTCGCATGGATCCAACTCTCACCCTAATCGGGGCCCTGATGCTGGTGATCAGCATCCTCCTGAGCCCTCTTTCCAGCCGGCTGGGAATGCCGGTGCTTCTGATATTTCTCGCGGTCGGCATGCTCACCGGCGAAGACGGGCCGGGGGGCATCCGCTTCGACGATTTCGAGCTGGCCTTCCTGGTGGGCAACCTGGCGCTGGCGGTGATCCTGCTCGACGGTGGTATGCGCACCCGTGCCGACACCTTCCGGGTGGGCTTGCGGCCGGCTCTGTTGCTGGCCTCGCTGGGCGTGGTCATAACCGCCGGCATTGCCGCGGTGGCCACCCACTACCTGTTCGACATGGGCTGGATTCCGTCCCTGTTGATGGGCGCGATCATTTCCTCCACCGACGCTGCCGCCGTGTTCTCGCTGCTCCAGGGTCGGGGTCTGCACCTGAACGAACGGGTGGGCGCCACCCTGGAGATTGAATCGGGCAGCAACGACCCGATGGCGATCTTCCTCACCCTGGCGCTGCTGGCGATCATGACCAAGGAAGAATCCGGGCTGCTGGGCAGTCTCTGGTTGCTGATCGAGCAGTTCGGGATTGGCGCCGTGATGGGCGTACTGGGCGGCCGTCTGATGGTGCGCCTGGTCAACTGGGCGCGATTGATGCCGGCGCTGTATCCGCTGCTGGTGGCCGCCGCCGGGATCGCCCTGTTCTCGGTGACCAACATGCTGTCCGGCAGTGGCTTCCTGGCGATCTACCTGGCCGGGGTGGTGCTGGGTAATCGTTCGGTGCGGATGATGCCGCTGATCCTTCAGGTGCACGACGGTCTGGCCTGGCTGGCGCAGATGAGTCTGTTCCTGATCCTGGGCCTGCTGGTGAGCCCCAGCCAGTTGATGCCGCTGGTTGGCGGCGCCCTGGCACTGTCGTTGATCCTGATCCTGTTTGCCCGGCCGTTGGCGGTGTTCGCCACGCTGTGGCCGTTCAGTTTCAACCGCCGTGAACTGACGTTCATTAGCTGGGTGGGCCTGCGCGGCGCAGTGCCGATCGTGCTGGCGCTGTTTCCAATGATGGATGGCCTGCCCGAGGCGCCGCTGATCTTCAACATCGCCTTCTTCGTGGTACTGGTGTCGCTGGTGGTCCAGGGCAGCTCGCTGGCGCGCATTGCCCGCTGGCTGAAGCTGGAGGTGCCGGCGCCGGAGGAGCCCTATCGGCGTCTGCCGCTGGATGTCCCGGCCGCCGGCGATCACGAATTGATGCTGTTCCCGCTGCGGGGCGAGCGCTGGTCCGATCCGCGTCCCCTGTCGCGCATCACCATGCCCAAGCATGCGGCCGTCGCCGGTGTGTTCCGGGACCGGCTCTGCATGTCACCCCAGCCGGACACCCTGGTCCAGCAAGGGGATGTACTGGCCGTCTTCGCGCTGTCGGACAGCCTCAACGACCTGGGGCACACGCTCAGCGGCCGGCAGCCGCCGCGTCACTTGATGGAGCGGGCCTTCTTCGGCGACTTCGTGCTCAATGGCGACGCGCTGCTGGGGGATGTGGAGCAGGTCTACGGCATCGAGTTCGACGAGCTGTCGCCGGAGCTCTCCCTGGCCGACTGCTTCGCCAAACGGGCCAAGGGGCATCCGGTCGTCGGCGACCGGGTGGTGCTGGGTCCGGTCACCCTGGTGGCCCGGGCCACCGAAGCCGACCGGGTCACCAAGGTCGGTCTGAAAATGGACGAGGGCGCCGCGCCGTCCAAATTCTGACCGATTCGTTCTTTGCGCCTGCGGCATGGTACAGTTGTTATAATATAACGTTTTGAGTGACGGCCATGCCGATTCCAACCCATCTCATTCTCGGCTTCCTGGGCGCGGGAAAAACCACGGCCATCCGCGATCTGCTGGCCCGCAAACCGGCGAACGAGACCTGGGCGGTGCTGGTCAACGAGTTTGGCGAGATCGGCATCGACGGCCAGTTGCTGGCCGATACCGGTGCCTTTGTGCGGGAAGTGCCCGGCGGTTGCATGTGCTGTGTGGCCGGCTTACCGATGCAGATGGGGCTAAACATGCTCATCCGTGAAGCGCGTCCGGATCGTCTTCTGATTGAGCCCACGGGCCTTGGGCATCCGGCTCGCATCATCGAAACGCTGCAAAACGAGTTCTATCAGGACGTCCTGACGATCGGTGCCACCATTGGCTTGGTGGATCCCCGTCGCCTGGAAGATTCCCGGGTCACCGACAACGTCCACTTCCGGGATCAGGTGGCCGCTGCCGATGTGCTGGTCGCCAACAAGACCGACCTGTGTACGCCCCAACAAATCCGCTCCTTCTGGCAGTGGGCCGAAGCGCTGGCGCCCGCCAAACAGCGCATCGCCCAGACCCGACAGGGCCGGCTCGAGCTCGCCTGGCTGGATGCCCAGCCCCAGATACCCCAATTCGAGTCGCCCCATGCTCATGACCATCACCATGCCGAACCCGGCGCGGTGGATGATGGGGCGGACCGTGACTGGCAGATGCGGGAAAACCACGGCCAGGGCTATGTCAGCCTGGGCTGGCGGATTGCGCCCGATCGGCGTTTTGATGCCGACGCCGTGGTCGCCTGGCTGACCGGTACCGACTGCGCCCGCTACAAGGCCGTGCTGAACACGGCCGATGGCTGGCTTGCCTTCAATGGTGGCGATGGTGCAATCAGCCGCTATCCGACCGCGCCGGCTCCGGAGAACCGGCTGGAGCTGATCGCCGACCAGCCGTTGAAGGCGACCTGTCTGGACGATCGGTTGCGTGCTACGGTGCTGGACTAAATTATTTACCCCCGGAAACGTGCCGATTTCTCACTGTAACGTTAAGAAATCGAACACCCTCCGGGGTTGTGCTATAAAATGCGCATTAACTTTGTGCAATCTGCTGGTTTTCTATGCTTTTTCGTCGTCTAGCGCAGTTGTTGCTTTCGCTCAGTATTCTGGTACCGGGCCTGGCCTCCGCCGAGAGTCTCGCCATGGCAACGACCGATTATCAGCGGCCTGAAACCGCCCACGCATCGCTGGCGGTGGATCGGGTCGTGGTCCACAAGGCCAAGCGGCGCCTGGACCTGATGGTGGACGGCGAAGCCGTGAAAACCTTCCGCATCTCCCTGGGAGACAACCCCACGGGCCACAAGCTGTTTGAGGGCGATGAGCGTACGCCCGAAGGCGATTACGTTCTTGACTGGCGTAACCCGGGCAGCAGCTACTACAAGTCCATTCACATTTCCTACCCCAACGCCCACGATCGCGAACTGGCCTCTGACTGGGGGTTGAACCCCGGCGGCGAGATCATGATTCACGGGCTGCCCAACGATGCCGGTGATATGGCGTTTGCGTTTGCCGGGCTGGACTGGACCGACGGCTGCATTGCCGTGACCAACGAGGCCATGGATCAGATCTGGACGCTGGTTCCCGACGGCACACCAATCCGTATCCTTCCCTGACGCGTAACTTAAGTGGACGCGTTACGAACCGGTAATTGGCGAACGTAATCGGTTGATCTATAGTTCTCAATTCGTAAGGCAGTGTTCTACACTGTTCATGACGATTTGGACGACAGTGGTCCAAACTTGTGGAACAGACAGGGAGTTGGTTCCAAAGACTTCTGCAGTCTAAGGAAGCTATAACCATCAATAAGGGGTAATGAGAATGCGTAAGTTGACGATCGCAGGTTTTGCACTGGCCACCGCTATGACTGCTGGTTGTGCCAGCACAGCCAACCAGGAAGCCATTGATGACGCAGCAGCAACTGCGAACTCTGCAGAGCAGACAGCCAGCAACGCGCTGAGCACTGCCAACTCTGCACAGAGCCGCGCCAACGCTGCTTATGAAAAAGCAGAAGAAGCCATGTCTGCTGCCATGCAAGCGCAGAAGTCCGCTGAAGAAGCGAACGAGCGCGCCAAGCGTATGCTGCAGAAGTCGAGCATGAAGTAAGTTGCTCTGACGAATGCGAAAAAGGCCGGCTTGACCGGCCTTTTTTTGTGTCTGCAGATTGGGTTATTCCGGGCTGTTTTCCGGTTTGGGGGCCTTGTCGCCAGCCGGTTTCATGAAGCTCTTCATGATATCCATAGGCAGCGGGAAAACGATGGTGGAGCTGTTGTTGTTGCTCATATCGGCCAGGGTCTGCAGGTAGCGCAGTTGCAGGGCTGCCGGATTGCGGGACATGACATCCGCCGCTTCGACCAGCTTCTGTGACGCCTGGAATTCACCGTCCGCATGGATGACCTTGGCCCGGCGTTCCCGCTCCGCCTCGGCCTGACGGGCGATCGCCCGGATCATCGATTCATCCAGATCCACGTGCTTGATTTCCACGTTGGCGACCTTGATGCCCCATTCCTCGGTTTGTGTGTCCAGGATCTCCTGGATATCGGCGTTGATCTTGTCCCGTTCGGACAACATCTCATCCAGATCGTGTTTGCCCATCACCGAACGCAGGGTGGTCTGCGACAGCTGGCTGGTCGCCGCACCGTAGTTTTCCACCCGGATGATCGCCTTTTCCGGATCCACTACGCGGAAGTAGAGCACCGCGTTGACCTTCACCGTGACGTTGTCCTTGGAGATCACGTCCTGACTGGGAACGTCCAGCGTGATCACCCGCAGGTCCACCCGGATCAGCTGTTGAATCCCGGGAATGACGATGATCAGCCCCGGTCCCTTGACGCCCTGGAAGCGCCCCAGGAAGAACACGACGCCGCGCTCGTATTCCGGCAGGATGCGAATGGCACTGCCGAGAATGATCAGCAGGATGACGAGAGGTGCAATGTACGGTATCAGGTTGCCCAGCATGTTGTTCCCTCCGGTTGGTTGTCCTGATTCAGTGCGTCGTTGGGGCGTCCGCCGTGTCGTCCTGGCGGCTGACCCGGGCGGTCAGGCCATCGATGGCCTCCACGCGGACGGTCTGGCCCTCATGGACCGCGGCCGTGCTGGTGGCGTTCCAGCGCTCACCATTCAGTCGGACATGTCCCTTGTAGTGATCGTCGTCGATGACAAACGTATCCAGGGCGATGCCGCTTTCACCCTGCATCTGCTCCTTGCCGCTGACCACGCGCCGTTTGCGCAGCCCGACAAACCGGGTCACCGCCCACAGCAGGAAACCGCCGGCCACCGCGGCGGTGCCGCCGATGATCGGCAGGGAAATGGCCTGGTGGGTGCCGTCCATCAGGATCACCGACCCCACCACAAAGGCGGCCAGGCCGCCCAGCCCCATCACCCCGAAGCTGGGCATGAAGGCCTCCGCCACGATAAACGCCAGGCCCAGCAGGATGAGCGCCAGTCCGGCGTAGTTCACCGACAGGACCTGGAAGGCGAACAGGGCGAGCACCAGGCAGATGGCGCCGATCACCCCCGGGAACAGGCTGCCGGGGTTGGCCAGCTCGAAGATCAGCCCGTAGAAACCGATGATCATCAGGAAATAGGCGACGTTGGGATCGGTCAGCACGGACAGCAAGTCGGTACGCCAGCCCGGGTCCGCGCGCTTGACGGTCAGGTTGGCGGTCTGCAGCACCCGCTCGCCGTCGGCCATGACCACTATTCGGCCGTCGATCTGCCGCAGCAGGTCGGGAATGTCCCGGGCCACCACATCGACCACGTTCTGTTTCAGGGCATCGTTGGCGTTGAGGTTGACGGCCTCTCGCACCGCCCGTTCGGCCCAGTCGGCGTTGCGTCCGTGGCGGTCGGCGAGGCCCCGGATGTAGGCGACGGCATCCTCCAGCACCTTACGCTCCATGGCGCTGCCGCCCTGATGGGGCTCTTCTTTTGATGCGTTGTTGCTGTCGTCGGCAGGCGGCTGTTTGTCCGGAGCCGGGGATTCCTCCGGCTGGCCGGGCAGGCCGCCCATCTGGACCGGTGTCGCCGATCCCAGGTGGGTGGCGGGCGCCATGGCGGCGATGTGGCTGCCGTAGAGAATATAGGTGCCCGCGCTGGCGGCGCGTGCGCCAGACGGCGAGACGTAAGTGACCACCGGAACCGGAGAGGCCAGGATAGCCTTGATGATGCTGCGCATGGACGACATCAGACCGCCAGGCGTGTCCATGGCGATGATCACCAGCGGATCCTGGTCATCGGCGGCTTGCTCCAGACCCCGCATCAGGTAATCCATGGTCGCCGGGCTGATGGCGCCGTTGACGGTCAACAGGCGGGCGTTGCCCGAAGAGGCCGAACCCGACGACTGGGCCTGGACGTATCCGGCCAGCACCAGGAGGACTCCTAATCCCAGCATCCACGCGAACAGGCTGTGCTTGAGGCGTTGACTGCAGATCATGGCCATCGGTCTCCGCTCGCTGCGTCCGGGCGAGGGCGTTTGGCCCCTCGCCTGGCTTTTAAGATCCGTCTATAGAGTATACGTTCCCTGACCGGGGGGGATTAACCGATGTTACTCAGAGCATCCGGGCCAGCAGGGACGTGGGTACCCGTTTCATGATGAACCCGATGGCGCGCCAGGGCCAACCGGGCACATAGACTTCGGCCTTTTCGGATTCGATGGCTTTGACCATGGCGCGGCAGCCCGTCTCGGCGTCCACCACGAAGGGCTTGTGTTTGATGTCGGCGTTGATGGCGGTGCTGATATAGCCGGGAAAGAGCGTGGTGATGCGAATCGGTGAGCGGGTTTTTGCCAGTTCCACGCGCAGGCCTTCGGCGAGCGCGGCGACGCCGGCTTTGGTGGCGCCATAAGTGGTGACGTTACCGGGCATGCCACGGATCGCCGAAACCGAAGAGACTATCACCAGTTGGCCCTCGTTTTGGGAACGGAGGATGGCCATGCCGGCTTCCATTTGCGCCAGGGCGGCGACGAAGTTGGTTTCGGCGGTGTCCCGGTTGGCGTTAAAGCCGCCAGAACCGAGGGGCTGGCCCTTGCCGATGCCGGCATTGACGATGATGCGGTCGAGTCGGCCCAGGTCCTGGTGGAATCCGTTGAACACGTCAAAGACCTGATCGTGCTGGTTCACGTCCAGGGCCCGGATCAGGATGCGGATGTTGGGCTGGCGGCGCTGGATCTCGGTTTTCAGCGTTTCGAGGCGTTCAGTGCGGCGGGCGCAAAGCGCCAGGTCGTAGCCCCGTTCCGCAAATTCCCGCGCCATACCCTCGCCCAGGCCGGAGCTGGCGCCGGTGATCAGTACCGCTTTAGCCATGACGGTGTCCTTATTGTTATCGATTGGCTGCGATAACGCGGGCCAGGGCCCGCGCAGAAACTCAGTGTTCTTCAGGAGCGCCTTTAGAGCGACGGCTTGTCGTCGGTCTCCTTGTCGTGGTTCTGGGCCATCTGGCGAACCTGCTCACCCACCAGGCGCGGAACGCCGTCGGCCTGGTCCACCGCCAGTTCCACGGCATGGCGCTGGAATTCGATGCCGGGATGTTTGTCGAGCAGTTTGTCCATCTTCTGCATCACGTCCTTCCAAAGCTGGTCCTTGGTGGCCTTGTCCATCTCTTCCTTGGGACGATGGATCTCCAGCCACACCTCGTTACCGCTCATGCCCACCTTGACCGGCTGCTTGACGAACTGCACCGGCGTGCCCTTGGGCACCTCGAACACCAGTTGGGAAATGTCGTCGTTGTACATGCGGATGCAGCCGTGGCTGACTTGCATGCCGATGCCGAATTTCTTGTTGGTGCCGTGGATCAGGTAGCCCTTGGCGCTCAATTTGAGGGCGTAGGGCCCCAGCGGGTTTTCCGGACCCGGCGGCACCATCAGCGGCAGCTGTTCCCCGTTTTTCTCGTACTCTTCGCGGACGCTGGTGGGCGGGTACCAGGCGGGGGATTCCAGGCGCATGGTGACCTTGGCTTGCGTCAGCGGTGACGGGTTCTGTTCGGTGCCGACGCCGACCGGGTAGGTCTGCACGCCGTCATCGCTGTAATAGTAGAGACGGAATTCGGCCAGGTTGATGACGATGCCCTTGCGTGGGGCATCCGGCAGGATGTGCTGTTCCGGCAGGGTGATCTGCGTGCCGTCGCCCGGCAGCCAGGGATCGACCCCCGGATTGGCGTGGACCAGCTCCAGGTAGCCGATGCTGTTGCGGGTGCCGATGTCCGCAAAGGTGTCTTCATAGCGGGTTTTCATGGTCTCCATGTGACCGATCAGGTCGCCCTTGATCGGCATCACCGGTTGCCCGGCCAGTGCAGCCTGGGTGGAGAACAGCAGGCAGGCTGCCATCAGGCCCCGTCTGAAACATGTCATTACTGAAATCCTTGGGACAGGTGTTCCGTCACTTCGTTGAACCGCAGGCCAGCAGGGATGCCTGCCGACCTGTTTACTTTATAGGCACCTATTAAGAAAGCCCATTATTCCACAGAGTGCGGCGCGTTTCTTCTCCCGCACCGCTGGATTGCGGCAAAAACGCATGACGAATCAGTAATCAGCCGGCCGTCAGGCTGATGCCGCTGAAAGCCCCGACCAGGGTGATGACCCCGAGCACGATAAACAGCCCACACGCAAAGAGGCGGGCCGTGGCGAGGGGCATGCGATCCATCAGCCACTGGCCGGCCAGGATGACGGGAACGTTGGCCAGCAGCATGCCCACCGTGGTGCCCAGAACCACCATGACGGTATCGTCGAAACGGGCGGCGAGCACCACGGTCGCAATCTGTGTCTTGTCACCGATTTCCGCCAGGAAGAACATGATCAGCGTGGCGAAGAACGCGCCATAGCGCAGCAGGCCGGTATCCTCGCTGTCGTCCTTGTCGGGAATCAACAGCCACAGCGCAATGGCGATAAAACTGGTGGCGACAATCCAGGGCAGCCAGCTGGCGGGAATCAGCTTGGCTATCCAGGCGCCGAGCAGGGCGGACAGGGCGTGGTTGAGCAGGGTGGAAAACAGGATGCCCAGAATGATGGGTGTCCGCTTACTGAAACGGCAGATCAGGAACAGGGACAATAACTGGGTCTTGTCGCCGATTTCCGCGATGGCCACGGCGAAGGTCGAGGATAGGAAGGCGTCCATTGAATCTCCAAGCAGGGGCGGATTTACGATGACACAGGGACAACTCGGCCTTCCGCCCCAACGGCAGACCGCGTTATCCCAGGTCTCGTCAATCCCATGACAGGTGGGACGTGGCAGCCATGAGGATGTGCCTCAAGTTTGTTGACCGCCACCCGGAAGGCCGACTGTGAGAACCAGTCTGTCCTTCGCGGAGACTACTCCCCCGGAGATGCGCGAAGTTTACCGAACTCCCCTGCCCGGCACAACGGGTCTCTTGACGGGCGGCCAGGTGGTGACGAGAAATTAAATGCGATCAATTTGCATTTGCGCTGATGGAAGGCGCTCGGTAAACTGCTGATCATTCTCGGTCAGTCAGGTTCTCGACCGGCTGGCGCTCACATCGCGGGAGTCGTTGCACGATGTCCATGGCCCAACAGTCTCTGGCAAAGCACATCGCCCTGGATCGCTTCTACGCCATCTCGGCCGAGATCAATCCGGTGCTGGCCGGCGATCAGGTGCCGCCGGTGGACCAGTGCCTGTGCGCGCGGGACGACAATCGGGCGGTCCTCGAAACCCTCTACGCCACCCTGAGTGAAGCCTACCCGGAAGCCGGCATGCCCTACTGGTCCGTGCGGACCTGGGGGCTGATGGTGTGGCAGCCGATCATCCTGACGGTGATCGGTGTGCATGGTGCCGGTGTGTTGCCGCCGCTCCAGGATCTGCGACAGAACGTGGGCACCTTGATGGTGGCGGGTTACTCGCTGCCGGACGACGGCTGGGAGCACGGCACGGAAGCACAGCTGATCCAGCGTGGCGGGCAGGCCCTGCGCGCACTCTGCGACAGCCTCTTGGCAGAGCTGCGCGAGATCACGCTGATCAAGCCCCTCAATGCCCTGCGGCTGGTGGCGGACAGCCTGTTGAGCGCCATCGCCGGACTCGACCGGATTCGCCCCGAGCTGACCCAGACCCAGCGGCTGGAACTGGCCTGGACCTGGCTGCGGGCGATGGGGCTGGAAGGCCAGAGTGCCTTGATGCCGCTGCCCCTGGCCGATGGCCGTACCCCGCTGGTGCTCGACCGCAAGGGCTGTTGTATGCATTACCGCCGCCACGATGGTGAACTGTGCGCTTCCTGCCCCAAGCAGAAGGACGAGGTCCGGTTCACCCGCCTGCAAGAAGAGCTGTTGCACGATGCTTGAACTAAACGGCATACGCGTCCACCGGGACGGCCGGGATATCCTGGCGCTGCCGGAGCTGTCGATTTCCGGTCACGAATTCACGGTCATTCTCGGTCACAACGGGTCGGGCAAGTCGACTCTGATGAACCTGCTGGCGCGTCAGATGGCGCCGGATGCCGGCGAGATCCGGCTCAATCGCCGCCCGATGGACGCTTATTCCCAGCGGTCGCTGGCCCGGGAAATCGCCTACCTGCCCCAACACCTGCCGCCGGTGGCGGGCCTGAACGTGCGCGAACTGGTAGCCCTGGGGCGCTATCCCTGGCGTGGCCTGTTTGGTCGCTGGCGGGCGACGGACGCCCAGGCCATCGATGAGGCCATGGCACAGACCGGTGTGTTGGCGTATGCCGACCACCTGACCGACCAGCTCTCCGGCGGTGAGCGCCAGCGGGCCTGGATCGCCATGCTGCTGGCCCAGCAATCACCCCTGCTGTTGCTGGACGAACCCACCTCGGCGCTGGACCTGTCCCACCAGTACGAGTCCATGGGCCTGCTGCGTCAGTTGAACCAGGACACCGGTCGCGGCGTGGTGGCGATCCTGCACGACGTCAATCTGGCGGCCCGCTACGCCGACCGCATCTTGGCGCTCAAGGGCGGCGAGCTGGTGTTTGACGGCACGCCCGACGAGATGCTCACCCGGGATCGTCTCAGCCAGCTTTACGGTATCGATATCCAACTCATTCCCCAGCCCGGCAAGTCACGTCCGGTTGCTGTCGTCGCCTGACTGTCGGAGGCCTTTATGGTGATTCGAGGCGTATTCCGCTTCTTCGTCTTATTGTTGGCAGGGCTGTTCTGCGGCCAGGCCCTGGGAGCGGTGACCATCACGGACGCTCGTGGTGAGCACACCTTCGAACGCACGCCCCAGCGGGTGGTGACCCTGAGCTGGGCCATGACTGAAGACGTGGTCGAGCTGGGCGTCAAACCGGTCGGCGTGGCCGATATCGACGGTTACCACACCTGGGTGGTGCGGCCGTCCATTCCCGAAGGCGTGGCGGACATCGGCACCCGGGACGAGCCCAGCATCGAGGAACTGGCGGCACTCAAACCGGACGTCATCATCCTGGCCAACGGTCAGGAAGACTTGATCGACCGGCTGGAGCAGGTGGCGCCGGTGCTCTACTTCGATGCCTTCAGTGCCGATCACAACAACGCCACCGTGGCGCGCCGGATCTTCCGCAAGCTGGGCCATCTGTTCGGCAAGGAGGACGTGGCCGAGCAGAAACTGGCGGCCATGGACACCCGCTTTGACACGCTCAAGCAGCAGCTGCACGCTCATTTTGGTACGGACCTGCCGCGAGTCGCCAACATCCGCTTCAACAACAACGCCGTGGTGTTCGTCTACGGTGAGAACGCCATGTCCAGTTATGTCCTGCGTGAACTGGGGCTGGCGTCGGCGCTCGATATCCCACCCAGCCAGTGGGGGGTGACCCAGAAGAAGATGGTCACCCTGAGCACGCTCAAGGCCGACGACGTGTTGCTCTATTTCAAGCCGGCGCCGGGCGTGGAGAAACTGTTCGAATCGCCCCTGTGGCAGGCGATGCCGGTGGTGAAAGCTGGTCACGTGGCGGGTGTTGAATCCACCTGGTCCTACGGTGGCGCCCTGTCGTTACGCTACCTGGCGGAAGCCATGACGGACGCGTTGCTGACGATCGAGCCGTGATGTCCGGTACTGACACCCTGGCAAGTCCCCGCCCGGCCCTCTGGCAGGGTGCGGCCGGTCGTTACCTGGCGGCGCTGGCGGTCCTGCTGTTGGCGTTGCTGTGGCACCTGCACCTCAACTCGACGCTGTCCCTGTCGCAGCAGTGGTCGCTGATCCTCGGTCGCGCACCGGAAACCTTCGACGACATCCAGTTTGTCTACGCCGCCCTGCCGCGCGTGGTGCTGGCCATTCTGGTCGGTGCCGTGATGGCCCTGGTCGGCAGTCTGCTGCAACAGGTGACCCAGAATCCGCTGCTGTCGCCGATGACTCTCGGGGCCGCCTCCGGGGCCTGGCTGGCGCTGGTGTGCGTCAGTGTCTGGTGGCCGGATCTGGCGCCGGATGGGCGTTCCTGGTTCGCCCTGGGCGGCGCCGTGGCGTCGGTTGTGCTGGTGCTGCTGATCGCCGGGCGCAGCGGCCTCAGCGGATTGCCGGTGATCCTGGCGGGCATGGCCACCCATATCCTGATGGGCGCGGTGGCGACCGCCGTCATCCTGCTCAACCAGTACGCCACCCAGAACCTGTTTATCTGGGGCGCCGGCGACCTGACCCAGACCGACTGGAGCTGGGTGCAGTGGCTGTTGCCCAAGCTGTCGGTAGCGCTGCTGGTGCTGTTGATCGCCCCCCGACCGCTGGCGCTGTTGCGCTTGGGGGATGCCGGTGCCGGGGCCCGGGGCTTGAGCACCGGACCGATCCTGGTCGTGTTGTTGATGCTGTCCCTGTGGCTGGTGGCCAGTGCCATCACGGCTGTTGGAGTGATCAGCTTCATTGGTTTGATCACGCCGAACATCGCCCGCTCCATGGGTGCCCGCACGCCCCGGGATGAGTTGTGCTTCAGCCTGCTGCTGGGTGCAACCGGCCTGCTGTTGACGGACAGCCTGGCCGTGATGGCCAGCGACTGGCTCCCGGATCTGTTGCCCAGCGGGACGGCCGTGGCCCTGATCGGCGCACCGGCCTTGATCTGGTTCGTGCGTCGCAAGCTGTCGGCGAAGGATCAAACGGCCCTGCAGCTGCCGGAAGGGGCGGCCCGGGTCAGTCGCTGGTCCTGGTGGCTGGCGCCGCTGGCCGTGGTCGTGCTGGTGATTCTGGGGCTCTGTTTCGTGCCGGATGCCTTCAGCTGGCGTCAGCCCTGGGTCGCCTTCCAGTGGCCGTCGGATCTGGTACTGTCCCTGCGCTGGCCGCGGCTGGTGACGGCCGCCTGTGCGGGTATCGGCATGGCGTTGGCGGGCCTGATCCTGCAGCGGCTGATCCGCAATCCCCTGGCCAGCCCCGATATCCTGGGGATGTCGGCCGGCGCTACGTTTGCCCTGGTCGCCTTCACGGTGTTTATCGGCGGTTCGATTCATGAAGCCGGGCCTTTCGTTGCCTTTGCCGGTAGCGCCGGGGTTCTGGTGTTGCTTCTGCTGCTGGGGCGGCGGGCTCACTACGCCCCGGGCATCATGATTCTGGTGGGGATTTCCCTGTCGGCGTTGATCGAGGCGCTGGTGCAATTCGTGCTCGCCAAGGGCAGCGACCAGGCCTACGCCATTATCGGCTGGCTGTCCGGGTCCACCTATCGGGTGTCCGATGCCGAAGCGCTCTGGTTCGCCGGTGGCACGGTGCTGCTGTTTGGGTTGTCGCTGGCGACCGGGCGCTGGCTGACGCTGATCTCGGCGGGCGATCACATGGCCCAGGCGCGTGGTCTGAATGCGTCCCGGGCCCGTCTGGTGCTGCTGGTGCTGGTGTGCGCCTGTTGTGCCCTGGTCACGGCGCTGATGGGGCCGATTGCCTTTGTCGGCCTGCTGGCGCCCCATGTGGCGACACTGATGGGCGCGCGCAAGGTCTGGCCGCAGCTGTGGCTGGCACCGCTGGTCGGCATGGTGTTGATGCTGTTTTCCGACTGGCTGGGCTGGGTGTTGCTGTATCCCAAGCAGATGCCGGCGGGGACGCTTGCGGCCATCCTTGGGGGCAGTTATTTCATTTACCTGCTGGCTCGGCGGCGATTGCGGTAGGTGGTTTGAAGCTATGCCCCCGGGGCTGTCTTGGGGGCTGAAACCCATGGATGCCATCGCTTCCGTCGCCTAAGAGGGCCGTCCATGGCCGCTTATGCGATGAGGACATCCTGTCCTCGGCTCCAGCGATGGCATTCATGGGTTTCGATCAGACCTCATGCAAACTCTCTTGGAACAAAAGGCCCTTGGGGATGGTTGAGGCGACGTGCGCCTGCCGGCGCCTCAGAAGCTGAAGCATCTGCTACAGGCTCGAGTTGGCTGGGTAATGTAGCGGACGCTTTAGCTTCCGAGCCGTCCCTGGGACGGCCCGTCAGCTTGCTTGTGTCGCTCAGTCCCCGGCCGTCGCCACCGCCTCCGGCCGCTTCGCATAAACCGCAATCGGATTCTTCAGGGTGCCGGCAAACTGCAGGTTGGCCGCCGGATCCGTCAGGTTGATCATCTGCTGGTTGTTGGCCAGTTGCAGACGGTTCAGGCATGACAGCGTGAACTCCGGTGCAAACAGGTCGTGGGCAGCAAACTTGTCGGCCATGTGCGGATGTGCAGCCTGGTAGTCGTGCACGCACTCGGCCACCAGGGCCCAGAACCGGTCCTCGCCGATATCCCCCTGCTCTTCGAGAAGGCCGCCGATAAAGCGGAAGATGCAGTCGAACACGTCGGTAAAGATCGACAGGATCTTCAGCTCTTCCGGCACGGACACCGCCAGACGCTGCACCTTCTCCGAGAGCACCACCTCCTCGTTCATGATCGCCACTTCCTCGGCAATGTCCTTCATGATCATGCGCACCGGCACCTGGTCGTCCAGCACCAGGATCAGGTTTTCGCCGTGGGGCATGAACACCAGGTCGTGGGCATAGAAGCAGTGCAGCAGCGGGCTCAGGTAGGCTTTGAGGTAACGTCTCAGCCAGTCCTCCGGCGCCAGGCCCGAGGCCCGCATCAGCGCCGGCAGCACGGCGCGGCCGTCGTTATCCACGTGCAGCAGGGAGGCCATGGTCATCAGTCGCTGACCGGGTTTGAGCGTCGGGATCGGGCTTTCGCGCCACAGCGCCGAGAGCATCTTGCGGTAGGGGCTGTGCTTGTCGAGGGTGGTTTCGAAATCCGGGTGCATGTAACCCACCCCGGCCACTTCCCGCAGGATGCTGAAGCCGGTGTCCGACAGGTAGGGATCCTGGCTGATCAGGTTGTGGATAAAATCGTTGATGGCCGGCGTGGTGCTCATGTAATACGGCGACAGGCCGCGCATGAAGCCCATGTTGAGGATCGACAGGGCTGTTTTGACGTAGCGCTTTTCCGGCTGGTCCTGGTTGAAGAAGGTGCGGATCGATTGCTGGGCGCGGTACTGGTCTTCACCGTAGCCCAGGCAGACCAGTCGTCCCTGGGCGAGCGCCTTGGCGAACAGGTGGGCGAGTTTGTTGTACCACTGCCACGGATGAACGGGGATCAGGTGGAAGTCGGCCGGGTCGTGGCCGTCGTTGCGCAATTGGTCGTCGAAGCGGCGCAACTGGCCTTCGCCCAACTCATCCCGGAGCAGGTTGCGGTGGTCCAGTCCGTCGGTGCCGGCATAGACCGTATCGTCACGATGGGCGGCGAGCCACAGGAGCTGCACCGGCTGGCCGGATTCCGGGGCGTACGCCGGATAGTCCAGCGCGTCGAAGCCGATCCGACCGTTGTTGGCGATAAAGCAGGGATGGCCTTCAGACATGCTGGCTTCCACGGTCTGGAAGTCGGCCCGGGTCAGCGCCTCGGCGGTGGGGCTGGATCGATGGTGCTTGAAGGCGCTGCCGTATAGCGTGCTGGAAATTTCCTCCAGGTACGTGGGCAACATGGCTTCGGAGATACCCAGTTGCTCGCGGAACTCGAGGATAAAGCGACTGGCATCGATCTCGCCCTGGCCGCCATCGGCCCACTTCTCCAGGCTGTCCGGATCCACCAGCCAGTGATCCAGGGTGATGCAGCGCCCGTTGAAGCGGTATTCGGTGGTGCCGTCGTCGGCAAACAGCCGATAGCGTCCGTCTTCGCCTTCGATCGGATCCGGCGCCAGCACCCGCTCGTGGGACAGTTCGCTGATGGCTTTGCGCACCAGCAGCCGGTTGACCTTCTCCCAGATCGCCGGTTGCAGATGATCGCTGACCGTGCGCGGGTCCGGGCGGCGCTGCGGCGTTTGCCGGGAGGCTCTCTGCGGCTGGGTCGCCTCGAACTGGGCGGCGGTGCAGAACGCCAGCTCGGCGGTCTTGTCCGGTAGTTCTATTTGGCGTTCATAGACAAAACCGACCGCCTTGTTGAGTGTGTGGATGGCCTCGTTGCGGGTGTCCGGTTCCACCACGATCCGCTGCGCACCCAGTTGGCGGAACATGAACGTCATGATGCCGCGGAAGACCGCGCGGCTGAAACCTTTGAGTGGCGTGTCCGTTGGTGCGATCAGGATGTGCATGCCCAGATCGCCGGGCTGGACGGTGTAATGCTCACCGACGGGATCCCGGGCCGGGTCGTAGCACTCCATCAGGAAGGCCGGGTAGCCCTGGTGGTAGCCAATAAAGGCATCGCCCTTGCCGGATTCGGGCAGGTCCCGGTAGAAGGCGGCCAGGTCATTTTCGTCCATGGACTGCATGCCCCAGTAGTGGGCACGCTCCTGGCGCAGCCAGCTCCTGACCAGTGGGATATCGTCGGGTACTTGCAGGGGCCGGATCTCGAAGGCGCCGAGAGTCGGGTCCAGGTAGGTGAAAGGCTGCTGTGCCGGTAATGCGTTCATGCGTCGCTCCTTGATAGGCGGGAACGTGAGGGGGACGCAACGCCCGTCTGGCGTTGCGGGCGATAGAGCAGGCCGTAGAACAGGCCGGCGCTGAGCACCAGACCGGCGGCCGCCAGGTAGAACGGAACATCGAGGCCGGTCGACGCGACCACGGCGCCGGCGGCCCAGGAGGCGACCAGTACGCCCAGGTTCTGGCTGAAGCTGACCTTGCTGAAGTCGGTGGCGTAGTCTTTGGGTTGGCTCAGGGCGAAGAGCAGTTGATCGAGCCGCACGGTGGCGCGGAACAGTCCCCAGCCGAACAGCAGGCGACCGACCAGGACCACGGGCATCGACGGCACCGCCTGCAACAGCAGGCCGACCGTCACATAGACCATGGCGGGCAGGATCTGCCAGTGGGCTTCGGCCGCAACCGGTTGACGATAGCTGCGCCACAGCGCGAACAGGGCCACGGCGCCGGGAATCGCGAAAATCACACCGGCGTAGAACGCATCGTTCCAGCCGGACAGGGCTTCCCAGTAGCGCACGAAGAACGGCCGCACCAGGAAGGCGCTGAAGTAGAACACCGCCATCACCAGACACAGGCGCAGTACCACGGGGGTATTGGAGGCGCCGCAGGCGGGCGTCGATGTGTCCTCAGTGTCATCGGCGGCTGAAGGGACTGGCGTTTGGCGTCGCAGCAGGAAACAGATACCCGTCTGTAGGAAGTCACCCACGGCCATTAACAGGAACACCTGCCGCGGTTCGAACCACTGCAGCACCGCGCCACCCAACAGCGCGCCGCCGATGCCACCGAAATGGACGATCACCGACAGCAAGCCGATGGTCCGGCCGTGGGCGTCGGCCTGCTCCAGCCGCATGATCTGGGGATAGATCAGCAGGTAGCTGGCCTTGAACACCAGCATGGCCAGCGAGATGGCCCAGAACTGGGTCAGGCTGGTGGTCCAGTAGCACAGCACGCTGAGCACGCCGGCCAGCAGTTGCGTACCGATCAGCAGGGGCAGCAACGACAGGTGTCGCGCCACCCGCGCCCACACCGGGAAGGCCAGCATGACCGTCAGGCAGCAGGCGGCGATGTACAGGCCGACCAGACCGGCGTCGGTCACGCCGAACGCACTCTCGAAAAAGTGCGGATAGAAGGGAATCAGCATCGAGTCGCTGACCACCGCGATGGCGGTCAGGCCGATGAGCCAGGCTTTCATGGACACCGACATATCAGGCCAGCGCGTCCCGGGGGCGGGTCAGCGCCTCTGTGTCGGACACCCCGAACTGCTGGAAGGCAATGCGTTCCTCGATCGGGTACGGCTCGCCGCCGGTCAGTTCGCGCAGGATGCAGCTGTTGCGGTAGCAGGCCATGCCCAGGTCCGGCGTCACAAAACCATGGGTGTGGAGTTCGGCGTTCTGCACGAAGATACGGCTGCCCTCACGGTCGATGCTGTAATTGCGCCGCACGTCGAAGCGTCCCTGCTCGTCCCAGCGGATGCGGTCGGCAATGCCCTCAAGGAACGCCGGCGGCCGGTACTGGTAGCCGGTGGCCAGCACCAGCGCTTCGGTCTGGTGATGGAAGCGCCGCTGCTGCTCCACCTGCTCGAAGGTCAGGTCGTACCGCTGGCGTTGGCGATTGAAGCGGGCCTCGAGCAGTGCCGCGTTGGTCTGCAGATTCACCGGCACGTGACCGGCGAGTCGTTTGGTATACAGCAGGTCGTGGATGGCGTTGATCAGGTCGGTGTTTATGCCCTTGTACAGGTGCTTCTGGTGGGTCACCAGATGATCGCGTTTTTCCCGCGGCAGGCTGAAGAAGTAGTCCACATACTCCGGGGACGTCATTTCCAGCGTCAGTTTGCTGTATTCCAGCGGGAAGAAGCGGGGCGAGCGGGTCAGCCAGTTCAGGGTGTAGTGGTGGCTGTCGATGTCCTGCAGCAGGTCGTAGAAGATTTCCGCCGCGCTCTGGCCGCTGCCGACAAGGGTGATGGCGTTCCGGGACTGCAGCTCTTCCTTGCGATTGAGATAGTCCGAGGCGTGCAGGACCGGGCCGTCCAGGTCGTCACAGCAGCTCGGGCAATGGGGGCGCGGCCCGGTGCCCAGAACCAGGCGGCGGGTCAGGTAATCCCGGGGCTGGCCGGTTCGGGAGCAGAGCGTGCGCAGTCGGTAGCAGTCCCGGTCGCTGTCGAACTCGACCTGCTCGACGAAGGTGTTGAACCGGACATTGTGCAGCCGCTTGCTGGCCCACTGGCAGTACTGGTTGTACTCCCGCCGCTGGAGGAAGAAATCCTCCCGGATGTAGAAGCTGTAAAGGCGCCCCTGCTGCTTGATGTAGTTGAGGAAGCTGTAGGGACTGGTGGGGTCGGCCAGGGTGACCAGGTCGGACATGAACGGCGTCTGCAGGTGGACACCCTCAATCATTAGCCCCGGATGCCAGTCGAAGCCGGGGTTCTCGTCCAGGAACAGGCTGTCCAGACCGTCGATGGGTTCCGCCAGGCAGGCCAGGCCCAGATTGAACGGGCCGATCCCGATCCCGATAACGTCGTAAATGCGCTCAGCCATGGACCGCCTCCTTGCGTGCCGTTTGGACCGGGGGCTTGTCCGCCTCGCGGAAGTAAGCCTCCCCGTGTTGTTTGATCAGGCGCAGGATGGCCTGGATGTCATGAATCCGGGTCGCCGGATTCAGCAGGGTGAATTTCAGGTAGTGGCGGCCACGCACCTGGGTTGCTGCCACCATGGCCTCGCCCGAGCGCATGATGGCTTTGCGGATCGCACGGTTGGCGGCGTCCAGCTGCTCGGGGGAACATGCCCGGGCCGGGTGATAGCGGAACACCAGCGCGCTCAGGGCCGGCTGATGCAGTACGTCGATCTGCTCGTCGGACAGCAGCAACAGGTAGGTCTTGCGGGCCAGGGCCATGGCCCGTTCAAAGGCGTCGCCCAGGGCATCGGGCCCCATGGTGCGCAGGGTCAGCCAGAGCTTGAGTGCGTCGAACCGGCGCGTGGTCTGCAGGCTCTTGTCCACCAGGTTGGGCGTACCTTCCTGGCGCTGGCTCAGCGGGTTGAGGTATTCCGCGTGCCAGGTGACGCAGCCGAGGTTGGCGCTGTCCCGGGCCAGCAGCGCACTGCAGGAGACCGGCTGGAAGAACGATTTGTGGTAGTCGATCGTGACCGAGTCCGCCTGCTCGATGCCCGCCAGCCGCTGGCGGTGATGGCGCGACAGCAGCAGGCCGCAGCCATAGGCCGCATCCACGTGGAACCAGGCGTTCACCGAGCGGGCGATGGCGGCGATCTCAGGCAACGGGTCGATGCTGCCGAAATCGGTGGTGCCGGCGGTGCCGACGATGGCCAGCGGGATCTGGTCCGCCTCGGCGGCCGCATCCAGTGATGCCCGAAGCGCGTGGGGATCCAGGCGGAAGTGCTCGTCGCAGGCGACCGGCACCACGGCGTCGTAGCCCAATCCCAGTAGCGCCGCGGCCTTTTGTAGGCTGAAGTGGCTGACCTCGGAGCAGAAAATCCGGAAGCGGCTGGCCTCGCTGGGAATGCCCAGCACGCGGACGTTGTGGCCCCAGAGCCGCTCGCAGGCGTTGTCCCGCGCCAGCAGCATGGCCATCAGGTTGGACTGGGTGCCGCCGGAGGTGAATACGCCATCGGCTTTCGGACCCAGTCCGATGCGACCGGTCGTCCAGTCGATCAGGCTCTGCTCAATCAGCGTGGCGCCGGCGCTCTGGTCCCAGGTGTCCACTGAGGTGTTCACGCTGCTGAGGATCAGCTCCGCCAGGATGGCCGGTGTGACGATGGGGCAGTTGAGATGGGCCACATAACGGGGGTGGTGAAAGTAGACCGCGTCCTGCAGGTACAGCTCATCCAACTCGGACAGCACCTCGCCCAGGCCGTCCAGCGGCTGATCCAGATCGAGCCCCTGAAAGCGGGGTGCCAGCTCGCCGGGCAGGATCCCGGAGAACGGCTGGTCGGCCAACGCCAGGCGGCGCTGGATCAGGTCGATCCCCTGCTCCAGTGTGACGCGGTAACGCTCGGATTGCTGGGCGTTGAACAGGAAATCTTCGGGGTTGGCTATCGAGGTTGAGGTGGTGGAAAACAGGGACGGGTGTAGCGGGCTTGGTTGATCCATCATAAGCCTTATCCATCGGGTTGGCGTTGGAGGAAGCAATTGCCGGGGTAATTGCTATATATACGCATAAGCTAATGCGAATCATTCTCGTTAAATGGGTGCAGAAAAGTCAACCCGGAATCGCCACCGGGTGGATTAACTCTCTGTCAGGTTAGGGAGGAAATGCCCAGGGCGTTTGATCAGCCGGGGATGCGGCGAACCGGCCAGAGCGCCAGCAGGACAAAGGCCGTCACCAGCCACCAGGCGCTGTGGAAGGCGTCGATGGTGGGCAGGCCGTGGCTGTGCTCGCCGTACTCCAGCGTCAGCGCCACCACGTTGACGCCAAAGGCGCCGCCGAGTTGGCGGGTGAAGTTGATGATGCTGGAGCCGTAGCCCAGCTCGTGGGGCTCCAGCGGGTTGAGGGCACCGGTGGACAGGGACGGCATGATCAGGCCCAGACCGACGCGGCCGATGACGGCCCAGGTGCCCAGCCAGAAAAAGCCCAGCGCCTGGTCGGAAACCGCAAACAGCGCGGTGGACAGGGCAAACACCAGAATCCCGATGACGATCATGCGCCGTGCCGGTTTGCGGTCGGCCAGCCAGCCGGCGATCGGGAAGGTGATGCCCAGGGCGATGCCGGCAGGCAGCATCAGGAGCCCGGCTTCGGTGGCCGAGAACTGCAGCGCCGACTGCACGAACAGCGGAATCAGGTAAGTCGATCCGAACAGCGCCAGCCCCAGGGCCACGGCACCCAGACAAGCGCTGCGGAATTCCGGACGGCGCATGAGCCCCAGGTGCAGCAGCGGGTTGGCGGCCCGGCGCTCGCGGCGGGCAAACAGGATCAGTGCCAGCAGGGCCAGGGTGCCGCTGAGGGCAATACGGAGACCTTCGCCTTCGGCATGTTGTAGGGTGTTGAGGGCATCGAGGCTGGTGGCAATGAACAGGGCCAGCCACAGGAAGCCGGCAAAGTCGAAACGGTACGGGGCCGGCCGGCTTACAGGCCAGGGCAGATAGCGGTAGACCATGATCACGCCCAGCAGGGTCACCGGGACCGGCGCAAACATCACGTAGCGCCAACTCAGTTGATCCACGATAAAACCGCCGATGACGGGGCCCAGTGCCGGCGCCAGGATGACGCCCATCCCGTAGATCCCCATGGCCTGGCCGCGCTGCTCCCGGGGAAACGCCCGGAACACCAGGTACATGGCCATCGGCTGCATCAGGCCGGCCATGGCGCCCATGCCGATGCGGGACAGGATCAGCCATTCCGGCGACGTGGCAAAACCGCCGGCCACCGACATCACGCTGAACAGGACCATGGCACTGGCCAGTGTGCGGCGCAGGCCGAAATGGTCCAGCAGCCAGCCGGTAGTCAGCATGGTGGTGGTCATGGCGGCGATGAAACCGGTGACCAGCCAGTGGGCCTGGCCCTGGCCAATCGCGAAGTACGCCATGATGTCCGGCAACGCGACGTTGACGATGGTCGCGCTGAGCACCGTAGCCATGGTGCCCAGCATCACCGTGGCGACCGCCAGCCAGCGCCAGCGGGCACCGTGACGTTCACGCAGTGCGTCCAGACTGAAGTCTTTCAGGGGGTGCCTCCGTCCATGGCGTCGGCGGAATCGGTAGGGGTCAGTGGCCCTGCAGCTGCTCGGCGTTCTTCATGATGCGGTTGAAGACCCGAAGTACGACTTCCAGGTCGGCGTCGTCCACGCCCTCGAGCATTTCCTCACGGAGCTTTTCGCCGCGGCCGTTGAGGTCGTCCATGAAGGCTTCACCGGCGGACGTCAGGTGCAGACGGCGGGCACGGCGGTCTTTCTGGCAGGGGCGGCGTTCGATCAGGCCCTGGCCTTCCAGGCTGTCGAGCAGGCGCACGAGCGTCGGGTTCTCAATTGCCATCAGGCTGGCCAGCTCGCGCTGGGTCAGGCCTTCGCCGCCTTTCTGCAGATAGACCATGGTGGTCCAGCGGGCCTGGGTAACGCCCAGGTCTTTGAGGCGTTCATCAAGCAGTTTGCGCCAGCGGCGGGTAACCCGGGCCACGGCGAAGGGAAACTGGTCTTTCATCAGAAAACTCCCGACAGGATGCGGTCACGCTGGATGACAAAAAGAACGCGTGACAGGATAATTAATACTAGTTTGCTAACAGTTGTAATGAAAACAGATGCGGGATCAGAATTAACATGAGGGAAAACCGAAAGCGCTTTGCCCGGGCAATCTTTAGGAACCCACTGATTAACGTTTCGGGTCATGAAACAACCGATTAAGGGCTTTTATCAGGACGACGCCGGCGACTGGGTGGCGCAACTGGCCTGCGGTCACGGCCAGCATGTGCGGCACCGGCCACCGTTCATCAACCGCCCCTGGGTGACCACCGACGCGGGACGGCACAGCCGGCTGGGCGCCTGCCTGGATTGTGTGAAGTGCGACCGGGGCGAGCCCACGGACACGTCAGGCTGAGGGCTCGGTGGCGATCTCTTCGGCGATTTCAGCCGCTTCCGGCGAGGTGTGGAACTCCTCGTTGCGTGGATCCATCTCGGTCAGCACGGGCATGGCCTCGGGCATGGTGCTGACGAAGTGTTCCTGCTGCTCGACCGGGATGTCCTCGGTGGTCCAGATGTACCAGCCGGTGATCAGGCCGAGCAGCACCAGGAAGCCGGCGCTGCCCAGGAACAGGCCGCCGGGGCCGATCACACCGATCAGCTCCGAGATCACCAGCGGCCCCAACACGCTACCCAGGCCGTAGCTCAGCAGCAGCGTGGCGCTGGCGGCCACAATGTGGGTTTGCTCCATGCGGTCGTTGGTGATGGCGACGGCGATGGGGTAGAGCGCCGCCGACAGCCCGGTAAACGCGCCCACCGCGACGATCAGAAGAACCGGATGGTCGACGCCCAGGAACGCAGCCGCGCAGGCGGCGAGGGCGGCCACGAAGGACAGCGTCAGCATCACCCGCCGCCGGTCGAAACGGTCACAGACCCGGCCCATGGGCCAGGCCAGCAACATGGCGGCGATGATGGCCGTGGCCATGAAGACGGAGGTTTGTGCCAGGTCGAGGCCAATCAGCGTGGCGTAGACCGGTCCCAGGGCGTAGAAGGTGCCGATCAGCACGCCGCAGGTGAGCGCGCCCAGCACCCCGGTGGTGGACTGGCCCAGCATGGTGAAGATGGAAATGCGGGCCACCTGTTCGATGGCGGGCGCTTCCATCCGGGTCAGGGACAGGGGGATCAGCGACAGTGTCAGCAGGATGGCGGCAAGCGTGTAGAGCAGGAACGACGCCGGGTCGCCCAGGTTGACGATCAGCTGCCCGCCCGCCACGGACACGAAGAACACGATCTGGTAGACGGCAAACAGGGTGCCGCGATTGCTGTTGGTGGCCCGACTGCTGAACCAGCTTTCCACCACCAGCAGCACGCCGGCCATGCTGAATCCGGACAGCACCCGCAGGAACGCCCAGAAGGTCATCGACAGGGCGACCGGGTACAGCAGGGCCATGACGGCCGTCAGCGCCGAAAACACCGCGAAGGCGCGAATGTGCCCCACCCGCTCGATGACCCGGTTGACGGTCAGGGTGCCGATGACGAAGCCGATGGAGTAGCACGCCAGCACGCGCCCGATGGTGGCGGGATCAATGGACTCGAGACCCAGTCGGATACCCAGCAGCGTCATCAGGAAAGCGTTGCCGCTGACCAGCAGCATGGTGCTGAGAATCAGGGCAGAGAGGGAGGCGACCATTCGTCTCATGGCAGTTTTTCCGGAGGCCTTTGGCGACAGCAGATACGTACACACCATAGCAGGCATCAGGAGAGCGTGCCGGGCGTCCGCGATTTAATCAGAGGCCGGCTTTGTAAGCGATTACGCACTTCCCGAATGGCGGATGTTACCTGAATGTAAGTGGTGGATTTCTCTGGAAACAGCCAAACTATTAGTCCACTGTTTAACGTTATTTGACATTAATGTGCCGTAACACGCGGCGTGTCGGGAAGCTGCTAGCATATCGACTTTGGTTACGGATTGATCGAAATTCAATCAGTCAAGAAAGAGCGCCACATGATGAAGAAAACGGACTGGCCCATTCGATGGGATCTCCTGCTACGTTACCGCCTGATTGAGATCATCGCATTGTGGGAAGGTCGTCTGACGACCAACCACATCTGCCATGCTTTCGGGATTGGTCGCCAGCAGGCATCAAAGGACATCAACACCTACTTGCGGGAGGTCGCGCCAGGCAACCTGGAATACGACCGTCACCTGAAAGGCTACGTCCCCGCCGATCAGTTCCGTCCCGCGGTGACGCAGGGGCGCTCGGACGAATACCTGGAAGTGCTGGGCCGCGATCACGCCCTGAGCGAGACCTTCGAATCCCTCGATCTGGGTCTGCCCAACACCGAGATCCTGCACGTACCGCGCCGCCTGGCGGAGCCGGAAGTGGTGCGCCCGATTGTCCTGGCGACGCGTCAGGGCCGTCGCCTGGAGGCGGAATATTTCTCGCTCACCCGGCCGGAAGGCGAACGCCGAACGCTCGAGCCGCATACCCTGGTCTACAGCGGCCAGCGCTGGCACGTGCGCGCCTGGTGCGAAACCAACGGCGAATACCGTGATTTCGTGCTCAGTCGCTTCCGCGGTGTGCCCCAGGTCCTGCCCGAGCGCAGCCGTCATAAGGCCCGCAACGACGAGGCCTGGAACACCACGGTCAACATTATCCTGCGGCCGGACCAGCGCCTGTCGGCGGATCAGCAGGCCATTGTGGCCAACGATTACGCCATGGTCGACGGCCAGCTGAAGATCGAAAGCCGGGCCGCCCTGGTCCGCTACATGCTGACCCTGGCCGGGCTCAGTGGCGATACCCCGCACAGCGATCCGCTGGTCCAGCAGCTTGAGCTGGCCAATCGCGACGACCTGCGCGCCTGGCTGTAAGCTGCCTAGCCGTCCGCGACGTGGGCGGCCCGCCAGTCGCGGAGTTCCCGGGCCCATTTCTCCGCACGGTCACGCCGGTTGAGCGTGGCCAGCCCGATGGCCTGATGGTCGGGGTCGTCCAGTTCGATCTGCACCTTGTGACGATGCTGGGCCGATTCCATTTCCTGCCCGATGACCTCGATGTTGACGATCTGGGCCGCCCGGAATATCTGGTAGCGGCCTGGCCAGACCACGGCAAAACGATCCGTCCCCTGCTCGGTGACCACCGTAAGACTGGAAGACCAGCGCTGATCGGGGATGAAACCTTCCCGACGTAACTGGCCCATGGAACGGTTGCGGCGCCGCGCCTGAAACACCATCAGCGCGCCAACGGCGGCCAGCGCCACGACAATCAGGATCACGGGATGGCTCATTGCGTTTCTCCATTGCATCTGCAGTGAACGTTGGGGACACTGCCGGTCGCACATCGGTCACAACGCATTATGGTTTCACGAAGGGCATCATGAAAGGCATCGCCTCCAACCTCGCGCTCCTGGGCGGCCTTCTGCTGGCCAACCCGGCCCTGGCGGAACGCTGCGGAGACAGCGCGACTCCGCTGTCCCAGGTGCAGGGTGCCGGCGACCAGTCACCGCTGGCCGGTCGCCGCGTTGCGGTCGAAGGCGTGATCACCCTCGACGGCCGCGGCCCCCAGGGCTTGGGCGGCTTCTATCTGCAGGCCCTGCCGCAAGACGCCGATCGCGATCCCACCACCTCGGACGCCGTATTTGTCTATACCCGGGCGTCTGGCGGTGCCGTGGGTCAGCACGTGCGGGTGCGCGGTCGGGTGAAGGAATTTCATGGGTTAACGGAAATCGCAGCCGGGGATCAGCTACGCGTGTGCGGTCGCAGCGGTTTGCCGGATCCGGTCGTCCTGTCGTTTCCCCTGCCCGCCGACCCGGAAGCCCTGGAAGGGATGCGCGTCGCGTTCGCGGATCCGGTAACGGTCGTCGACACCCACGACCTGGGGCGTTACGGTCTGGTCACGCTGGCCGGGAACGATCCACGCTATCCCTATTCGCTGTCGCCACAGCAGCAACTCCTCCTCGACGACCGGAGCCTCGACCAGAATCCCGCCGATCTGCCCTGGCCCCGGCCTGGGCTGACCGCAAACCACACGCTCAGGTCGGGCAGCCTGCTGTCGCCGGTGGAGGGCGTGCTCGACTTCCGCTACGATCGCTGGCGGCTGCAGCCTGACCGCTGGCCCTCGGTGGTGGGCGGCAACACCCGCCCCGACTGGCCGGCGCCCCCGGCTAACGGCACCCTGCGGGTGGCCAGTTTCAACCTGCTCAACTTTTTCAACGGCGACGGCCGGGGCGGCGGCTTCCCGACCTCGCGGGGGGCGGACAGTCCGGCGGAACTGACGCGTCAGCGCCAGAAGCTGGTCAGCGCCATTGAAGGGCTGCAAGCCGATATCGTGGGGGTCATGGAGCTGGAAAACGACGGGCGCGGGCCGGATGCCGCGGTGGCGCAACTGGTGGCCGCGCTGGGGCACGACTGGGCCGCGGTTCGCCCGCAAGACGCCGGTGACGATGCCATCCGGGTGGGCCTGTTGTATCGCGCCGATCGCGTTGAGCCGGTGGGTGAGAGTGACAGCCTGGATGAGGCGCCCTTCGATGCCTTCAGCCGGGTTCCCCTGGCACAGACTTTCCGGGTGCGCGACAGCGGCGAGACGCTGCGGGTGGTGGCCAATCATTTCAAATCCCGATCCTGCCGCCATGCCCGGGGCGCCAATGCCGACCAGGGCGACGGTGAGGGTTGCTACGCGCCGGTGCGGGCCCGCTCCGCCCGGACGCTGCTGGCGTGGCTGGACGACCTCCCGCCCCAGCGCACGCTGGTGCTGGGGGATCTCAACAGCCACGCTACCGACACCCCGCTGCGTATGTTGGCCGAGGGCGGCTTCCGTCGACCGGCGGTCCTGGCCGGCGACGACGGCTACAGCTATCGCTTCCACGGCGTGCGCGGCACCCTCGATTATCTCCTTCCGGATCCGTCGCTGCAGGCGCGTGTGATGGGTGGCGCCGTCTGGCACATCAATGCCGATGAACCGCCGGTGCTGGATTACAACCTCGAATACCATTCCGGTGACCGCGCGGATCGGCTGTATGGTCCGGGCCCCTGGCGTTCCTCCGATCATGATCCGGTGTATCTCGACCTGCGACTCTGACGCGGGACTGGCAGGCGCGCCCCGTTCGACGCGACAGCGAGGCCATAGGACGTCACGCAGGACGGGTTAGACTCAGGGTCAAAGGACTCCACGCAACAAAGGTTACCCTTCATGCTCGCTAACACGCCGTTGTTCAACACGCTGCAAGATCGCCTGCCCAACCCCTGGCCGCTGGCCCGGACCGGGCACCGCTGGTTGCAGCGAGCCAAACGACACAGCACCACCGTGGATGGGCACCGCATCGTCTGGCTGGAGCGGGGCCGGCGGCGGAGTGACCGGCCGTCCATCGTGTTGCTGCACGGTCTGGCGGCAATGAAGGAGAACTGGAGCGCCTGGTTGCCCCTGTTCCCGTCGGACAGTCACGTGCTGGCTGTGGACATCCCCGGTTTCGGTGAGAGCGACTACAAGGTCGGTGCCGGCTATGGCTACCGGGAACAGGCCGGTCGTCTGTTGCAGTGGCTGGGTGCGGCCGGTCTGGGTCAGGTGCACCTGGTGGGCAGCTCCATGGGCGGCGCCATTGCCACGGTGATGGCGGCCCGGGCCGGCGAACGGGTCGCCAGCCTGACCGTCATGAACAGCGCCGGGATTCCGGCCCAGCCGGACATGGATCTGTCACGGCCGCCGCGCTTCGATTCCTCGCTCTTGCTCCCGGAGGACTGGCCCGGTATCTACCGCATGTTCAACAGCGTCAGCAACGGCACGCCCACGGCGGCAGGTCTGGCCATGGTGGGTTTGCTGGGGGTCGATCTGCTGCGTCGCTCCGGCCAGAACCGCCATGTGTTTGCCGACATGGTGGCCGATCCGTACGCCCCGGCGAAGGAACTGGGCGCGGATACGCCACCGCTGCTGGTGATCTGGGGGGACCGGGATCGCATCACCCTGCCCGGCTGTGTGGATTTCTACCGCGAGCAGGTCCCCCACGCGGAAGTTCACATGCTGCCCAAAGTCGGACACCTGCCCATGCTTGAAAAGCCGCTGGGCTCCCATCGCATCCTCATGGATTTCCTGGACCGGCACACGCCCCGTTAGGCCCTGGCTGGCCTCGCCTCCCGGAACAATTGGCCCCTTCATCCCGTTGACGCGTCACTGGAGTCATGGGGTCGGTGATCGGATCCATTCATAATCAGTTGCACTATTACAATAATGCAACTTCTGAGGACGGATGACATGCCTGCTGCCGCATCACAGGTTCAGGATCTGGGCTTACCGGCGATTTACCTGCACACCATTGCCGAACTGCTGCGCCAGCGCGGCGTGGACGATCGGGCATTGCTGACGAAAGTGGGGCTGGATCCGGCGTGCCTGGCCGATGACGACGTTCGTGTGTCCCTGTCCCAGGCCAGTGAATTCGTGACCCGGGCCATCGTCGAGAGTGGCGAGCCGGGGCTCGGCATCCTGCTGGCCTCGGAGCTTCGCCTGCCGTTGCATGGTGCCCTGGGTATTGCCGCCATGAACAGCCGCACACTGGGTGAGGCGATGGACCTGATGGTGCGCTACCTGACCCTGCGCGCGCCGCACCTGCGGATTTTCTGCGTCAACGAAGGCGACACCACGACCCTGCGCGTGGTGGCCGGCCTGGAACTCGGGCCGCTGCAGAGCTTTATCATGGATGCCATGGTGTTCGGTTGTGTGACCATGGGCACCCAGTTGCTGGGCCAGCCGGTGCGGGGCGCCCGGGTGCATCGCCGGGGCCGCGAGCCGGGCTACGTGCAGCGTTTCCGGAATCAGTTGCCGTTGCCAGTGGAGTACGAGCGCGACGAAGACGCCATCGTGATTCCCAGCGGTGCCCTGGCCACGCCCATCCGTTTCAGTGACGACGAAGTGGCGCGCGCGTCCCGGGAACAGTGCGAGCAGGCCCTGCACCGGCTGACTGAAGACGCCGGCTTTGGCGCCCGGGTTCGCCGGGTGATCGAGACCAGTCATCCCTTCCCGCCCAAGCTGGGCCGGGTGGCCGGCACCCTGTTTGTGTCCGAGCGAACCCTGAAACGTCGCCTGCAGGAAGAGGATGTCAGCTTCCAACAGCTGGTCGACCAGGTGCGCCTGGAGCGGGCCCGGGATCTGCTCGCCAACACCCGCATGAGCCTGAGCCAGATTGCCGACGCCCTGGGTTACGCCGATGCGGCCAATTTCACCCGCGCATTCAAGCGCTGGACCGGCATCAGCCCGAGCGCCCATCGCAATCGTCGCCAGCTCCTGGCGGCCGTCGACTGACCGTTCCGCCGTTACCGCGCGATTACCTTTCCGTCAGGACCGTGGCCGAGTTCCCGCGGCTCTGGCATCATCCGAATCGCTGTCCGGCTCTGGCCGGTGATGGTTCCTTCTGAACAAGGAGTAGTACTGCATGCGATTCGGATTTCCCCTGTGGCTGGCTGCGCTGCTGGTCATCAACGTTCCCGCCGCCTTCGCGGACGATCACAAGAAAGACGCTGAAACCCTCGGCTTTGTGGAATGGGTGGTCCTGCAGGATTCCGGCGTGCGGCTCAAGGCCCGGCTCGATACCGGCGCCAAGACGTCGTCGCTGCACGCGGTGAACGTGGAACCGTTCAAGAAGGACGGCAAACGCTGGGTCAGCTTTGAGGTGCCGCTGGACGATCACAAGTCGCCGGACGATGCCGAGGATGACAACATCGTCCTGCAGTTCGAGCGCCCGGTGGAGCGCACGGTGCTGATCAAGCGCAAGGGCGCCGAGTCCCAGCGCCGCTACGTGGTGAAGATGGACTTCTGCATCGCCGGCGAGAAGCACGAAACCCAGTTTTCCCTGACCGATCGCAGCCGTTTCAACTACGCGATCCTGCTGGGGCGTCGCTTCCTCGGGGACGACAACGTCCTGGTGGATTCGTCCGACAGCTTCCAGGCGCCCAAGGAATGCGGCTACCAGACCCTGGAAGAGCTGGAGCAGGAACGCGACGCGGACTAGTCTGGGACGTTTCCCGCCTGCCAGACCCGGGCCTGCTCACAGACCCGGGCGACATCCCGACTGAACCGTTCCGACTGCGCCCGCATTTCCGCCAGGGTAAACCAGCCGGTGGCGCAGGCATCGTCGCCGGCCACCGGTTCACCACCCTGGTCCTCACATAGCACCGGGCAGAGCACGAAGTGATGCCCGTCCGTCACCACATCCAGCGGTGGCAGGCGTCCCAATGGCCTGGCGTCCAGGCCGGTCTCTTCCTTCAACTCCCGCAGGGCAGCCTGCTCCAGGCTTTCACTCCATTCCAGCTTGCCGCCGGCATGGCCCCAGAGGCCGCTGTCCGGCGGATTGCTCCGTTGCACCAGCAGGAAAGCGCCGTCGCGCTCCAGGATGACGATGACGGCCGGGCGGGGATGAGGCATGGGCGGCTCCTTGGTGGGTGTGCTTCATTCTATCAGGCCCGGGGCAATGCCCGGTGGTGGCCGTATTGCCCGGGTTTTCATCCTTTACTGCCATTCTCAGGTGGACGTCGGCTGATAAAGTGCTATTTAAAGTAAATGCTTTAATTCGGTCGGCGCACAGCAAGTCGGCCTGTCACAGACACCCCCTCCAATCTGAGGATGACCCGATGAAAGAACTCCAGAATAAAGTCGCCGTTGTGACTGGCGCCGGCTCCGGCATTGGCCGGGCCCTGGCGGCCAAGCTGGCCAGCCGCGGCTGCCGCCTGGCCCTGTCCGACGTGAACGAGGCGGGCCTGAAGGAAACCGCAGCCGCCTGCAGTGCGGTGGAAGTCAAAACCTATCTGCTGGATGTGTCCGACCGGGATGCCATCTACGCCCACGCCGAGGAAGTGGCCCGGGATTTCGGCCAGGTGAATCTGGTGATCAACAACGCCGGCGTGGCCCTGTCGGCGTCGGTCCGCGAGATGACCGACGAGGATTTCAAGTGGATCATGGATATTGATTTCTGGGGCGTGGCCCACGGGACGCGAGCGTTCCTGCCGCACCTGATCAACTCCGGCGATGGGCATGTGGTCAACATTTCCAGTGTTTTCGGTCTGATTGGGGTGCCCAAGCAGAGTGCCTACAACGCCGCCAAGTTTGCGGTGCGCGGCTTCACCGAAGCCCTGCGCCAGGAGATGGCGCTGGAGAACCAGCCGGTGACCGTCAGCTGCGTGCACCCGGGCGGCATCAAGACCAACATTGCCCGGGCCGCGCGCATGGGCAAGTCGGAGAATGCCGAAGCCCAGCGCAGCGGCTTTGACAAGCTGGCGATGACCACGCCGGAAAAGGCGGCGAACATCATCGTGCGCGGAATCGAAAAGGACGAGTCCCGCATTCTGGTGGGACCGGACGCCTGGGGTATCGAAGTGCTCAACCGTGCCCTTGGCGCCGCCTACCAGCCGCTGGTCGCACGCTTCTCGCGCAAGAACCTGTACGTCTGATCGGCACTCAATACAGGCCGGGTGAGCGTTCACCCGGCCTGGTCAGGTCCTGGTGCATTACAATGTAATCTTCGCGCCCATGACCTCCAGGAACTTGGCGATCCACGCCGGATGCGCCGGCCAGGCTGGCGCCGTGACCAGGTTGCCGTCCACGTGGGCTTCGTTCACCTCGATGGACTGATACTGGCCGCCGGCACCGGTGACTTCCGGCGCGCAGGCGGGATAGGCAGAGCAGTCCCGGCCTTCCAGTACGCCCGCGGCTGCCAGCAGCTGGGCGCCGTGACAGATGGCGGCGACCGGTTTGTTGGTTTCGAAGAAGTGCCGTACCACTTTCAGCACGTCCTCATTCAGGCGCAGGTATTCCGGCGCCCGACCGCCTGGAACCACCAGTCCGTCATAGTCCGATGGATTGATGGCCGCAAAGGTGGCGTTCAGCGCAAAGTTGTGGCCGGGTTTTTCCGAGTAGGTCTGGTCGCCTTCAAAATCATGGATGGCGGTGCGGACGGTCTCGCCGGACTTCTTGTCCGGGCACACGGCATGGACTTCGTAGCCCACCGCCATCAGCGCCTGGAACGGCACCATCACTTCATAATCCTCGACATAATCGCCGACCAGCATTAGCAGACGTTTCATATTCGACTCCCTCCTGTTGGCATGATCCGATTCAATCCGGACGAACCTTAAACCTTCACCCAAAGCGGGTTTCTGTCAAATGAACCTTTGTCGTAGAGCAATCGAAAAATGAGGGTGGGTTCAGTGGAGGTGGCAATGACCTTGGGAGTCTGAAACCAATGGAGGCCATCGCTTCCGTCACCTAAGAGGGCCGTCCCTGGCCGCTTATGTGACGAGGACGTCCTGTCCTCTGCTCCAGCGATGGCCTCCATTGGTTTCGATCGGGCCTCGTGCAGAACGTCCATGGTGCGCGGACAGCGATCAGGACCTTGGAGTGAATGATGGGCACCTGGCGGCGCCTCAGAAGCTGAAGCATCTGCTACATGTTTGGGGGTGGCTTCTTGAATGTAGCCGGCGCTTCAGCTTCGGAGCTGTCCACAGGACAACCGATGTCATCCCGAACATCTCGACCATGCCCCCACAAAAAAGCCCGCTCAAAGGCGGGCTCGAACGGGCAGGCAAGGACTTCGAATTACTGCAGCGTCCGGCGGTTACCGTTGCGGTATTGCGGCGCGATGTACTCGGCCACCTCGGACTTGAAGCGGGCGATCAGCTCGCTGTTGTCGTGCTCCCAGGGATGGAAACCGGGCTTGAAGTATTCCATCCAGGTGGGGATCAGGCTGGAAAAGACGCCATCGGTGCCCCACATGCGCCACATCCCTTTACCCACGTCTTTCAGTGAGAAGCCGCGCTTGTCGTTCCACATCATGCGGGCGGTGAAGTAGGTAGTCATCACGCCCAGCAGCGCGGTGCTCAGGATCTGGTAGAACGAGCGCTCCAGGTAGGTGCCGCCCACTTCCTGGAACACGTCGTAGGTCACCGCCTTGTGCTCGGTTTCCTCGATGGCGTGCCAGACCCACAGCGGGCGCATGGTTTCGTGCATGTCTTCGCGCACGTCGTCACGCTCGAGCAGCATGTCGGCCATCATGGCGGTCATGTGCTCCAGGGCACAGGTGATGGCCAGCTGGTGGCGCTTGGGCAGGCGCTTGCCGAAACCGTCCAGCAGTATGCGCAGGTGGTGTTCCATGTCTTCCACCGGCATGTCTTGGTCGCGCACGTGCTGGTTCATGGCGATGTGTTCCAGCGAGTGCATGGCTTCCTGGCCGATAAAGCCGGCGACTTCTTTCTTCAGGGCCGGATCGGTGATCTGGTCCCGGTAGTAGCGGACGGAATCGACGAAGAACTGTTCGCCCTGGGGGAACAGGACCGACAGCGCGTTCATCATGTGGCTCAGGAACGGGCTGTTGTCGAGCCAGTAACGGGGTACCTGGTCACCGAACTCGAAACCCATGCGCTGGGGTTTGATGTCCACATGGTCGGGTTTACGGACGGCTGCCTTTTTGTTTGCGATCGCTGTTCTCAGCATGGATCCTCCTATGCGCCAAACGTCGGGGCGCTCATGGCTCAGACTTGCGTCGGTGATGGTGGTGAATGACGCAAGCCGCGATGTCATGGGGCCAGTCTGTGGGGTGCAAGCGATTTCGGCCATGCGCAAACGGGACGGCCGTCGTGGATGATGGGACACACGGGCGTTTTTGCGGGCCTGAATTGACCAGAACGACAGGATTTTCGGGCGCTACGCCAAATAGTGGGGGGTCGGTGCATCTGGTAGCATCGACCTATGCCGTCGGCCCGCCATGGGCCGTGTCCCCCCGAGTCAATCGAAGAAGGAAACAGGATGGCCAAGGTGAGTCCGGATCGAGAGCGCCAGATGCTGGGGCTGTTCCTGTTGCCCGGCGTGTATTTGCGTGTCCTGGGGGATACCGTCAAGCGCCTGGGGTTTGACGACCGGCCTCTGTACGAAGGGCTCAGCTTTTCAAAGACCGATCTGCAGGCGGCCGACAGCCGGGTGTTTGTGACCGACGCCGTGATCATGGCCGATCGCGCGGTGGCGCTGGCCGGTCAAAAGGGGCTGAGCTTTGCGCTGGCCCGGGAACTGCGGGTCACCATCCACGGCACCCTGGGCTTTGCGGCACTGACCAGCCCAACCGTCGGCGGCGCGCTGGATTCCGTGCGTCGTTACCTGCAGCTGCGGGCGCCGTTCCTGAGTATGATCATGCGGGACACCGGCGAGCACGTGCTGGTCCAGCTGAAAGCAGAATTCGAAGTGCCTTCGCTCTATCACTTCCTGGCGGAAACCGTGATGGCGACGCTGGTGTTGCTGGCGGAACAGCTGGTGGACCACGCCAGCGGCGAGGAGCTGGGGTTCGAATTGCGCAATGGCAAGCTGCCCGGCGTCTCGGCGCGCTTGTCCTGCCCGGAGCCCGCCTACTACCGGGATTTCGCGCATCAGTTGCCGATCCGTTTCGATTACAGCGCGGATTCGGAGATGCTGATTTTCCCCAAGCGTTTCCTGGATATCCGCATGCGCCTGGCGGACGCCGATGCGTCGGATATGGCGCGCAGCCAGTGTGAATTTGAATTGCAGAAAGCCCTGAAAGAACAAGGGGACATCGTCATCGCCATCCGCAACATGCTGCACGTGATGCCCGGCCCGCTGCCGTCCCTGGAGGACATGGCGGAGCGCTTCTGCGTGTCGTCGCGCACCCTGAAACGCCGGCTGGCGGATCGGGAGACCACCTACCGTGAAATTGTCGAAGCGGTCCTCAAGGATCGCGCCATCCAGCTGCTGCGCTACACGAATCAATCGATTAGCGAAATTGCCTACGAGCTGGGTTATGCTGATCTTTCAAACTTCAGTCGCGCTTTCCGCAAGTGGACCGGCAAGTCGGCGAGCGAATTCCGCGAGGACGGGCCGGACCCGGCGCCGGAACTCGGGCCCTGAGCCCCGGTCTGCAAGTGTGACTGATCGAGACACCTCATCTGGCTGGAGAGGCACGCATGCCGCAGACGGACACGCACAGCAAGCTGTTTGGCTATCTGCTCTGGATTTTCGGGTTCCTGGGGTCGCACCGTTTCTACTACGGCAAGCCGGTCACCGGGACCATCTGGTTTTTCACCCTGGGTCTGTTCTTCATCGGCTGGATCATCGACCTGTTCCTGATTCCGTCGATGGACCGGGAAGCCGATTTCCGCTTTCGCGGCGGCGATACCAGCTACAACATCGCCTGGCTGCTGCTCACCTTCTTGGGAGCGTTCGGTGTTCATCGCATGTACATGGGCAAGTGGATCACCGGTGTGATCTACCTGCTGACCCTGGGACTGTGCGGTCTGGGGGTGCTCTATGACTTCTGGACGCTGAACGACCAGATCTCGGTGAAGAACGCGTCCATCATGGACTGATTCGTGGTCGATGTTCCGGTAACCGAACGGAGGCGGTCAGCGCGATGAGCTACTTTCGCAAGCATTACCACGAACCGGGCACGGCGCCGGGCACGCTGGTCCAGCGGAGTCCGGCAACGACAGCGCCCCTGTCGATGCATCTGACGGACTACACCGAGGAAGGCGTCGAGGAGCTGGATCTGGACGCCGTGCAGGATTGCGTCCGCTACCTGGAACGCGACTCCAAGACCTGGGTGCAGATCAACGGCGCCGTCGGCCCGGATACCTTGCGCCAGTTCGGGGACCTGTTCGGTCTGCATGATCTCGCCCTGGAGGATGTCCTCAACGCGGGCCAGCGGCCAAAGATCGAGTCGTACGACCAGCAGCTCTTCGTCACCGCGGCCTTCCCTCGACTGAACGACGGCAGTCTGGAAATAGTCCAGATCAGCCTGTTTGTGGGCGAGAATTACCTGATCTGCTTCTGTCCGCTGGCCGCGGACCCGTTCGATCCCATCCGCAAACGGATACGCCAGCCGAACGGCCGGCGGTTTACCTCCCGGGGTATCGACTACCTGCTCTACGCGCTGCTCGACTTCGTCGTCGATTCCGGTTTTCCCGTCCTCGAGTCGTTCGGCGACGATCTGGAAGTCCTGGAAAGCGAGTTGCTGGCACATCCGGACCGGCAGACGCTGGCGGCCATCCACCGCCTGAAGCGGGAGCTGTTGCTCATGCGGCGGATACTCTGGCCCCAGCGCGAGATGATCGCCAGCGCCATGCGGACCGAGGACCATCGAATCAAGCCGGAGACCCTGGTGTACCTGCGGGACTGCATGGACCACAGCGTGCAGATCATCGAGCTGCTGGAAAGCTTCCGGGACATGGCCACCAGCATGCTGGACCTGTACCTGTCGGCGATCAGTAACCGGACGAACGACACCATGCGGGTGCTGACCATCATCGCCACCATCTTCATACCGTTGACCTTCATCGTTGGCGTCTACGGTATGAACTTCGGGAACCCGGACAACCCCTGGGCGATGCCGGAACTGTACGCCCGCTACGGCTACCCCCTGGTGTGGGGCGTCATGCTCGTCATGACCGGGGCCCTGGTCTGGTACTTTCGCCGCCGCCGCTGGCTGTAGCGGCGGCAACGGGCATCAGGCGGCGGTGGTCCGGCGCTGGGACGCCGGCACCTTCAGGCGCACCCGGTCGCCGTCCAGCAATACCGGATAGGCCTTCACCCGCACGGATTCGTCTTCCATGCAGATCCCGGTGCGCAGGCTGAAGTGCTGCTTGTACAGCGGCGACGCCACCACCGGTTCCCCTTTCAGATCGCCGGTAATGCCCCGGGCCAGCACGTTGGCGCCGCTGAACGGGTCGGTGTGGCTGATGGCGAACAGGGCCGGCAGGTGATGCGGCAGGTAGAACACCGCCACCGGACCGGCTTCGGTCCAGACCGCGATGCCGGACTCCGGCACCAGATCGTCCACCGTGCAGACGGCTTCCCAGTTGTTGTGTGCAGTCATGGTGTTTGCTCCTTCCATAAAATGCTGGCCGAAGATCGATCTCAGGCGATGTCGGCTTTGGCCAGCGGGCGGCGCTGGTCGCGTTCGGTGGTCCAGTGCTGTACCGGGTCTTTCTTCTCCGGCGCGTTGACGAATTCGCGGAAGCGCTTGCGCTTCTCCGGATCCTCCACGGTGGTCTTCCACTCGCACTGGTAGGTGCCGATGATGCCCTGCATGTGGGCTTCCAGTTCCTCGCCCAGGCCGAGGCTGTCGTCCAGCACGACCTCTTTCAGGTAGTCCAGGCCGCCTTCCAGGTTCTCCAGCCAGACGCTGGTGCGCTGCAGGCGGTCGGCGGTGCGCACATAGAACATCAGCACTCGGTCGATGGTGCGGATCAGTTCGTCGTCGGACAGGTCGGTGGCGAACAGGTCGGCGTGGCGTGGGCGCATGCCGCCGTTGCCGCAGACGTAGAGGTTCCAACCGTTCTCGGTGGCAATCACGCCGATGTCCTTGCTCTGGGCCTCGGCGCATTCCCGGGTACAGCCGGACACGGCGAACTTGAGCTTGTGCGGGGAGCGCAGGCCCTTGTAGCGCTCCTCCAGCCGGATGGCCATGCCCACGCTGTCCTGCACGCCGTAGCGGCACCAGGTGCTGCCGACGCAGGATTTCACCGTGCGCACCGACTTGCCGTAGGCGTGGCCGGTCTCGAAGCCGGCGGCGATCAGTTTTTCCCAGATCTCCGGCAACTCGCTGAGCGTGGCGCCGAACAGGTCCACCCGCTGGCCGCCGGTGATCTTGGTGTAGAGGTTGTATTCCTTGGCCACTTCACCCAGCACGATCAGCTTGTCCGGGGTGATTTCACCGCCCGGGATGCGCGGCACGATGGAGTAGGTGCCGTTCTTCTGCATGTTGGCCATGAAGGTGTCGTTGGTGTCCTGCAGGGGCACGTGGTCGGTGGCCATGATGTGCTCGTTCCAGCAGGTGGCCAGGATCGAGGCGACCGCCGGTTTACAGATATCGCAACCGTGGCCCTTGCCGTGCTGCTTGATCAGACTGTGGAAGGTGCGGATGCCGTTGACCTTCACCAGGTGGAACAGCTCCTGGCGGCTGTAGGGGAAGTGTTCGCAGATGTCCTTGCTGACCTCCACGCCGCGTTTTTCCAGCTCGTTGTCCACCACGGATTTGAGCAGGGCCGCGCAGCCGCCGCAGCCGGTGCTGGCCTTGGTCTCGCCCTTCACCGCGCCGAGGTCCGTGCAGCCGGCGTCGATGGCGCCGCAGATGTCGCCCTTGCTGACGTTGTGGCACGAGCAGATCGAGGCCGTCTCCGGCAGCGCATCCGGGCCCAGTGCCGGGGCGCCGCCCTCGGAGACTGGCAGGATCAGGCTTTCCGGGTTCTTGGGCAGGTCGATGCCGTTCAGCGCGTATTGCAGCAGCGTGTCGTAGGGCCCGTTGTCGCCCACCAGGATGGCACCCAGCAGTTTCTTGCCGTCTTCGCTGATCACCAGGCGGCCGTAGGTGCCGGCCTGCTCGTCGTTGATGCGGATGTTGCGGGCGCCCGGCGTGGCACCGTGGGCGTCACCAATCGAGCCCACATCCACGCCCAGCAGCTTGAGCTTGGTGCTCATGTCGGCGCCACGGAAGCCGGCTTCCGCGTCCTGGTTCAGGCGCGCCGCCAGCGTGCGGGCCATGGTGTAGCCCGGGGCCACCAGGCCAAAGATGCGGTTGTCCCACAGCGCGCACTCACCGATCGCGAACACCTGCGGGTCGGACGTGGTGCACTGGTCGTCGATGACGATACCGCCGCGCTCGCCGATCTCGAGGCCGCTGGACCGGGCCAGGGTGTCCTGCGGGCGGATGCCGGCGGAGAACACGATCAGGTCGGTTTCCAGGTGCGTGTCGTCGGAGAAGTTCATGCGCAGACGGGCTTCCTCCCCCGGCACGATAGCGGTAGTGGCCTTCTCGGTGTGCACCTGAACGCCCAATTCCTCGATCTTGCGCTTGAGCAGCGCGCCGCCGTCGGCGTCCAGCTGCACCGGCATCAGGCGCGGGGCGAATTCCACCACGTGGGCTTCCAGGCCCAGGCTCTTGAGGGCGTTGGCCGCTTCGAGTCCCAGCAGGCCGCCGCCAACGACGACGCCGGTTTTCCTGCCTTCGGCGCTGGCGCGAATGGCATCCAGGTCCGCCAGGGTGCGGTAGACCAGGCAGTGGTCCCGGTCGTGGCCGTCGATGGGCGGCACGAACGGGTAGGAACCGGTCGCCAGCACCACCGCGTCGTAGGTGTATTCCCCCTTGGGGGTCAGGACTTTGCGGTTATCCCGGTCCAGTTCGGTCACCGGCTCGTCCAGGTGCAGGGTCAGGCCTTTGGCGGCGTAGTCCTCGGTGGTACCCAGCGCCAGGTCGGCGTGGGTGGAACCGCCGAAATACTCGGACAGATGAACCCGGTCGTAGGCGATCAGCGGTTCCTCGCCGAACACGTGGATATCGTAGTCCGCGGCGGCGGGCGTCTCTGCAAACTGTTCGAGAAAGTGATGGCCAACCATGCCATTCCCGATCACGATCAATGTTTTGTTTGCCATGGTCTGTCTCTCTCTCTGTCTGTCCGTCAGGCGTCGCAGTAAGCGGCGCCAAAAGCGAGTTGCTGCCGGTAGGCCGACAGGTCCCGCTGTTGCTGAAGTTGGTCGAAATACCACGGGCCATCCTGGGTCTCGCCAAACAGGACGGCGCCCGCCAGGCGGTTATCCCGCAGCAGGAGGTGGCAGTAACGGGCGGATTCGTGGTCCTGCCAGATCACGGATTCGGTGTCCGGGCCGGGCCTGGCCTGGCCGCAGGAGAAAATGGGGATGCCGCTGATCTTGAGCCGGGTGGCAACATCGCTCGGCTCGAACCGCTCGGCGTCGCCGCATAGGACGCCCGCCAGGATCTCGGCCTGCTGGTAGCCCGGCTCCACCAGCCCGAAGGTGTGCTCACCCAACTGGCAACATTCGCCGAGGGCGTAGACGTTGTCCGCGCTCGTTTGCAGCTGGTGATCGATATGGATGCCCCGGTCACAGTCCAGACCGGCATCGCGGGCCAGTTCGGCGTTGGGCGTAATGCCGGCGGCCAGGACCACCAGGTCGGTGCTGACGAGGGTTTCGTTCGACAGCTCCACCGCCCGAACCCGGCGCTGGCCCACCAGGCTGCGCGGGGATTCGCCGGTGATGCAGTGAATGCCGCGGGCTTCCAGCGCCTCGCCGAGCAGTTCCCCGGCGGTGGGGTCAAGCTGGCGGTTGAGCAGGTGGGGGCTGCGATGAATCACGGTGACCGCCATGCCCTGCTGGCTCAGCCCTTCCGCGGCTTCCAGCCCCAGGAAGCCGCCACCGATGACGACGGCACGACGGTAATGAGCGCTCATGGCCAGCAGCTGCTCGGTGTCGCGGATGTCGCGGAAGGTCACCACGCCTTCCAGGGATTCCCCCGGGAGCGACAGCGACGAGGGCCGTGCGCCGGTGGCGATCACCAGGTCGTCGTACCCGAAGGTGCGGCCATCCTCGGCGGTTACCTGCTTTGCGTTGGCGTCCAGCCGGGTCACCCGGGTGTCCGGGTGCAGGCGGATCCGGTGGGCACGGAACCAGTCCAGTGGTTGCAGGGTGATGGCGTCCAGACTCGCGTCGCCGGCCAGCACCGAGGACAGCAGTACCCGGTTGTAGGCGGGCACGGCTTCGGCGCTCAGCACGTCGATGCTTGTGTACGGATGATCGGCACTGGCCACCAGTCGCTCCAGCAAACGCTGGGCCACCATGCCGTGTCCAACCACCAGTAATGTGCGTTCTGCCATGGGTTCCTGACCTTTTTCCGCCAACAAAAAAAGCCGGAGCATCTTCTCCTTGCGGAGAGCGATGGTCCGGCGTCAGTGCCAACAACGATGTTTGATGGTCCGATCAATCCCTGATCGGGCAAGTCGTCCTGATCTATATAAAGCGATAACCGTGCCAGTATTGGTGTGGCTTTAAAAACAATCGGTTACCGGCTTTTCGGCTCTCTCCATCCTCTTTCGGTTGCCCAGCACTGGTTCGTGATGGGTTGAAAATGCACTAAAAACGATCAGTGATGCTCCGCCGTGGCCACCGGCTTTTCGGCCTTCACCGGTTCCGCCGACACCGGGTCGGGGGTGGCCATCGGCGACTCCGCGGCTTCGCTCGTTTCTTCGGCCGTCTTCACCGTCTCCGGTGTGCTGCCCTTTCCCGGGAAACGCTGCTTTTCGTACAGGAAGCGCAGCACGGCCTGGCGGTAGTGAACGTACTGGTCGTCATCCGCCAGGGTGACCCGGTTGCGCGGGCGTGGCAGGTCGATGGTCAGTTCTTCGCCCACGGTGGCCGCCGGGCCGTTGGTCATCATCACGATGCGGTCCGACAGCAGCACCGCCTCGTCCACGTCGTGGGTGATCATGATGACCGTGCTGTTCAGATCCTGCTGGATTTCCATCAGGGCATCCTGCAGGTGGGCGCGGGTCAGGGCGTCCAGCGCGCCGAAGGGTTCGTCCATCAGCAGGACGCTGGGGCGCATGGACAGGGCTCGGGCGATGCCGACCCGCTGGGCCATGCCGCCGGAAATCTCGCCGGGGCGCTTGTCCCGGGCGTGGGCCATGTTGACCAGCTCCAGGTTGTGCAGGATCCAGTCCGTTCGCTCACGCTTGGTCATGGTCTTGCGGAAAACCTGACGCACGGCCAGCTCCACGTTCTCGTAGACGGTCAGCCAGGGCATCAGGGCGTGGTTCTGGAACACTACCGCCCGCTCGGGGCCCGGCGTGTTGACCTCGTGGCCGTCGAGCACGCAGCCGCCCTGGCTGGCCTGCAGCAGGCCAGCGACGATGTTCAGGACCGTGGACTTGCCGCAGCCGGAGTGGCCGATCAGCGAGACGAACTCGCCCTTGCGGATTTTCAGGTTGATGGTGTCCAGCGCCTGGAACGGACCCTGGGGGGTGTCGAAGCTCATGCTGACGCCGGTGAGTTCAAGATGCGATTTACTCATGGTCGGTCTCCTCGAGAGTCCGTGTTTATTCGTCCCAGGCGACTTTGCGCTGGATCATCAGCATGATCCGGTCCAGCACATAGCCGATGAAGCCGATGGCCAGCACGGCCACCATGATGCGGCTCAGGGAGTCGCTGCTGCCGTTCTGGAATTCGTCCCAGACGAATTTCCCCAGACCGGGATTCTGGGCCAGCATTTCGGCGGCAATCAGCACCATCCACGCGATGCCCAGAGAAACCCGCAGGCCGGTGAAGATCATCGGCACCGCCGCCGGCAGGACCACCTTGCGGGCGTGGGTCCAGAACGGCAGGCGCAGCACCTTGGAAACGTTCACCAGATCCGGATTGACCTGGGCCACGCCCGTGGCGGTGTTGATCAGTGTGGGCCAGAGGCTGCACAGGGTGACGGTAACCATCGAGGTGATGAACGACTTCTCGAACATCGGGTCGTCACTCACGTAAGTGGCGGAGACCACCATGGTCACCAGCGGCAGCCAGGCCAGCGGCGAGACCGGTTTGAAGATCTGGATGATCGGGTTGGCCGCTGCCGCGAAGTAGCGATTGAGCCCGATCATGATCCCCAGCGGCACCGCGATGATCGTGGCCAGGAAGAACCCGGCCAGCACGGTCTTCAGGCTGGTGAAGATCTGGTCGATGAACGTCGGTGCCCCGGGATATGGCCGGATTCGGGTTTCTGCATCCGGGTTGTCGGCAAGGATGCGCGCGTTGCGCTTCTCCTGCATCTCGACGTAGCGGTCCGCCCGATCCTGTTCGTTCTGGTGTTCCTGCCACAACTGACCGGCCTGTTCATAAACGTTGGCCGGGGTCGGGAAATTGCCCAGCGACGTGTTGATCTGGGGCGCGACCAGTTGCCAGGCAATCAGGAATAACGCGATGCCCAGCACCGGCAGGGTCACCGACTGCAGCAGTGCCTTGCCGGTGACGTCCGGATAGCGGCGTCGGATCAGCTGCAGCAGTGGATTGGTGGACGTTAGCGTGCTCATGGTTTGTCTCCCGGGACCCGGTTACGGGGTCTCCTTGCCTTTAAGTCCGATGGGGAAGCTGTCGATATAGGCGTTGGGCTGTTTCGGATCGAACGCCACACCGTCGATGAATTCACCCTCGTGCGGGCGGGTGAAGTTTTCCTTGTCGAAATCCGGGAACGCGCTGGCCGGCAGCGTGCCGTCGGCGATCAGGGACTTGGCGGCTTCCTCATAGATATCCGCGCGATAGACTTTCTTGGCGATGTCCATGTACCAGCCGTCCGACTTCTGTTCCGGAATCTGGCCCCAACGGCGCATCTGGGTCAGGTACCAGATGGCATCCGACGGGTACGGGTAGGTGGCGAAGTAGCGGAAGAAGACGTTGAAGTCGGGCACTTCACGCACGTCGCCTTTCTCGTATTCGAAGGTGCCGGTCATGGAGTTAGCGATGACTTCTTCGTCCGCACCGACGTAATTGGGTCGGGCCAACATCTTCACCGCGGCTTCACGATTGGCGTTGTTGTTCTCGTCCAGCCAGTAGGCGGCGCGGATCAGGGCACGCAGCAGGTGCAGATGGGTGTTGGGGTATTTCTCGGCCCATTGCTCGGTCACGCCGAAGACCTTCTCCGGGTTGTTGGGCCAGATCTCATAGTCGGTGATCACCGGCACGCCAATGCCTTTGAACACGGCCTGCTGGTTCCACGGTTCACCCACGCAGTAGCCCTGGATGGTGCCGGCTTCCAGCGTCGAGGGCATCTGCGGCGGCGGGGTGACGGACAGTTGCACGTCCGCCTGCAGGGTGCCACTGGTGTCGCCGTTCTGCGGCGCGTAATACCCGGGGTTCAGGCCGCCGGCTGCGAGCCAGTAGCGCAGCTCGTAGTTGTGGGTCGACACCGGGAACACCATGCCCATCTTGAACGGCTCGCCGGCGTTGCGCTGTTTCTCGACGACCGGCTTGAGCGCGGAGGCGCTGATCGGGTGCTGGGGTTTGCCGTCGGCGTTGGTCGGAATGTTCGGCTTCATCTGGTCCCAGACGCCGTCGGACACCGTGATGCCGTTGCCGTTCAGGTCCATGCTGAAGGCGGTGATGATGTTGGCCTGGGTGCCGTAGCCAATGGTGGCCCCCAGCGGTTGGCCCGCCAGCATGTGGGCACCGTCCAGTTCACCGGTGATGACCCGGTCGAGCAGGACTTTCCAGTTGGCCTGGGCTTCCAGTTCCACGAACAGGCCTTCATCCATGAAGTAGCCGTTTTCCCAGGCGACAGCCAGTGGGGCCATATCGGTGAGTTTGATAAAGCCCAGCTTGAGGTCGGGTTTTTCCGGGGGACCGATCTCGTCACCGAATGCGGTCACGGATTGTGTCAGCCCCAATACGGCAGCAAAGGTTGCTGTCAGGATACGGCTCGCCATGCGTCTCTCCTATGTCATCTTTTCCTTTGGGCATAAAAAAACGCCCACCCCCGTCGCCGGGGGCAGGCGCCAATGCCTGCAGATCGTCATCGTCTGTAGTCAAACTGTGTGAGGGTGGAGCAAAAGCTACTGCGCTCGGCCATACGGCGTTGAAAATCGCCTCAAGATGCTCATTTACAACCCGTAAACTGCGCTCTTTCGTTAATTTTCGCCTTGTCTGGCCGTCGCTCGCGACGCTTTTGAAACACCCTCGTGAGGTACTGAGCCGATTCAGTACGCGTAATCGTCACTTAATACTAAGCATTAGGCGTGCCAGATTTTAATTTCTTTTAACATCAGATGGTTACTGTGAACCCGGGTTCGGCAGCGTGCGAGGTGACAGAGCCGTTTCGGGTCAGTTGGTTAGATAGTGCACCATGTGCGGGCGGAATAGGCGTTGGGAGTCAGAAACCCATGGAGGCCATCGCTTCCGCCGCCCTCGAGGTAGATCCCTGAGTGAGAGGCCCAAGAAGCCTCTCTCCCCTCGAGGGAGAGAGGTTTGGAGTGTGCAAACCGGCAACATAGGTAACACCTCAAACCGGGAACATGGGTGACACAAGTTACGGTATGGGCAAGGAGGATGCGCCCATGCCCTGGAGAGAGACTTGTGTAATGGATCTTAAGATGCAGTTCATCGCAGACTGGCTGCGGAGCGAGCATGGTGTGAGCGACCTGGCCCGCGGATACGGCATCAGTCGCAAGACGGCGTACAAGTGGATCCGGAGGTATCAGG